>JANXTB010000233.1 GCA_025356415.1 Hyphomicrobiales bacterium
CATCGCGCTTGATGAAAAAATAGTACAAAGCTGGTCCCAATAGACAGCAGCAGAGCTCGTTGAACTCCCGGCCGTTGCAAATAAAACATATTCAACTTTTGTAACCGAATAATTAAACATGTATGTCCGCAATTCCCCACCTCCCCACGCCCCACACACCCCCACCCCAACCCACTCACACCCCACCCCACCCACTCCTCTTCCCTCCCCGAACCTGCAACTGCGTAGACTGTAGTGTATCCACAAGTGATTCACCCGACTATCATAATGGATTTGAATAGTTACTAATTTCCGGACGTTTCTCCAGTTGAATTTTTTATCCCAATCGTAGTGATTGCAGCAATGCGAGCCTGGAACACAGAGAGCAAGTGATCGAGACCCGGATGATGCTCACCGAACTCGAACGAGACACGTTGACCGAGTTGGTGAACATCGGCGTCAGCCGTGCTGCATCCAGCTTGCGCAAGATGGTTGGAGAGCAAATCCTGCTTTCAGTTCCCTCCATCGAGGTTGTGAGCCGCGACACGGCGTCCACGCTCATCCGCGAGCGTGAGAGCGATCATCTCGTCGCTGTGCTCCAGGATTTTTCGGGCGCCTTCTCCGGCCGGGCGATGCTGATCTTTCCAGCTTCAAACAGCCTGTCGCTTGTTCGCGCCGTAACGGGCGATCGTCTGTCCGAGGAAGATGTCGCCGATATCCAGGACGAGGCGCTCGCCGAGACCGGCAATGTCGTCCTGAACGGTTGTCTCGCCACCATGGCGAACATGTTGCAACGTCCGCTCGCCATGTCGATCCCCGAAGTCCTGCATGCAGGTGAGCAGGATCTCTTCAAGGATGGCGAGCACAACGACGGCGTTGTCCTGTTCCTCTACATCAATTTCGCCGTCAGCGACCGCAACATCCGCGGTTACATTGCAATGCTGATGGATCTGCCTTCGGTCGAAGCACTACGGGTGCTCATCAGAGAATTCATTCAGCGCGTTGTTGGATCCGAAGGCGCGCAAAGCCTGCAGGCTTGATGAGCATGGTCGTATCCGCCCGCACCGATCTGAACGAAGTCGTCGCAAAAGGCGCCGACTTGGGCGGCATAGCCAGCCCGCTGCTCGTTGCATTGATGACGTCGGATATTGCGGTCGCCATCGCGCATGCGGACCGGACCGGCGCTCCGCTCGTCATGGCGAATGCACCTTTCCTCAAATTGCTGAACGCAACTGCGGATGAAATCCGATGGGGCGCGCATTCTCTCGAGTCGATCAAGGGAGCAGACTTCAAAGATATCGTCCTGACGTTGACGCCGATCATCGAAAAGGATGGCGCTGCGCCATTAGTTTTGGTCACCGCCCAAGCGGCGACGCAAGTAGCAATGCACGAAAAACAAGAGCGCGACGATTTTGCCTCTTTCAAGGGGCGTCTGGAGCGCCCGAGAGAACCGGCGAATGCGGACGCAAGGCTACCCGGCGCCAGCGGCGCGTGGGAATGGGACATAGGCAGCGGGATCTTGCAGGCCGACGCCCACTTTGCGGCGCTGTCCGGCATACCTCCGCATGACGCTGCACGCGGCGTTGCCGGTGATCTCTTCTTTTCAAACATTCATAGCAAGGACCGTCTCCGAATCCAGATTGCCGTGGCTGCTGCGTTGCAAGGCGCAGAGGTCTTTGCGCGCAGGTATCGCGTCGTTTCTCCGGACGGTTCGGTTCGATGGGTTTCGGCGAACGGGCGAGCATACCTCGACGAGGCCGAGAAGCCGACACGTTTCGCCGGCGTGCTGACCGACATCACGGAACAGAAGCGCGTCGAGGACCAGCTGCAACTTGCGCAATCGGCTGGCGGCATCGGGACTTTCATCTATGATAGCGGCTTCGGCACGGCGGAAGTCTCGAGCGAGTTCTGTCGCCTTCTTGGCTTTCACCGCGCCGATTCGCTTCCGGTCAGAACGATCAATTCGGTCGTGCTTGGCGACGACCCGCCGATTATCGGCGCCCCTCATTCTGAAAGCGGAGAACTGGCCTATTCGGAGATCCGCATCCGCCGCGTCGATGATGGACTCGAGCGTTGGATTGCGCTTCGCGGCCAAGCCAAATCCGAAGGTGGCGGCCATCGCTTCATGGGCGCGATCTACGACATCACCGATTCCAAGCGCGTACAAAACAGCCTGCGGGACTTGAACCAGACGCTGGAGGACCGTGTTCGCGCGCGCACGCGGGAGCGCGACCGCCTCTGGAGCCTGTCGCGGGACGTGATCTGCGTCTGCGATGCGCAAGGCGTCGTCAAGGCGGCGAATCCGGCATGGCTTTATGTGCTCGGCTTCACGCTCGACGACCTGATGGAGACGCCGTTCGAGAACCTCGTTCATCACGAAGATCGCGAAGACGTTCGCCGCAAGTTCCACCTTGCGACGAATGGGCGTCCCGTTCAGGACTTTGATTTGCGGCTTTTGACTAGCCGCGGCGATGTAAGTTCGATCAACTGGTCCATCATCGCCGAAGGCGGCGATATTTATTGCGTCGGCCGCGATGTGACAGCGCGCCTTCTGCTTCAGGCCGAATTGCACCAAAGCCAAAAGATGGAAGCCGTGGGCCAGCTGACCGGCGGCATCGCGCATGACTTCAATAACATGCTCACCGGCGTGATTGGTTGTCTCGACATCATGCATCGCCGGATCGAGGCGGGTCGAACGAACGATCTCGAAAGGTTCATGACAGCGGCGACCAATTCCGCGCAACGCGCGGCGGCGCTCACACATCGCCTTCTGGCTTTCTCGCGCCGTCAGTCGCTTGAAAGCAAGCCTGTTGATCTGAACGCGCTGACGCGTTCGATGGAAGAGCTGTTGCGCCGCGCTCTTGGCGAACAAGTGTCGCTGAGCGTCGAACTCGAACCGGATTTGCCTCCAGCGCTGATCGACGCCAACCAACTCGAAAACGCCATTCTCAATCTCGCGATCAATGCCCGCGATGCGATGGGACGTGGCGGACGCCTGACGATCGAAACATCTTGCGCGCAATTCCCCGAGCAGGCGCCGACGAAACCGAATGAGATCAGACCGGGCGATTATATTTGCATTTCAGTCAGCGATACCGGGTCGGGCATGAGCCCGGACATTCTGGCCAAGGCGTTCGATCCGTTCTTCACGACCAAACCGATCGGTCAGGGAACGGGCCTCGGCTTGTCGATGGTTTACGGTTTCGTGCAACAGAGCCGCGGCCACGTTGTCATCGACAGCGCGATCGATCGCGGCACAAAGGTGACGCTCTATTTGCCTGAGGCGAAGCATCTCGCCAGCCGGCCGCTGGCGCCCGATCCGGGTGTGGCGCCGATGGGCGACGGCGAACAAGTGTTGATTGTCGAGGACGACCCCTCTGTCCGGCTGCTCGTGCTCGATGTCCTGCGCGAATTGAATTACGTCGGCGTGGAAGCAGAAAACGGGCGCGAGGCGCTGGAAATCCTGGAGTCAGACGCGCGGATCAGGCTGCTGATCACCGATGTCGGATTGCCGGGTCTGAGCGGACGCCAGATCGCCGAGATCGCGCGCCAGCGTCGTCCGGATCTACCAGTGCTGTTCATGACGGCCTATTCTCCCGACGCCATCAACAGGAAGCGTTTTCTTGAACCCGGCATGGACATGATCTCTAAGCCGTTCTCGCTGATAGAATTGGCCAACAAGGTCAAACTGTTCCTTGGCGAAACGCCGGACGCGTGATCCGCACGGCGTTGCAAGCACGCCAGCGCGTCGAGCTTTGCCATTCCTTGTTCCAGAAGAAATTTCGACTATGCTTGTTTGAAACGAGCAACCGGCATGGGCTCGCAAGACTAGCCGTCGCCGGAACAGGGAGCTGAAACGTGAAACTCATCGGGCGCCTCGCGACTGGCTTGATCGTGCTTTTGTCTCCAGCGCTTTGTGTGGCGCAAACTTTTCCGAGCAAGACGATCCGCCTGATCGTGCCGTTCACGGCCGGAGGCCCGAACGACATCATTGCGCGTGTTGTCGGCCAACGCATGTCCGAAATCTTGAAGCAGACGATCATCGTGGAGAACCGCGAAGGGCAAGGCGGCGTGACCGGCACGGACCAGGTCGCGCGGGCCAAACCCGACGGCTACACCATCGCGGTGTCGAGCGCCGGCGCGCTCGCGATCAGCCCAAGCATGCAGAAGGTCGCGTATGATACGCTGCGGGATCTGGCGCCGATTACGCTGGTCGCCAAGGTGCCGGAAATGCTCGTCGTCGCTCCAAACGTCCCGGCCAACAATATGCAGGAGTTGCTGGCCTTGGCGAAGAAAGAGCCGGGCAAGTTGAATTTCGCGTCGTCCGGTCCGGGCAGTCTGCCGCATCTTGCAGGAGAGCTGTTCAAGCTCACCGCCAAGGTCGATATCGTGCATGTGCCCTATCGCGGCGCCGCTCCAGCAGTGAACGATCTGCTGAGCGGACAGGTGCAGATGGTTTTCCTCGATTTGCCAGTCCTGTTGCCGCAGATCCAGGCTGGCGGTCTTAAGCCGATCGCAGTCGGCGCCGCGAAGCGCGTTCCAAGTGCGCCCTCAGTCCCCAGCACGGCTGAGGTAGGCATGCCTTCGCTGCAAGTCGAAAACTGGTACGGTATGGTCGCGCCAGCAGGAACACCGCAAGACGTGATCGCCATCCTGCACAAGGCGGCAGTCGACGCCATCAAGGATCCAGCGGTCGCGACGAAATTGTCGAGTCAGGGCGCAACCCTCGTGGGCGATACGCCAGACGAATTTCGTGCGTTCATCGCGAGCGAAACCCGGAAGTGGGCGACCGTCATTCGCGATGCCGGCGTGCCCACCGAAAGATGAGGCAAGGAATTACGCCGTTCTACACGAAGCTCACCCCGCGTGCGGGCCGTAAGCCCGGATGAAAAAAGCGAGCGTCATCGCGGAGGCGATGAGGATCGTTCCGGCGCGCACGAGTTTCGCGGGCAGTCGCTTGCCAAGCCAGGCGCCGACATAGCCGCCCACCAGAGCGCCAACTCCCAGCGTCGCGGTCTGCCACCACCACACCGCGCCCGCGGCGGAAAAGCACAGCACCGCAATCGTATTCGCGCCCGTGACCATCAGCGTGCGCGCCGGCGCCATCTGCTTGACGTCAGCCGTGTCGAGGAGGCTCCAGGCGGCCATCATCATCAGCCCGACGGCGCCGCCGAAATAGCCTCCGTAAATGCCGAGCGCGAACTGAATCGCCAGCACGGTCCACAGTCCGGCGTGAAAGCGCTGGCGCAGAAAGGCGCCAAGGCGCGGGCCTAGAACAAGGACAATGGTCGCGACGAGAAGCAGCCAGGGCAATATTCGGTCGAAGGCGAAGTTCGACGTCGAGAGCAGGAGAAGCGCGCCGACCAGCCCGCCGCCGACAGTCGTGATGAACGATGGCAAAACCGGAATGCCGGCGACTTTCTTGAGGCCATCGCGGTAGACCCAGAAGCTCGCCGCACCGCCGGGATAAAGCGCGACCGTGCTTGACGCATTGGCCGAGACGGATGGCACGCCGACAGCGACAAGCGCGGGCAGCGAAACGAAAGAGCCGCCGCCCGCGATGGCGTTCATCGCCCCCGCGAGAAGGCCTGCGCCGGCCAGCAAAGCCGTATCATTCATGGTTTCTGATCCTGACTGGACTCATGTAACGCGATCTGGACTCAGACCAGACGCACAGTCTTTCAGATGTCCTGCCCCATTATCAACTCGAACCGGACTCGAGCCGACCCGCATCGATGAACGGTCGCAGGCGCGCGGCGATGAAATCGACCTTCGTTGACGCCGCGCCGTCCACATCGACGACAAGCGCATGTTCGTCTTCGGTGGGATCTTCCAGAATGTTCAGCTGATCGCCAAGCAGCGCGGGCGGCATGAAATGTCCCAGCCGTTTCTTGAGCCGCGACGCGATGAGCGCTGCGTCGCCACGCAGGTGCACGATCCGGCTTCTCGCGAAGGCGGGAAGGATGACATCGCGGTAGCGCCGCTTCAGCGCTGAACAGGCGATGACGACATCGGCGCCTTGCGACCGTCTGCGCGCGAGCTCCTCGCGAATGGACAAAAGCCAAGGCGCGCGATCGCCATCCGTAAGCGATACGCTGGCGCGCAACTTCGCCTTGTTCGCATCCGAGTGCAGGTCGTCGGCGTCGAGAAACGACCAGCCGATCCGGGCGGCAAGCGCGCCGCCAATCGTCGTCTTGCCCGAGCCCGACACGCCCATCACGAGGATAAGCCGCGACCCCAAGGCGTCCACGGGCGGCGCGGCGTCCTTGTCGACCAGCCACACGGCGCCGTTCCGCGATGTCACGCGCGTCGCTGGAAGGTCATCGCCTTGCGCGATGCGCGACAGGACGGGCGCTTTCGCGGCGCCCTCCGCCATGAACAGAAGACGTCGGCACGACGACAATGTGGTGAGCGTCAGCGTGACGCGCGGCACGAAGGGCGCGAGCGCGGCCTCATCGACGCCGACCACCCAACGGCTTTGCTTGCTCAACGCGGCGGAGCCCGGAAACAGAGACGCCACATGCCCGTCAGGACCGACGCCGAGCAGGACAAGATCGAACAGCATCTCCGCGGGGCGCGCAGCGCTGAAGTTTCGTACCTCCACTTCGTAAAGCCGCGCCGCCGCATGGACATCGGGAACGTCGGTGCGCATGGCGTGAATGTTCTCCTTCGGCGCACAGCGATCGAGGAAGAGCCGCCGGGCCTCGCCGAGATTGCTGCGCTCGTCACTTGGCGGAACGAAGCGCTCGTCGCCGACAAACCAGTGCACGCGAGGCCATGGAATGCGTGCGGCCCACGGCTCGCGGCCAAGCAGATCGTAGACACAGCGCGGCGTCGATCCGCCCGTCAGGCAAATTGCAGGCGCGTCGCCGCTGGCCTCGATCGCGGCGACAATCGCCTCTGCCGCTGCTTCGGCGAGCGCGGTCGCGTCGGGAAAGATGCGCCAGCGCGCGTCCATTCAGCCAGCCTCGCGCCAACGCCGCCCGTCGCGCGCCAGCAATTCCTTTGCGGCGTCCGGACCGTCGCCGCCCGCGGCGTAAAACTGCAGCCCGTCTGCGCCGGCGTTGCGCCACGCCTGCAGGAATGGCTCAACGGCGCGCCAGCCAGCCTCAATGCTGTCAGCGCGCTGGAAGAGGATATTGTCGCCGCGCATGCAATCGTAGAGCAGCGTCTCATAGCCGGTCTTCGGTTCGGCGCGAAAATAATCGCGATAGCAGAAATCCATCTGTACGCCGCGGATCGACACGGACAGACCCGGCGCCTTGGCGTTGAACTGCAGCGAAATGCGCTCGACAGGATCGATGCCGATGACGAGATAATTATCCGCGAGATCGGCGACCGGCATCGTCTGGAACATGGAAAGCGGCGCCGTCCGGAACTTGATCGCGATCTCGGTCCTTTTGGCTGCGAGCGCCTTGCCGGTGCGCAAGTAGAATGGCACGCCTGCCCAGCGCCAATTGTCGACCATGAGCCGCAGCGCGACGAAGGTTTCTGTCTCACTGTCGCGCGCGACATTCTCCGCCTCGCGATAATCGGGCACTTGATGTTTACCCGCCTGACCTGCCGTATATTGCCCGCGCACCGAATTGCGCAACGCCTCTTCGGGCGTCTGCGTCTTGATTGCGGAAAGGACCGCGGCTTTCGCCGCGCGCACCGTATGCGCATCGAAACGCGCGGGCGGCTCCATGGTGACCAGCGACAACAGCTGGAAGAGATGGTTCGGCACCATGTCGCGCAGCGCGCCGGTCGTATCGTAGAACTTGCCGCGTCGTCCGACGGCAAGAGTCTCGTCCACGCGGATCTCCACATGTTCAATGTGTTCGCGATTCCAGATGGGCTCGAACATGCCATTGGCGAAGCGAAGCACGAGCAGATTCTGCACCGTCTCCTTTCCGAGGTAATGATCGATGCGGTAGATCTGATGTTCGTTAAACGTCTGCAGAAGCTGCTCATTGAGATGTTGCGCCGAAGCCAGATCGACGCCGAACGGCTTCTCGACAACGATGCGGCGCCACGCGTCATCTTCCTGCTGCGTCAAGCCAAGCCGCCCCAGCTCATTGGCGATCGGCGCGAAGGCTGCGGGCGGGGTCGCGAGGTAGAACAGACGATTGCCCTTTGTGCCCCAGTTGCTTTCGCTATTTTGCAGTTCGTCGCGCAGACGCTCGAACGAGCCCTCGTCTGCAACATCGGCGCTGACGGCAACGACCTTCTCGAACAGGCCGCGCGCAATTGCGTCATCGACGGTTTGTGTCGCAAATTCGCGAAGACCCTTGTGGAAGCCCGCGCGCAGACTTTCCGTCGAGACATCGCGGCGCGCAACGCCCACGATGGCGAAGGGGTCGGGCAGCAATTTCGAGACGGCGAGATTGTAGAGCGCGGGAATGACGAGTCGGTGCGCCAGATCGCCGGTCGCGCCGAAGAGCACGAAGCAGCAGGGATCGGGTCGGGCGAGGTCGCTGTCTTCGGTCATGGTCGATCCCATCGCCGTCAAACCGGCGGCTCCTTGTGTCCTCCGAAGGCATTGCGCATCGCCGAGAGCAGCTTGTCGGCGAATGTGTGCTCGTGGCGCGAGCGAAAACGCGCATAGAGCGCGGCGGTCAAAACGGGCGCGGCGACGGCCTCGTCGATGGCGGCGTTGACGGTCCAGCGGCCCTCGCCCGAATCCGCCACACGTCCGGCATAGCCCTCGAGCGCAGGGCTTTTGGCAAGCGCCGACGCGGTGAGGTCGAGAAGCCACGACGAGACAACGCTGCCGCGCCGCCACACTTCGGCGATATCGGCGACGTCGAAGTCGAAGCGATGCTGCTGCGGAAGATCGACGGACGCGGCGTTCTTCAAAATGTCGAAGCCCTCCGCATAGGCCTGCATCAATCCATATTCGATACCGTTGTGAACCATCTTCACGAAATGGCCTGCGCCCGACGGACCCGCATGTAGATAGCCGCGCTCGATCCTCGAATCCCTGCCCGTCCGGCCTGGCGTTTGCGCAATGTCGCCGGGTCCCGGCGCCAGCGTTGCGAACAACGGATCGAGTCGCGCGACGATGGCGGATTCGCCGCCTATCATCATGCAATAGCCGCGCTCGAGTCCCCAGATTCCGCCGCTCGTGCCAACATCGACATAATGCAAGCCGTGCTCGCGCAGCGCGGCCGCGCGCCGCACATCGTCTTGCCAGAAACTGTTGCCGCCATCGATGATCACGTCGTCCTTCGCCAGCAGCGGCGCGAGCTGCGCGATGGTCTGCTCGGTAGCATCGCCCGCGGGAAGCATGACCCATATGGCGCGCGGCGGCGTGAGCGCCGCGACAAGTTCGGAAAGATCGGCCGCGGCACGCACGCGCTCGAGGCCAAGCGCCTGCGCCGCAGTCGGCGAGCGATCGTAGACGACAGCGCTGTGCGACGGGTCTGCGAGAAGCCTGCGCACCATATTGCCGCCCATGCGACCCAAGCCGATCACGCCTAATTGCATCCCGACCTCCCGGATGAGGCACGCGCATCTTTTCGCGACGGAGGCGCGAACGGAGCTCGCTACAAGAAATCAATTAGGGCGCAAACCGCGAGAGCCAAGCAGCACCGGACATGGATCTCCACATGGCCCGCCCCCGCCCCGGCGCCATGCTCGAGCGCTGCATGGATATGCGCGCGCTGATGAATGACGGCATTGCGTAAAGTTGACGGACATGTTGGGTTGCGCGACGCGTTCTGGCGTTCGAATGTTCCGGCACAGATGGAGGCTAAGTTTCCCAAGCGCATTAATGCTCCTCACCAATCGCGATCCTCACTAGCTCCGATGCGGCATGCACTCTTCCGCGCGGTGTGGATCTCGAGCCTCGCGTCGAATTTCGGCGGACTGATCCAGTCGGTTGGCGCCGCCTGGCTGATGGCCTCGATCGCGCCATCCGCCGAAATGGTCGCGCTCGTCCAGACATCGACGACGCTGCCGATCATGCTGTTCTCGCTCGCCGCGGGCGCGATCGCCGACAATTACGATCGCCGCTCCGTCATGCTGGTGGCGCAGGTCTTTATGCTCGGCGTCTCGGCCCTGCTCACGCTCATGACTGGCCTGTCGCTGTTAAGCCCGTGGATGTTGCTCCTTTTCACTTTCCTGATCGGCTGCGGCTCGGCGCTGAACGGGCCGGCGTGGCAAGCCTCTGTCGGCGAAATGGTGCCGCGAGAAGATCTGCCGGCGGCCGTTGCGCTGAACTCGATGGGCTTCAATGTCGCGCGAAGCGTCGGCCCCGCGATCGGCGGCTTCATCGTCGCGACCGCCGGCGCTGCGACCGCTTTCGCCGTCAATGCGGCGAGCTATGTCGGTCTCATTCTCGTTCTTCTGCGATGGAAGCAACCGCGTTCCGAGCGCGGCCTGCCGCCGGAATCCCTTGGCCTCGCCATGGGCGCGGGACTTCGCTATGCGGCGATGTCGCCCTCGATCAAGCACGTCATCATCCGCTGCTTCCTCTTCGGCTTCGGCGCCGCCGCCGTGCAGGGCCTGATGCCGCTCGTCGCGCGCGATCTCGTCGTAGGCGGACCTGTGACGTTCGGCGTCTTGCTCGGCAGCTTCGGCGCGGGAGCCGTCAGCGGCGCCTTGCTGAGCGGCCGCCTGCGCAGCTTGTTCCGCGTCGAAGGCCTTGCCCGGCTGTCCTTCGCGGGGCTCATCGCCTGCGTGACGATTACGGCGCTCAGCCAGTCGACTTGGCTGACTATGATGGGCATGGTGTTTGGCGGCGCGAGCTGGGTCGTCGCCATGTCGACGTTCAACGTCAGCATCCAGCTTTCCGCCCCGCGTTGGGTCATGGCTCGCACGCTGTCGCTCTACCAGACCGCGGCGTTCGGCGGCATGGCGATCGGAAGCTGGGTCTGGGGCTGGACTGCTGAACGCGCCGGCGTGTCGGAGGCCTTGCTGCTTTCGATCATCGTCCACGCGCTCGGAATCCTGCTCGGCCTTAAATTTCGCCTGCACGATCTCATTGACGCTTCGCTAGATCCTCTCAGCCGCTGGACGGTTCCCGATGTCGCGCTCGATATCCAGCCGCGCAGTGGCCCGATCGTCATCACGATCGAGTACAGGATACGCAACAGCGACGTGCCGGAATTTTTAGCCATCATGGCGGAACGCCGCCGCGTGCGGCGTCGCGATGGCGCGCGGCACTGGTCGCTGCTGCGCGACCTTGGTGAGACAGAGCTCTGGATCGAGCGCTATCAGACGCCAACCTGGGTCGACTACATCCGGCATAACCAGCGCATCACGCAAGCTGACGCGATCATCGGCGAGCGGCTGCGCGAATTGAATCAGGGTAGCGACATCGTCGTGCACAGAATGATCGAACGCCAGACCGGCTCGCTGCGCGATGTATCGGCGCAGACGACCGGTCCGTCGTCCGGAGAGCCAATGCACTGATTGGGGATAAGGGGCCGTTTAATGCCAAGTCACGCGGAACAAGTTGCGGCGATCTCGTCATCGCTCGCGCGCGAGCAATGTTATGTTCTGATGATGCGCCCCAATCCTGACGCGCCACCCATCGACTCCCGCGATCGCCTGCGTATCGAACATCACGAATATCTGCTCGATCTCGAGCGCCGCGGCATCCTGTTTGCCGCGGGGCCTTTTGCTGACCGCAACGAAAGATCGTCCGGCTCCGGCATGATCATCATCCGCGCGGCAAGTCGCGACGAAGCGACTCGGATCGGATATGACGAGCCTTACACCCGCAATCGCCTGCGCTTGATGGACGTGCTGCCGTGGCAGCGCAATGAAGGCACGCTGAAACTCGAACTGCGGCTCGCCGACGGCGTGCTGAAAATAGACGACCGCACCTATGCGCTCACCAAAAGCGGCGCATGAGTGCAGCAGGGAGTATGAACCATGGAGAGTCGCATCATCGTCTGCCCAAAATGCGGACAGCTCAATCGGGCGCCGGATGCGCGCCTGCGCGAGCGGCTCATTCCGCAATGCGGCGGCTGTCACACCCCGCTCTTTGACGGCCATCCGGTGGAAGTCTCCGAAGCCGCCACGTTCGACCGGATGATCAGCCGGAACGACATCCCCGTGCTCGTGGATTTCTGGGCCTCATGGTGCGGACCCTGCCGCGCCATGGCTCCCCATTTCGAAGCCGCGTCCCGAGACATGCAGCCGCTCGTGCGCTTTGCAAAGCTCGACACCGAAGCCGTTCCAGCCGTGTCGGCCCGTTACGGCATCCGCAGCATTCCCTCGCTGATCCTTTTTGACAAAGGATGCGAGGCGGCCCGGCAGGCGGGAGCGATGGACGCAAAGAGCATTGCCGCCTGGATCAAGCAGACCGGGCTCGCCTGAGCGGCCAGCCGGATTGCGCGCCAGAAAGGCCTTGCTCGGTAGATGAGCATCTGCTAAATTAGAAAACATGAATATTGAAAAGCTGCTCCCCAAGGCCGAGAAGGCCGAAGCCTTTCTGAAGGCGATCGCCAACAAGCACCGCCTGATGGTGTTGTGCGAGTTGCATAAGGGCGAATGTTCGGTGGGGACGTTGATGGACACAGTCGGCCTCAGCCAGTCAGCCTTGTCGCAGCATCTCGCCAAATTGCGCGAAGACGGGCTCGTCGTGACGCGGCGCGATGCGCAGACGATCTATTATGCCTTGGCCAACGACAACGCCTCACGCGTGATCGCGGTTCTGTACGACCTGTTCTGTGCTGAGAAACCGTCGCGTACGACAAATCCGAAGTCAAAGAGCAAAGGAGCAGCCAAATGAGCATGGCTACCACCCACGAGATCGGAGTGCGCGAAAGCGCATCCCGCATGGACTGGACACCTTATCTCGCCGGCGCCGGCATCGGCGTTCTGAGCTGGATCGCCTTCGCCATCGCGAAAGACCCGATCGGCGTCACCACCGCCTATGGGCGCCTCGCCGGCGAGGTCGCTATTCCACTGCTCGGCGCAGACACCGTCGCCAACAATACCTATTGGAAGCAGGCGCCCTTCGCACTGGATTACGGCGTGCTTTTTCTGGTCGGGATCATGCTCGGCGCTTTCATCTCTTCGATCGTCTCCGGCACATTCAAGGTCGAACTCGTTCCGGATGTCTGGCGGCAAGAACTCGGCGGCTCTGTCTGGAAGCGCTTCGCCTACGCGTTCCTCGGCGGCGCAATCATCATGTATGGCGCGCGGCTTGCGGGCGGCTGCACGAGCGGTCACGGCATTTCCGGCGGATTGCAACTGGCCGTTTCAAGCTGGCTGTTCCTGGGCGTGATGTTTGCGACAGGCCTCGTCGCCTCCGCGATCCTGTTCCACGCGAAGAAAGCCTGAAGGAGAAAATCATGAGCAATCTTTTCGCTCCAGGCAGTGTGCTGCTTGCCCTGCTCATCGGCGCCGCTTTCGGGTTCCTGCTTCATCGCGGCCGCGTGACGAGCTGCAACGTCATCGAAAATCAGTTCAGGCTGAAAGATTTTACAGTCCTGAAAGTCATGCTGACGGCGATCATCGTCGGGGGCGTCGGCGTGATGATGATGGCGGACGCCAGCATCGTGAAATATGCCGTCAAAGACGCTAATCTTCTGGGCGTCGCGTTGGGCGCCGCCCTGTTTGGGGTCGGCATGGTCTTCTACGGCTATTGCCCCGGCACCGGGCTTGCCGCGATCGCCACAGGCAGCGTGCACGCGCTTGTCGGCGCGCTCGGCATGATTGCCGGCGGCATTCTCTTCGCTCTCTCGTTCGATTGGGTGAAGGCCAATATTCTGACGGTCGGCGCGTACGGCAAGATCCGCCTTCCCGACATCACTGGCGTCCCCGCACCGGTCTGGTTCGCCGGCCTTGCTGTTTTGGCAGTCGCATTTTTCATCTGGACCGAGCGGCGCCAGACTCATTGAACTGATGCGCCGCAGTCTCGCCCAACTGCGAGACCGCGGCGCGACCGTGACCATTTCCTCCTGCGCTTTCGCATTTTCCTGACTTGCCCCGATCCGCGTGCTGGCTGCTTCTTCGCCACCCGCGCGTTACCCCGTCGAGGAAAAGCGGAACGAAATGGAGGAACCTATGGCGATGCATTCTTAGCGGAATCGTCGCGTGTCGCTGAAGCATCTCGCGCCAGCGGCGGCGCTTGTGGCGCACGCGCTTCTGGCCTCGACGGCGGCCCGGGCTGACGAGAGTTTTGAAGGCAAGACCCTGTTGTACCTCGTCAGCTCACTGCGGCCTCAGGAAAGAGCAATGCCGGCGAGCTTGGCTTTTTCCATGTAGTGACCCCAGATCTTTTTAGTCCGGTAGGTATTGGCGTCGAAGCTCGGCCCGAGGATTTTCGCTTCCTCGGTGGTGATGGGCTTCAGCTTGCCCAGCGCC
>JANXTB010000235.1 GCA_025356415.1 Hyphomicrobiales bacterium
CAATAAGACGAGCTGCAGCCTAGATCACGCATCGCAACTCTCGGTAGTTGCGCGTCCCCGCAACCAGCTTTACCGAACAAGAAGTTCGGTCATCAAAAGCCGCCCTCCCGAGGGTGGCTTTTTGCGTTTCAGAGCCGGGCATCGAGATATCGACCATCTTGGCGATGTCGCCGATCAGTTCGATCTCCGGCTTCTCGCCGCGCCGCTCGTGGACGACGATCTTGTCGATCAGGCTGGGGATGATCTCGAAGGCTTCCGCGCGCGTCGCCTCGTCGTGCAGCGCGTCGCGCAGTGCGGCGACCTTTTCGCGGTAGGCGTCGGCGAGATTGGGATGCAGACGCACGGGGCTCGGCGCAGGAGCCGCCATTTTGGCGACGAGGTCCGCGCGCTCGGCTTCGAGCTGGTCGAGTTTGGCTTGCAGGGAGCCGGAGCGCAGGCCGTTGGCGATCGCCTCGACCAGCGCGTCGAGCTGCCGCTCGACGGTCGCGAGCTTGCCGCCGATTTGGTCGCGGCTGGCTGTCTCCTCGGCGCGACCCTTGTTAATCTCGGCGTTGGCGGAGGCGACAAACTCCTTCACTAGATCGGGCGCCATCAGATTGTGCTGGAGCGCCTTGATCACGATGTCCTCAAGCACGCCGCGCCGGATGCTGGTCTTGCTGTCGCACAGCCCGTTGCGGTGCGCCCGCGCGCAACGCAGATAATCCTGGCCGATCGACGCCATCGGATGGCCGCAGGCGCCGCAATGGACGAGTCCGGTCAGGAGATGCTTGGGTCGGCGCTTGGTCCAGAAGCCGCTGTCGCGCATGGCGGTGGCGGTCGGCGAGGCGGCGATCGCGGCGAGTCGGGCTTGGGTCTTCGCCCAAAGCGCGTTCTCGACGATGCATAGCTCCGGGACTTCCTCGATCAGCCATTCGCTTGTCGGGTTCATCCGGGCGACGCGCTTGCCGGTTTGCGGGTCGCGGATGAAACGTTGTCGATTCCAGATCAGGCGGCCCACATAAAGTTCGTTGCGCAGGATGCCGGTGCCGCGTGCCGCGTCGCCGCGGATTGTGGTGTCTTGCCACGGCGCGCCATTCCCGAGATCCTTGAGAAAGAGCGCGTTCATCGTGCCCTTCAGGCCGACGTGCAGTTCGCTGATCTCACCCTCGGCGATCGTGTGCAGGGCGACATCGGCGAAGCGCAGCGCCTTGAACAGTCCGGCGACATCCTCCTGGTCACGCGACAGGCGGTCGAGCGCCTCGGCGACGATGACGTCGAACTGACCGTCGCGGGCGCCAGCAAGCATCTGCTGATAGGCCGGCCGGAACCTGTTCGAGCCGCTCGACGCGCGGTCGCTGTACACCTTGGTCTCGCGCCAGCCGCGGGTCTCCGCCAGCTCAACCGAGGTGCGGATCTCCGGCCCTTCGCGCGCCGCCTTCCCTCAACCGGTTGCGCGCCTTCCGCGATGACGCCCCGGACGGCTGGCAGAAGATCGCTGGCTTTGGCGCTTCGCGTCCATTCGATGAAACTGCCGAAGCGGTGATCCCCGAACGCCTTAGGGTTACGCGGAGCCAATTCTTCTGTTCGTCGTCGAGCGGCATTCGGCGACCGTAATGCCACGGTTGCCTTGAGCGCAAGGTGACGAGAACGAACTAAGAAGAGTTGTTCGCGGACAGGTGCGAGAGCTATTAGGCCGTAAGCATTCGCGCATCCGGCGAGGCGCATGCGATCAACGCCCGCATCTGCTCAGAACACCTCCAAATGGGCGCCGAGATCCCATCGACTATGATGTGCGGAGCTCCGCACTACGGGGCACAAATTAGCCGCACGGTTAATCCGCGTCGCGCCAAAACGGACATAGTTCTTGGTCCACTATTATCCGTAGGAATTGGCCGCGAGCACTACATTGACATCGTAGGGGTCACAGGTTCGATCCCTGTCGGGCCCACCATTTCGAAAGCCTCGGTTGTCGTAAAGACAGCCGGGGCTTTTTGGTTTTTGGGGACCGCTCATTGCGTCAGCTTGTGGATGCGCTCGACGAGGCGACGGACCGCGAGGCGTCGATCTGAACGCCGGGCTCTTTGCCTGTCGGACCTTGCTCACTCGATAACGACCCTGCCAGGAATAGCTTCGTAGGCATCGTTGTGTGCGACCCTGACGTCTCGCGCCTTGGTGCCCGGCAGCACTTCGAAGCGCGGATCGAAATCCACCATGGTCGCGGCGAGCTTTTGCAAGACACCGGCGTCGCCTTGCACGCGGGCGATGCCGGCGACAATCTGCGACTCCAGTGTTTTCTGTCCCGCCATCACGTGCTCAAGATCAGAGCGGTTTATGGTGAGGGTCAGATCGGGGTTTGGCGCTTGGAAGCCCTGGATGTTGGTCAGTGTCGCGTTCTCCATTTCGATGATGAACTTCTCGCCATTATCCGGTGTGACCAGATTGATGGTGAACCGCAGGCCCTCGGCCTTTCGGCTGTCCATGCGAATGCCTAAAAAGTTCAGGAAAAGCTCGGTCGTCATGGCTCGGATAATGTCGGGACTGCTGCTGCTCGCGGTCTGTCCCTCTGGAATGCCAGTGCGTAATTCATACGCTCCGGCAAGGAAGCTGTTGCGCAGACCCGGATTCTCCTGCTGGTAGCCGATCTGCTCGTAGACGTCGGCGAGCAAGTCCTTGGCCACCTGGTTCTGTGGTTCGGCCTGCACCAGCTTGTTCAAGATTTCGGATGCGTGCTTGTACTTGCCTTCGTCATGCAATTGCTGACCGCGCGCAAGGATGCGGGCTGACCCGCCCATCATCTCGACATAGAGCGGCGCCGATTCCGACGGCGACAGTGGGATCAGCGTTGCGGGATTGCAATCCCAGAAACCGAGAAAGCGCTGGATGACGCCGCGGCTGTTATGCTCAGGCGAGCCATGATAGCCGCGAACGTCCCATTTCGCCTGCAGGCCTTTTGGCACAGTGTAGACGTTATGAACCTCGTTGATCGTAACGCCCTGGTTGGCCAGGTGAAGAACCTGATTGTTCATGTTGGCGTAGATATCGCGCTGGGCGCGAAGAACTTCCTGAATGCGTTGGTTTCCCCAGCGCGGCCAGTGGTGGGAAGCGAACATGACGTCGGCGTCTTGCCCGAAACGATAGAGGGCCTCGCTGATGAACTTCGACCAGCGCAGCGGGTCGCGCACCGGGGCGCCGCGCAAAGTGTAGATATTATGTAACGTCGCGGAGACATTCTCGGCCATCCACAGCGCCTTCATGCCCGGGATCCACGTATTCATCTCAGAGGGCGCTTCAGTGTTCGGCGTGTTCTGGAACACCATAGGCACACCATCGACGTCGAATTCCTCGATGTCTTTCTCGACGATCCGCGTCGGGGAAATCAGGCCGGTGGCGCCCGCTGAAACAGCTTGCCCGAGGCCTTGGCCCACATAGCCGTGCGGGGCCGCAGGCAGCAACAGCCCGTACTGAAAGAAGAGGCGCCGGTTCATCGCATTCCCGGCGTATACGTTTTCTTCGACCGTGTGACGGAGGAAGTCACGTGGCGCGATGATCGGAATTTTGCCTGAGCGAACGTCCGCCTCATTCACGACGCCCCGAATTCCGCCCCAATGATCACCATGATTGTGAGAGTAAATCACCGCTGAAATCGGGAGCCCCTCGCCACGGTTTT
>JANXTB010000254.1 GCA_025356415.1 Hyphomicrobiales bacterium
ATGAGCGTCGCGACGCCGGAGATGAGCATGGAGTTTCCAGCCTGCGCGACCAGGCTCGCCGAAATGCCTGCAAACCTCACGCGCGCGACGGCCTCGACCATGAGATATGACGCAGGCAGCACGAAACCGATCAGCACGGGCAACGCGCAGGCGGCAAAAGCCAGCGCCGCGCGCCAGCCATGCAAGGGTTCGGGACTGAGGCGGCGCGCGCGCTGCGCCTGCCCCGCATAGGATTGACGCCGGCGCGCGGCGCGCTCGATGAGGATCAGCGCGACAACCAGCGCCAGCATGATGAGCGCGATTTGCGCAGCTCCCGGCAGGTTCGAGCGGTTCACCCATGTCGAATAGATCGACACGGTCATTGTGCGCACCCCCAGGAATTCCGCTGCGCCAATATCGTTCAGCGCATCCATCAGCGCGAGCGAGGCGCCCACCGCAATCGCCGGGCGCGCAAGCGGCAGCGCGATGCGATGGAAGATCGACAGCCGCGAAGCGCCGAGCGTGCGCGCGACCTCGACGAGGCTCGCCATCTGCATCAGCAACATCGCGCGCGTGGTGAGATAGACATAAGGAAACAGCACGAACCCGAACAGCAGGATGCAGCCGCCCATCGAGCGGATGTCGGGCAGGATCAGCCCGCGCGGCGACGTGATGCCGAGCATGGCCCGCAAGGCGCTTTGCACCGGCCCGATCGGATGCAGCAGATCGAGATACGCGTAGGCGATGATGTAGGTCGGCATGGCGAGCGGCAGCAGCAACGCCCATTGCAGCAGCGCACGGCCGGGGAATTCATAAGCCGTGACGAGCCACGCCGTCAGCGTGCCGATGACAATGACCAGCACGCCCGCGCCCGCCAGCAGGCTCAACGTGTCGGCGACCGCCTGCGGCAGCACATAGGCGATGAGATGCGGCCAGAGATCGCCCGATCCTCTGGCCGCTGTAAGCGCCAGCGACACGACAGGCGCCGCAACCGCCGCCGCGACGAGCGCGGAGGCGATCAGGAAACCCGGCGTCGACAACCTTGGTACAGAGATGGCGCGTCGAGAGATCAATTGTCGAAACCGATCTTGTCGACGAGCAGGCTCGCGGCCTTGCGATTCTTGGCGATGTCGGAGATCGAAATCGTGTCAGGCTTCAGCGGGCCAAGCGCGGCGATGATCGGGTTGATCGGCGCGCCGGTCTTGACCGGATATTCGAAATTCTCCTGCGTGAGGATTTTCTGGCCGTCATCGGACACGAGGAATTCCATGAACTTCACCGCATTGTCGCGGTTGGGCGCATTCTTGGCGACCGCTGCGCCAGAGGCGTTTACATGCGTCGCGCCATTGGTGAAGCTCGGCATGATGACGTTGATCGCGTCGCCCCATTTTTTCTGGTCGGGGCCGCCGGCGCCTGAGCGCATCAGGCCGATGTAATAGGAATTGCCGACTGCGACATCGCAGAGATCGCCGAGAATATCGCGCGCGCCCTCGCGGTCGCCGCCCGTCGCCTTGCGTCCGAGATTGGCCTTCACGCCCTTCAGCCATGTTTCCGCAGCCGCTTCGCCGTGATGGGCGATATAGGCCGAGATCAGCGCGATGTTGTAGGGATGCTGGCCCGAGCGAATGCAGATCTTGCCCTTCCACTTCGGATCGGCGAGATCCTCATACGTCATCGCCGTCTCCTTGACGCGATCCTTCGACACATAGATCAGGCGCCCACGCAGTGAGAGCGCGAACCAGCGGCCTTCGGCGTCGCGCAATTGCGCGGGCACGGCGGCTTCGAGCACGGCGGATTTCACGGGCTGCGACACGCCCTTTTCGGTGATCTCGACGAGCTTCGCGATATCGGCCGTCATCAGCACGTCGGCGGGCGAGCGCGCGCCCTCCGCTTCGACGCGCTCGGCAAGGCCGTCGTTCATGAAGATCGTGTTGACCTTGACGCCCGTCTTCGCCGTGAAGGCTTCCACCAGCGGTTTCACGAGGCCGGGTTCGCGCAGCGTGTAGAGATTGATTTCCTGCGATGAGGCGGCGCCGCCAAAACCGATGAGCGCGAGTGCGGAAACAAAAGACTTCAAGCGAAACGACGCCACAGCGTGACCTCCCGGATCTGGAAAGGCGAGGCCCCGGGAAAAGCGCATGCGCTCGCTACGAAGATGCGCGAACGTTTCGATTGCTCTTCCTTGGACAAGGTTCAAGGCCCCGCCACGAAGGCCGCACGTTGCATGCGGCTGATTGCGAAGTAACCGCGACGAAACAAACGCGTCAACAATTATGTTCTTTATTTAGTCCAGTTCTAAAGTACGCTGACTGAAGCGAATATCGGCATTTTACTTGTGTTGTTCTGATGTTGCCCCACTCTTCCCTGCCTGAACGGAACCGCCCGCGCCTGCATTTTGCGCGAGACTCAAAGTCTCTTGTGCTTGCGCCGCGCCGGAGCGGCCTTTAAACCTTGTTTCACCTCTTATTCCTTCGATGAAAAGGCTCGACGACGTGAGCGTCCCTCCCGATCCCGCCGACCTGCTGCCCGCGATGATCGCGGCCGCGCAACGTGCGGGCGAGACGGCGATGGCCTATTTCCGCCATGGCGAACACACCAGCGCGGGCGTCGAAGCCAAAGCGGGCGGCTCGCCGGTGACGGAAGCCGACCACGCCGTAGACCGCATGCTGATGGCGGAGTTGCGCGCGCTCGACGCCAGCGCCGGCTGGCTCTCGGAAGAAACCGCCGACACGCCAGAGCGACTCGGCAAATCCCGCGTCTTCATCGTCGATCCGATCGACGGCACCCGCGCCTTCGTGGCTGGGGATCCGCGCTGGGCGGTGTCCATCGCGCTGGTGGTGGACGGTCTGCCGCGCGCCGGCGTGCTGCATCTGCCCGCGCTCGGCCACACATTCTCGGCGCTCGAGGGCGCTGGCGCCTGGCTTGGCGGCGACATGCCGGTGCGGGTTTCCGACGCCGAAACGCTTGCCGGGGCGCGAGTCGCGGGAGCTTTGCCGTTGATCGAGCGCTTCGCCCGAACGGGCGCGCATGTGACGCCGCAACGGAAGGTGCCCTCGCTCGCCTATCGCATCGCCATGGTGGCGAATGGCGACATCGAAGCCGGCTTCGCCTCGACCAATGCGCATGATTGGGATATAGCGGCAGCCGACTTGATCGTGCATGAGGCGGGGGGATTCCTCGTCGATACGCACGGTCGCAGACCCGTTTATAACCAGCCGTCCCCGAAACATGGCGTCCTGGCCGCCGCGCCCGAGCGCTTCCGCGAGGAAATCATCGCTCGCCTGCGCCTGATGTCATGATCGGGACGTCACATCCGAGATATCAAGGGCCCGCCAGAAGGCCCCGCCAACCCAACTGGAACCGAAAATGACCGACACTCCGCGCGAATCGAAACAGCTTTTGCATATTGTGTTTGGCGGCGAGCTCGAGAATCTCGAGAGCGCTGTTTTCAAGGATCCGTCGAAAATCGACGTGGTCGGCATTTTCCCGAATTACGCATCCGCCCATGCGGCGTGGAAGTCCAAGGCGCAGTCCACCGTGGACAATGCCCAGATGCGCTATTTCATCGTGCATCTCCATCGCTTCCTCGATCCGGCCTGAGCCCGGCGTGGCGCGCAAGCTTGTCGGATGGCGTGACTTGGCGCCGCCGCGCGCCCGCGCCGGCAAGGCCTCGCGATGATCAAGAAGAACAGCCTTTTACGGGCCTATAGCAGCGCGACGGCTTTGCTCGCGCCGCTTGGGCCCGCGTTTCTCAATTGGCGCAAGCGACGCGGCAAGGAAGATGCGCGCCGCCTGCGCGAGCGCCTCGGCGTGCCGGGCGCGCCACGCCCACTTGGGGCCCTCGCCTGGCTGCATGGCGCGAGCGTCGGCGAAGGACTGGCGCTGCTGCCGATCGTCGAGCAGATGCGCGCGCGCGGTTTTCATGTGCTGATCACGACCGGCACGGTCAGCTCGGCGCAGGTGCTGGCCGGGCGCCTGCCGGGCGGCGCGATCCATCAATACATTCCGCTCGATGCGCCGCGTTACATGCGCCGGTTTCTCGATCACTGGAAACCCGATCTCGTGATGCTCGCGGAATCGGAGCTCTGGCCCAACCTCATCATGGAAGTAAAGCGCCGCGCCATGCCGCTGGTGCTGGTCAATGCGCGCCTCTCCGAGCGGTCGTTTCAGCGCTGGCAGAAACTTCCCGGTTTCATTTCCGCGCTGCTGGGCGGCATCGATCTCTGCCTCGCGCAGACGCGTGACGACGCGGCGCGGCTGATGATGCTGGGCGCGCCGCGCGTGCAGGTTGTCGGCAATCTGAAGTTCGATGTTCCGGCGCCGCCGGTCGATGCTGCAAAGCTCGCCGCGCTTGTGGCGATGGTCGGCCCACGCCCGGTGTGGGTCGCGGCATCCACGCATGCGGGCGAAGAGGAAATCGCGCTTGCGGTGCACAGCGCTCTCACCAGGACTTTTCCCAATCTCCTCACCATCATCGTGCCACGTCACGCGCCGCGCGGTATGGAGATTGCGGCGCTGGCGAGCTCGAAGGGGATCGTCGCCGGCCTGCGCTCGCGCGGCGAGCAACCCGGCTCGTCCACGGGCGTCTATATCGCCGACACCATGGGCGAACTCGGCCTGTTTTACCGCGTCGCGAGCATCGTCTATCTCGGCAAGTCGATGGTGGCGCAGGGCGGGCAAAACCCGATCGAGCCCGCAAAGCTAGGCGCCGCGATTTTGCACGGTCCGCATGTCGCGAATTTCACGGAAGTCTATCGCACGCTCAAACGGGCGCATGGCGCAATTGAAGTGGCCGACGCCGACACGCTGGCCCGCACGCTCGCGATGTTGCTCTCCGACACGGCCCTTCTGCGAAAGACGGCGCGCGCTGCGTCAGAGGCGGTTGATGAACTCGGCGGCGCTTCCGCCAACATCCTTTCGGCGCTCGAACCCTATTTCATGCACATGCGCATGGAGCATCGCTGATGCGCGCCCCCGCCTTCTGGCAGCGGGGGAAGCCCGGCGCACAGGCCCGCCTGCTGCAACCTCTCTCGATTCTCTATGGCGCCATCGCCGCGCGCCGCGTGACGCGCAAGGGCGTGCGCGCCACGGCGCCGATCCTGTGCATCGGCAATTTCACAGCCGGCGGCGCCGGCAAGACGCCTGCGGCCATCGCCTGCGCGAAAATGCTGCGCGCCATGGGCGAGGCGCCGGCGTTCCTCTCGCGCGGATTCGGCGGCGGTCTGTCCAGTCCCGAGCCGTTGCAGGTCGATCCGTCGTTGCACGAAGCCGCCGATGTCGGCGACGAACCGCTGCTGCTGGCGCGCTGCGCGCCAGCTTTCATTTGTACGGACCGCGTCGCCGGCGCAGAAGCTGCGGCGAAAGCCGGCGCCGGCGTCGTGGTGATGGATGACGGCTTGCAAAATCCCTCGCTGCGCAAGGATGTCTCGCTCGCCATCGTCGATGGCGCCACGGGGCTCGGGAACGGCCTGTGTATACCCGCAGGCCCGCTGCGGGCGCCGATGCGCGCGCAATGGCCGCTCGTCGATGCGGTGGTGATTGTCGGCGCCGGGGCGGCAGGCGAAAACGTCGCACGCGAAGCCAGGCGCGCCGGGCGTGAGGCGCTGTTCGCGCGACTGGCGCCCGTCGACGGCGAGCGGCTACGCGGACGCCGCGTCTTCGCCTTCGCGGGAATCGGGCGACCGGAAAAATTCTTCGACACCTTGCGCGCGTGCGGCGCGGAGCTCGTCGGCGCGCGCAGCTTCGACGATCACCAGATGTTCGAGACCGGCGACTTGCGGCGTCTTGCAGCCGAAGCAAAAGCGGCGCGCGCCGAGATCGTGGTCACGACCGAAAAAGACGCCGCGCGGATCGCGCCGGCCGATATGCCGGGGCTCGATGTTCTGAAGGTCGAAATGGTCTTCGACGACGAGGCGGCGCTGCGCGCCCTGCTCAGGCGTTTGAGGCGCGAATGATGCCGAGCCGCTTGAGCTTGGCCTCAGGCGAGGCATAGGCCTCCTGCCTGTCCACGTCCCAGTAGCGCAGATCTTCCATGGCGATGGGTTCGCCGGTCACCGCGCAGCGGACGAAAGAGCCTGGTCGCAGCACCCGGAAATCTCCGTCGAGAAACTCGACTTGAGCTTCGCCGGCTGGCAGGGGGCGTCGTTCGAAACGGTTCATGGCTTGGCGCCTGGCTCAATCATTTGGCTCTCCAGTCTCGTGCTTATCCCGAAAACGGCTGTCGCGTCACGCAAAAAAGCCGCTCAGGGCGGGCCCGGTTCGGTCTCGCGCGCCGGCTCGTCCGTCGCCTCGACGAGCGGCGCCAAACCGGTCGGCAGGCGCACCACCGTCACCGTGCAGGGCGCCTCGGCGACGACCTGAGACGACACGCTGCCGAGATATCGGCGCAAGTTCGAACTTGCCCGCGCGCAGATCAAAATCTGGTCGACATTGTTGTTCTTGGCGAAGTCGATCAGCGCCGCCGCGGGGTCCGGGCTTTCCAGCACATGGAACGTCACTTCGCCGGTCGAGAGGGCGAGCGGGCGCGCCCATTCCTTCAGCTCGACAAGACGGGTGACGTGAATGTTGCGCCCCTCCGCGTCGCGCGAATAATTCAGGCCCACACGATTGAGCTTGAGCACATTGATGCAGGCGAGCCGCGCGCCGGGCACAAAGTGCAGCACGCGCCCCGCCTCCTTGCGCAAGGCTTCGGCCAGTTGCTCCATGCCCTCGCTGAGATCGACGGCCGCCATGACGATCGGCGCGGCGTTGGTTGCGGATTCCGCGACCGCGCGCGGATGCTCGACATCGGTCGCGGCCGATCGAAAGCGGCGCTTCCACGTCGCAATGAAACCAGATTGTTCCATGCGCTCCGCGCGCTCGGTGAGGCGCACTTCATCGGGATGCTGGAGATCGAAAAGCAGCTGCGCCGCCGTCGGATATCGGCGCGCCGGGTTTGGCTCAAGACAGCGCAGGATGATTTCCTGCAGGTAGGGCGGAATATCCGGATTGAGCTTGCGCGGCGGAACAGGATCGCGCCACAGCCGCGCGCGCAAGGCGCGGTTGAATTTAGGAATGCCCCACGGCCGCACCTTCGTGGCGAAGTGGTAGAGCAGCACGCCGAGCGAGAAAATATCCGACCGCGGATCGGTGCGATTGCGCAGCACCTGTTCGGGCGAGATGTAGGGCCCGGTGCCCATCGGCACGTGAAATTCTTCTTCGAGCAGGTCAGGCAATTGCAGATGCCGCGACAGGCCGAAGTCGATCAGCGCCGCCTCGCCGCTTTCGCGGATCATGATGTTCGACGGCTTGATATCGAGATGCAGCACGTTTTGCCGGTGCAGATCGACCAAAGCGGCGGCGATCTTGGCGCCGATCTGCGCGACGCGCGCGGGCGCAAGCGGCGTCTCGTCGAGCAGCTTCAGCAAGTTCAGGCCCTGGATATATTCCATGACGATATAGGGCTGCTGCGCAATGTCCTTCACCGCGATGCACCTGGGCACATGCGCGCCCGACAGGCGCGGCAGGATCATCATTTCCATTTCGAAGCCGACGATGATCGTCGCATCCTCGCCATCGAGAATGGTCGGCACTTTCATGACGATCGGAATATCGACGCCGGCCTTGGTGACGCGCCAGAGCGAGGCCATGCCGCCCGAATGAATTTTTTCGGAGACGACGAAGCCGTCGATCACCGATCCGATTTGGAGTTGCTGTCGCGCGACCATGTTTTATCGACCGATGTAGAGCCGGGCGGCGAGAATCTGCGGCAGATGCGCAGCGTGAATTTTACCAGCCGCAGTCTCGATGTCGTAAGACGTGCGCAGGTAAGTGAACTCGCTCTTCTCGACGTCGAGAACGCCCCAGCTCGCAGCAGGATTTTCATCACGCGGCTGGCCGACGGAGCCCTGCACGAGCAGCCATTTGCGGTTGCCGATCAGCGGAATGGGCGTGCCGGCCTGCGGCTTGAAGGCGACGGCAGGCTTCTGCGGCGCCATGTGATAGAGCGCCGGGCGATGCACATGACCGCAGAAGGTGAGGCGCTTGTGCGTCGCGCGCAAACTGCGCTCGGCTTCCGCCGCATCGGTGACGTAGCGCCATTGGTCGGGCGCAGTGGCGTCGGAATGCACGTAAAGCCGGTCGTCTTCCTCGAAGCTCGATTTCAGGCCGCGCAGGAAGGCGATCTGCGCGGGGTCGAGTTCGCCATGCGTCCAGAGGATCGCGTCGCGCGCGTATTGATTCATGCCGGTGGTGTCACAGGCGACCGCTGCGGCGTCATGATTGCCGAGCAGGACGATGGCGCCCTCGTTCTCCTGCAATTGCGCGACACGATCGACGACATAGACAGGGTCGGCGCCATAGCCGACGAGATCGCCGAGGAACACAAGCCGATCCACGCACTGCCGGCGCGCCTGCTCCAGACAAGCGTCGAGCGCCTCCCGGTTGCCGTGAATGTCCGCCAGAAAACCAATACGCATGAATTCCCGTTCCTCCCCGGCGGCCATCTTCTTAGTATGTCCCGGCGTCCGCTACGATCTGGAACAAAGACGTAAGGTCATTTATCCCCTCTGGCCACGTCTCAAACCCACGTCATTGCGCGCGAAGCGAAGCAATCCATCTAGCGTTTGCCGTCAGATAGATTGCCGCGTCGCTTCGCTCCTCGCAATGACGCGCTAGAAAAGCGTCCCCTGCCCGGCTGTCGCGGGCTTTTTCGCTGCTGTCTTCTTCGGCGCCGGCGTCCCGCCAGCGACCGCATTCACGCGGCCATCCGCGAATTCGATTTCCAGCCCCGCCCCCCTCTCCACGTCCGAAGCAGCGCGCAGCGGGCGGCCCTGATCGTCGCGCACCAGCGCGAAGCCGCGCGCGAGTACGTTGTGATAGCTGTACGACTCAAGCAGCTTGGATGCCGACGCGAGACGCTCGGCGCGGCGCTCCAGCGGCTTGGCGGGCGCGGCGCGCAGCCTTGCGCTGAGCCCATCGAGCTGTCGACGGCAGGCTGCGGCAGACTGCTTTTCCAGATTGATCCGGTTGGCGAAAGCGCGCGCCAGCCGCGCCTGCAGGTCCACGACCTGCTGACGCGGACGCTGCAGCAATTGGCGCCCGGCGCGGCGCAGATTTGCGGCGGCCTCACGCGTTTCGCCCTGCCGGCGTGCGAATTCCGCCTGTGGCGAATGGCGCGCCAGCAATTGCGCCGCGCGGCCCAGCCGCAAACTGCGCTCGCGCAGACGCGACACCACGCGCTCGGCCAGCCGTTCGCCGGCGCGGTCGAGCCGCTGGCGCGGGATGGCCACGACATCCTCGCCGGTCGGCAGCGCGCGCACGAGGCCGCGCATTTCGTTGCGACGGATATCAAGCAGCCGCCGCATCGCCGCGCGATGGCGGGCCGCGAAACCCGCCGTCTGCGCGAGCAGATCGGCGAGCACCGGCACGACCATTTCGGCAGCCGCCGTTGGCGTGGGGGCGCGGACGTCCGACGCATAATCGATCAGCGTGGTGTCGGTCTCGTGGCCGACCGCCGAGATCAGCGGGATGTCGCTGGCGGCGGCCGCGCGCACCACGATCTCTTCGTTGAAACCCCACAAATCTTCCAGCGAGCCGCCGCCGCGCGCGACGATCAGCACATCGGGGCGCGGGATCGGCCCGCCCTCGGGCAGCGCGTTGAAACCCTCGATGGCGCGCGCGACTTCGGCGGCGCTCGTCTCGCCTTGCACGCGCACGGGCCAGACCAGCACATGACGCGGAAAGCGATCGGCGAGGCGATGCAGGATGTCGCGAATGACAGCGCCTGTCGGCGAGGTGATGACGCCGATGACTTGCGGCATGAACGGCAGGAGCTGCTTGCGCGCCGGATCGAACAGTCCCTCGGCGCGCAGCGTCTCGGTGCGCATTTTCAGCAGCGCCAGCAGCGCGCCGACACCCGCGGGCTCGATGGTTTCGACTACGATCTGGTAAGTCGACTTGCCCGGGAAGGTGGTGATCTTGCCGGTGGCGATGACCTCCATGCCCTCTTCAGGCCGCACCCGCAGGCGCGCGAAGGAGCCTTTCCACATCACGGCGTCGATGCGGGCTGTGGCGTCCTTCAGGCAAAAATAGACGTGGCCGGATGAATGCGGGCCGCGATAGCCGGAAATCTCGCCGCGCACGCGCACATAGCCGAACCGGTCCTCGATGGTGCGCTTGAGCGCGCCCGAGAGCTCGGAGACGGACAGTTCGGCGGCGTTGGAGAGGGGAGAATCTTGCGGTGGCATGCCGCATCATATGCCCCCGGCGTCGTCATTGCGAGAGCTCCGTGCGCAGCGCCATACTCCACCGCTTCGTGCGGGCTCTTCTCTTCGAGTAACGAGTAGATGACACCGGAGGCGAAGCTGTCGCCCCCGCCGATCCGGTCGAGGATCTCAAGCCCCGGGCGATGAGTCGCCTCGTACAGCG
>JANXTB010000263.1 GCA_025356415.1 Hyphomicrobiales bacterium
GGCGGCTTTTTCTTTGCCTCGACTTGTTCTTTGTCTCGACTTGGCCCGCTGCCAAATAAAAAGCCCCGGCTTGCGCCGGGGCTTTGAATAGGTGGCCGGTCAGAAGCGGCATTTCGAGGAGGCCACTCCTACCGTTTCCGACCGGCCGACCCCACGGACCCAGGAGATGCGGCGGACCTGAGCACTCCGTAGGGTATCTGTATTCCGGTTTTGCGCGCTTTGCAGCGCGTCACGAGGGGGTTACGCCCCCTCTCACTCACGTTACAGAGCCCGGATCGAATTGCAATCGCAAGCTGAGCTTTGGGGGACTTATCCCTCGTGTTTACCTAAACACAATGAGTTAATGGCTATCGATTCCCGCCATAAACGTACAACAACAAGGCAAGACGTCGAAATTGCGGCAGCGCACCGGGGGCATACCCCAACGTCAAGCCTGCTGCCCGCCAATGAAATTGCGGACAGTCTCCAGGAATTTCACGACGGAAATCGGCTTCGACAAATAGGCCTCGCAGCCCCCTTGCCGGATTTTTTCCTCGTCGCCCTTCATCGCGAAGGCCGTGATGGCGATGACTGGGATATGCTTGAGCGTCGGATCGTCCTTGATCCACTGGGTCACCTGCAGACCGGACACTTCCGGCAGCTGGATATCCATCAGAATCAGGTCGGGCCGGTGGGCGCGCGCGAGGTCAAGCGCCTCCATCCCATTGCGCGTCTGCACGGTGGCATAGCCATGGGCTTCCAGAAGGTCGTTGAAGAGCTTCATATTGAGCTCATTGTCTTCGACGATGAGTACTTTTTTCGACATCCACTCTTCCGGGCCTCCGCCTGCGGGGCCTGCTTGTTCTATATTACTCATGTGTATTGACGAATTCAGAATCTCGCCAAAAAAACTTCAGCGCAGCCAGAAGCCCATGAGACCTCATGACCGAGCGCCCGTTCAGACCTCACCCAAAACCGGCCCCGC
The DNA here is from genome assembly GCA_025356415.1 of Hyphomicrobiales bacterium. Taxonomy (GTDB): domain Bacteria; phylum Pseudomonadota; class Alphaproteobacteria; order Rhizobiales; family Beijerinckiaceae; genus Terripilifer. Next base: position 965 of record JANXTB010000263.1, read on the forward strand.
GCGCAAGCGCTGCAGCGCGGACGCCGCTTTCGGCCCGCCCACTGCGCATCACGCATGAGTCCGCGAATGCCATCGCAATCGACGCGCTGGCCTGGCTTGCGGCCGATCAGGAACGGCTCGACCGCTTTCTCGCGCTGACCGGCATGGACCACGGCTCGATCCGCGTGGCGGCGTCGCAACCGGGTTTCCTCCCGGCCGTGCTCGATCACCTGTGCGCGGATGAACCCACGCTGCTCGCCTTCGCCACCGACGCCGGGACATCGCCCGAGATGGTGGGCGCGGCGCGCGAGATCCTGGCCGACCCCGCGCCGCGTTCCAGCATTTGAGCGCGAGCCTCCTCTGCCGCGATTGTCTTGAGGAAAGCGTTGGCGCGCGCCGCTGCCGGGCCTGCGGCTCCCCGCGCGTCGTCGCGCATGAGGAGCGCACGCAACTCACCATCGCGCATATCGACTGCGACGCGTTTTATGCGGCGGTCGAGAAGCGCGACAATCCGGCGCTGCGCGACAAGCCCGTTATCATCGGCGGTGGAACGCGCGGCGTCGTCTCGACATGCTGCTATGTCGCGCGCACTTTCGGCGTGCGCTCCGCCATGCCGATGTTCAAGGCGCTGCAGGCCTGCCCCGATGCTGTCGTGATCCGTCCCGACATGCGGAAATATGCGGAGGTCGGCGGCCAGGTGCGCGCGCGCATGCGCGATCTCACGCCGCTCGTGGAGCCCTTGTCGATCGACGAGGCCTTTCTGGATCTCACTGGCACACAGCGCTTGCATGGCGCCAGCGCCGACATCGTGCTCGCAAGATTTGCACGAGACATCGAACGCGACATCGGCATCAGCGTTTCGGTCGGCCTTTCCTATTGCAAGTTCCTCGCGAAGATCGCGTCCGACATCGACAAGCCGCGCGGTTACGCGGTGATCGGCCGCGCGGAAGCACTGGAGTTCCTGCGCGACAAACCTGTGGGCATGATCTGGGGCGTCGGCGCGGTCATGCGCGAGAAGCTCGAGGGCGACGGCTACCGCCTGATCGGCGATCTGCAACGCGCGGAAGAACGCGACCTGATGCGCCGCTACGGCGGCGAGGGCTCACGCTTGTGGCGCCTCGCGCGCGGGATCGATACGCGCATCGTGAGTCCCGAACGCGAAACGAAAAGCGTCTCTGCGGAAACGACTTTCGACAAGGACGTGCGCGATGTCGAAACGCTGACGCGCACGCTTTACCGCCTGTGCGAGAAAGTGTCCGCGCGGCTGAAGGCCAGCGAACTCGCCGGCTCTACGATCACGCTGAAACTGAAGACCACGGATTTCAAAACCCGCACGCGCGCGCGCAGCTTGAATGAGCCGACGCAACTCGCCACGCGCCTGTTTTCCGCCGCGCGCGAATTGCTGGAGAAGGAAGCCGATGGCGCCGCCTTCCGCTTGATCGGCGTCGGCGCCGGCGCGCTCGCCGACGCGGACCAAGCCGACCACGGCGACCTCGCCGACACAAACGTCACCCGCGAAAAAGCGCGCGAGAAAGCGATGGACGATCTGCGCGCGAAGTTCGGCGGCGCGGCGGTGGTG
>JANXTB010000278.1 GCA_025356415.1 Hyphomicrobiales bacterium
GCCGCGCGGGCCGAGCACCTTACCGAGACGGCCGACGAGCGGCATCATGTCCGGGGTCGCGATGCAGCGATCGAAGTCGATCGTGCCGCCCTGAACGATGGTGACCAGCTCTTCCGCGCCGACGATGTCCGCGCCGGCCGCCTTGGCTTCATCAGCCTTGGCGCCACGGGCGAACACGGCGACGCGCAGAACGCGGCCGGTGCCATGCGGCAGGTTGACCACGCCGCGGACCATCTGGTCAGCATGCTTGGGGTCAACGCCGAGGTTCATCGCGATTTCGACGGTCTCGTCGAACTTCGCGTTGGACCGATCCTTCACGAGCTGCACGGCCTCATCGACCTTGTACAGCTTGGTGCGCTCAACGCCTTCACGTCCCTTGAGAACGCGCTTTCCGATGTGTGCCATGATTACTCCACCACCTCGAGGCCCATCGAACGGGCGGAGCCTGTGATCATAGCCATCGCCGCTTCAACGGTATGGCAGTTGAGATCGACGATCTTCTTCTCCGCGATTTCGCGGATCTGAGCCGTCGTGACCTTGCCGACGAAACCGCGGCCAGGCGTCTTCGAGCCCGAAGCCGGCTTCTTGCCGATCTTCAGGTTCGCGGCCTTCTTCAACCAGAAGGTGACCGGCGGCTGCTTCATTTCGAAGGTGAAGGAACGATCCTGGTAGGCCGTGATGATGACCGGGATCGGAGTTCCCTTTTCGATCTGCGCCGTCTTCGCGTTAAAGGCTTTGCAGAATTCCATGATGTTCAGGCCGCGCTGACCGAGCGCGGGTCCAATCGGGGGCGAAGGATTCGCCGCGCCGGCCGGAACCTGAAGCTTCACGTAACCCGTGATCTTCTTTGCCATATTGGCTGCTCCAAAAAGCTCCCGCCACCGGATATTCGCATCCGGAGCCGGGTGGTTGCAGTTCGTGGTGCGACATGGACTCCCGGCGGCAAAACCGGGCATGCCTCCCACGGCGAAGCGCGTCCTATATAGGTGCGGGGCGCGGATGGGAAGGGGAAAAGCGCCGTCATTGCGTTACAATCGCGTGCGCTCTCCCCTCTCCCGCGCTGGCGGGAGAGGGTGGCATGCGAAGCATGACGGGTGAGGGCGTTCCAACGAACGACAGCTCCGCAAGTTGAACCGCCCTCATCCGTCGCGTTTTACGCGACACCTTCTCCCGCCAGCGCGGGAGAAGGATGGGCCCCACGATTCGACAGAAACAAAAAGGGCGACCCGAAGGCCGCCCTTTAAAAACCTGGCCGAGAGCCCTGCCCTCAGACCTTCTCGACCTGCGTGTATTCCAGCTCCACCGGGGTGGCGCGGCCGAAGATGGATACCGCGACCTTGACGCGCGAGCGGCCCTCGTCGACTTCCTCGACGATGCCGTTGAAGGATGCGAACGGGCCGTCGGCGACGCGCACGGTCTCGCCGATTTCGAAATGGATCGAAGGCTTGGGGTGCTCGACGCCCTCCTGGACCTGACCCTTGATGCGGTCGGCCTCGGCGTCGGAAATCGCCATCGGCTTCTTGTCGGCGCCGAGGAAGCCCGTGACCTTCGGGGTGTTCTTGATGAGATGGTAGACGTCGTCGGTCAGGTCGCATTTCACGAGCACGTAGCCCGGAAAGAACTTGCGCTCCGAATTGACCTTGCGGCCGCGGCGCACTTCGACGACCTGCTCGGTCGGGACGAGGATCTCTTCGAACTTGTCGCTCAGACCGCGCTGGGCGGCGTAATCGCGGATCGAATCGGCGACCTTCTTTTCGAAGTTCGAATAGGCGTGAACGATATACCAGCGATTGGCCATTTCAGTGTCCCAGCGACATGATGAAGGAGACGGCGAGACGGATCGCCTGGTCGACGGAGACGAAGAAGATCGACGCCGCGAGCACCATCAGGATCACGAGGCCCGTGGTGATCAGGGTTTCCCGGCGCGATGGCCAGGTGACCTTGTTGGCCTCGGCGCGCACCTGCTGGATGAATTCAAAAGGATTGGCCATCGAGTGTCCCAATTGCGCTGAGCAAAGCCGGAGAATCCGGCCAAAGCGTCCCGCCCAAAAAAGTCGCGGCGCGGGACCGTCAGGTCGCGCGCCACATTGGATTGGCTTATAGCCAAAGCTCGCGCCCCCGCCAAGGGGTTTTTCTGACGAGCGCAAGACGTGGGAAAACGTGGTGGGAAGGGAGATGGCAGGGGCTGAGGGATTCGAACTCTCGACCTGCGGTTTTGGAGACCGCCGCTCTAACCAGCTGAGCTAAGCCCCTAGCTCTCTGACGGGGCGTAAACCCCGTTGCGGTTCTCATGCCAAAGGCGAAGCGAGATTGCAAGGGGAATTCTGGCGCACGGATCCACGGGCGCGCCCCTCTCCCGCGCTTGCGGGAGAGCGTGGCATGCGAAGCATGACGGGTGAGGGCTTCGCCATTTCCGGACCTTTGAAAGATCCGCGAGGCGTCGACGCCCTCATCCCCCGCGCGCTGCGCGGGACCTTCTCCCGCCAGCGCGGGAGAAGGACGAACCCCACCAGCCCGGAAAAAAAAGGGGCGCCCCGAAGGACGCCCCTTGATTCATCACTTTAAGCAGTTCACTCGATGATCGAAGCGACGACGCCCGCGCCGACGGTGCGGCCGCCTTCACGGATGGCGAAGCGGAGCTTCTCTTCCATCGCGATCGGCGAAATCAGCGCGACTTCCATCGAAACGTTGTCGCCCGGCATCACCATTTCCG
>JANXTB010000282.1 GCA_025356415.1 Hyphomicrobiales bacterium
GCGCTGGCGCTGTTCTATCTGGTGCGCGGACGCATCACGATCGATCATGGCTTTTCAGGCCAGACACTCACGCGTTTTGCCGGCTTCGACCGCTTCGCGCATTGGCTGACCGCGGGCTGCTTCATCATCCTCGCGCTGTCGGGACTGAACGTCTCCTTCGGCCGCATGGTGATCTTGCCGCTGTTCGGGCCAGAAACTTTCGCGATGCTCACCGGCTACGGCAAGCTCGCGCATAACTTCCTGTCGTTCCCCTTCATGGCCGGCGTCGCGCTGATGTTCCTGCTTTGGGTGAAGGACAACATCCCCAACAAGCTCGATCTCGAATGGATCAAGCAGGGCGGCGGTCTCTTCTCGAAGGGCAAGCACCCGGCGGCCAAGCGTTTCAACGCCGGCCAGAAGGTCGTGTTCTGGATGGTCGTCGGCGGCGGCGCGGTGATGTCCATCTCGGGCTGGTTCCTGCTGTTCCCCTACACGGTCGCGGACGGCGTTGCTGGCCTGCAGCTGTTCACCACTGTCCATGCTGTGCTCGCGGTGGTCTTCGTCGCCGCGATGCTGGCGCACGCCTACATTGGCTCGGTCGGCATGGAAGGCGCGTTCGACGCGATGGGCAATGGCGAGGTCGATCTCAACTGGGCCAAAGAGCATCACTCGCTCTGGGTCGAGGAAGAGCTCGCCAAGGGCAAGGCGCCTGCGGTCCCGCCGCGCGCCATGCCGGCTGAATAGACCGTTCGCTAGCCAAGGTGTAAGGAACTGCCCGGCCCTTCGCCGGGCAGTTTTGTTTTTAGCCTCGTCATTGCGAGGAGCGTAGCGACGCTTCGCTCGCAATGACGAAAAGGGTCGAGCATGAAACTCATCGGACTCGCAGGCTGGAGCGGAGCGGGGAAGACGACGCTGCTGACGCGCGTCATTCCGCTGCTGATCGCGCGCGGCGTGCGCGTCTCGACCATCAAGCACGCGCATCACAAATTCGACGTCGACACGCCGGGCAAGGATTCCTACGCGCATCGCGAGGCCGGCGCGACCGAGGTGCTGGTGTCGTCGGGACGCCGCTTTGCGCTGATGCATGAATTGCGCGACGAGGCCGAATGGCCTCTGCGCGAATTGCTGACCAAGATCACGCCGGTCGATCTCGTGATCGTCGAGGGTTTCAAGACCGATCGTCACCCGAAGATCGAGGTGCATCGCATCGCCAACGCCAAGCCGTTTCTCTACGAGCAAGACCCCGCCATCGTCGCCATCGCGACCGACGCGAACCCCGCCGCGCCCGTGCCGGTTTTCGCGCTCGATGACATCGCGCAAATCGCCGATATGATGCTCGCCAAAGCTGTCCACGTGGACGACCATCTGGCCATGGACGGCGCGGGAGCCTGAGACATGGCGCAACTCTCGGATGATTGCTTCGCTTTCGGCGGCGCGCTGATGCCGGTGGACGAGGCCGTCGCGCTGATCGCCGCGCGCGTGACGCCGGTTGATGGCGTCGAGCGCGTCGCGCTGCATGACGCCGACAATCGCGTGCTGGCCAACGCACTGCATGCGCCGCTGCCGCTGCCGCTCTTCGCCAATTCCGCCGTCGATGGTTACGCGCTGCGCAGCGCCGACCTGCCGCAGGATGGCCCGCGCGCATTTCCCATTGCTGGCCGCGTGCAGGCGGGTTCGCCTGCTGGTCCGGTGACGCCGGGCAGCGTTGTGCGCATTTTCACCGGCGCGCCGATGCCGCAAGGCGCCGACACAGTGTTCATGCAGGAGGACGTCGAAATCGGCGCCGACGGTCGCGTCATCTTGCCTGCCGGTCTGAAGCCCGGCGCCAACATGCGCCCGGCTGGCGAGGACATTTTGCAAGGCGCGCTCGCCATTGCGGCGGGCCAGCGGCTGCGTCCGCAACATGTTGCGCTCGCCGCCGCGCTCGGTCTCACGCATCTCGACACGCGCCGCCGCATCCGCGTCGCGGTGTTTTCAACCGGCAATGAAGTCGTCGCGCCCGGCGCCTCGCGCGAGAGCGCGCAGCTTTACGATTCCAACCGCTACATGCTCGCAAGCCTGTTGCGGCGCCTTGGCTGCGATGTGTCGGACCTCGGCATCCTGCGCGACGACCGCGCGGCTTTGTCAGCAGGATTGCGCGACGCCGCGCGCGACCACGATCTCGTGCTGACGTCGGGTGGCGTGTCCACCGGCGAGGAAGATCACGTGCGCGCCAGCATCGAGGCGGCGGGGTCGCTGGTGCTGTGGCGCATGGCGATCAAGCCCGGGCGTCCGGTGGCGATGGGCGTCATCGACGGCACGCCGTTCATCGGCCTGCCTGGAAATCCGGTCGCAAGTTTCGTGACCTTCGCTTACGTCGTGCGTCCTGTCGTGCTGGCGCTCGCGGGCGCTATCCCC
>JANXTB010000287.1 GCA_025356415.1 Hyphomicrobiales bacterium
CCCAATGAATTCATTGCGCAGCGCCGCGCGCTGATCGACCAGGTGGGACAGGCCGAGGAAGCGCGCAAAGCCGCGTCCGACAAGCGCGCATCCGCCGAGAACGATCTGGCCGAAGCCGACCGCCTCGCGCGCGGATCGATCGACGCGATGGGCCAGGCGCGCGAAGAGCGCGCCCGGACTGAGGCGCGTGTCGAGGCTCTCCGCCAACGGCTCGAAGAAATCGTGAAGACGATCGCGACCGAACTCGAATGCGAGCCGCACGCGGTCGCAGCCCTTGCGGGCGTCGGGCCAAACGATCAGCTGCCCGAAGCGCGCCAGATCGAGAAAACGCTCGAACAATTGAAGGGCGATCGCGAACGTCTCGGCGCCGTCAATCTGCGCGCCGATGAAGAGCTCAGCGAGATCGAGGAAAAATTCGGCTCGATGGTCACCGAGCGTGACGATCTGACGGAAGCGATCCGCAAGCTGCGCATCGCAATCCAGAGCCTGAACAAGGAAGGCCGCGAGCGCCTGCTCGCCGCGTTCGAAGTGGTGAACGGCTATTTCAAGGAGCTGTTCACATCGCTGTTCGGCGGCGGCTCGGCGGAATTGCAGCTGATCGAGAGCGACGACCCACTGGAAGCCGGCCTCGAGATTCTCGCGCGCCCGCCCGGCAAGAAGCCGCAGACGATGACGCTGCTGTCAGGCGGTGAACAGGCGCTGACCGCCATGTCGCTCATCTTCGCGGTGTTCCTCACCAACCCGTCGCCGATCTGCGTGCTCGACGAAGTGGACGCGCCGCTCGACGACGCCAATGTGGAACGCTTCTGCGATCTGCTGGAAGCCATGCGCGGCCGCACCGACACGCGCTTCGTGACCATCACCCACAACCCGATCACCATGGCCCGCATGGACCGCCTGTTCGGCGTCACCATGGCGGAGCGCGGCGTCTCCCAGCTGGTGAGCGTGGACCTGCAGCAGGCCGAGAAGTTTTTGGAGCCGGTTTAGGGCGAGGCGGCGCGCGCCCCTCTCCCGCGCGCGGGAGAAGGGAAAGAGGTCAATTCCCGCCGCGCCAGATGTCGTCGCCGTTGATCTCGGTGACGCGTTGCTTGCCGATGTAGGCCATGGTCCGGCGCATTTCGTTTTTCAAAATCGACAGCGCCTTCGCCGCGCCCGCTTCTCCGCCTGCGCCAATTCCATAGAGCGTCGCACGGCCGGTGAGCACGGCGTTGGCGCCGAGCGCGAGGCATTTCACGATGTCGCTGCCGCGGCGTACGCCGGAATCAACAAAGACTGTCGTGCGATGTCCCACAGCCGCGGCTATCCCTGGCAAGACGTCGAGCGTCGAGGGCGCCGAATCCATGTTGCGGCCGCCGTGGTTCGACACCACGATTCCATCCACACCATGATCGATAGCGCGGCGCGCATCGTCGGCGCGCATGATGCCCTTGATGACGAGTTTGCCCGGCCAGATCTCGCGCAGTTTATCGACATCCGCCCAGCTCACCTGATCGGCGCGCAGGGCCTTCGCCTGCGACGCGGAGCCGGTGAATTTCGCCTGATATTTTTCAGGATAATTGGCGTGCTCGGGCATCCCCGTGGTGGTGATGTATTTGCCGATCACGGTCGCCATCCATTCGGGATGGCTCAGCATGTCGAACACGCTTTTCGCGTTGATCTTGTAGGGCTGCGAGAAACCGTTGCGCGCATTGTGTTCGCGATTGGCGCCGTGGCCGATGTCCACCGTCCAGACCAAAGTCTCGAAACCCGCACGCGCCGCGCGCCGCACGAGTTCGTAGGACAATTCCTTCTCGCGCCACATATAGAGCTGAAACCACGGACGCCCGCCGCCGGCAGCTACTTTCTCCATCGGCGTGTTGGAGCCGGTAGCCAGCGTGAACGGCACGCCAGCCTTGGCCGCTGCCTTGGCGAGTTCATATTCGCCCTCATACCAGCACAGCCCGGCGATGCCGGTTGGCGCGATCACCATCGGCAGCGCGGCGGGCTTGCCGAAAATCTCCGCATCGAGCTTTACGTCGGAAACATCGACCAGCACCCGGTTGAGCAGCTTCAGCTCTTCGAACGCGCGCCGGTTGTTGCCCAGCGCGACCATGTCCTCGGTGCCCTTGTCGACATATTCGAACACGCCCTTGGGCAGGCGCTTGCGCGCAACCTCACGGAGATCGGCGATGTTGTAGCAATGGTCGAGGCGACCCATTTTTCCCCCTCGCGCGGTCTTGATGGCCGCGTTTGATTTGGTGGCGAGTGTAAGGGGGCGGGCGGGCGCTGTCACGTCGATCGTGAGCGACCCTTCTCCCGCGCTGGCGGGAGAAGGTGCGCCGCAAAGCAGGGCGGATGAGCGCGGTTCCGCGCGAGAAACGCTTCAGCAATGGCAGGCGCCCTCACCCGTCTGGCTTCGCCAGCCACCCTCTCCCGGCAGCGCGGGAAAGGGGCGCGCGTTGCATGTATTACATTACAATAATGTAATATAAAATAATTCACACACAATGCTGCATCAATGCTAGAACCACCTCGACAGATCAGGAGACCCTGCATGCGCTTTCTCACCCATCTCGCCGCCGCGGCCCTCGGGCTTGCCTCGCTGGCTGCGCCCGCCCTCGCCCAGACGCAGGTGCGCGTCGGCATCATTCCGGTGCTGGGCACGTCACCCATCCTCATCATCGACAAGGAAGGCTGGGCCAAGCAGGCCGGGCTCGACCTCAAGATCACGACTTTCGAATCCGGCCCGCTGATGATCCAGGCGCTGGCGTCCGGCACGCTCGACGTCTATGTCGCCGGCGTCGCCCCGCTCGGCGTTGCGCGCTCCAAGGGCATCGATGTGCGCGTTGTCGCCGCGACCGCCGTCGAGGAAATGACTGTCGCGGCCGGCCCGAAACTCTCGCCCTATTTCAAGGAAGGCGTGAAGCCCGCCGACGCGCTGAAGGCGTTCCGCGCCGCGACCGGCAAGCCTGCGCGCCTCGCCACGCAGCCGCCAGGCTCGGTGCCGCACACGACACTTGTGCATTGGCTGCAGGAAGTCACCAAGGCCGACAAGGCTGATTACGAAGTCGTGCCGATGGGCATCGACGCCACGCAGAACGCGTTGCTGTCAGGCGCGGTCGATGGCGCGACCATCCGCGAGCCCACCGACACCATCGTCCAGCAGCGCAACAAGGCGATCAAGATCGTCGCGCTTGGCGGCGAGATGTTCCCCGACCAGCCAGGCACGGTGCTCGCGGTCTCGGGCGACTTTCTGAAGAAGAATCCGGCTGGCGTGCAGGCGCTCGTCAATGGCGTGGTGCGCGCGATCGATCTCATCAAGACCGACCCGCAAAAGGCCGCGCCGAGTATTGAAGCGGCGCTCGGCAAGGGGCTGATCGACACCGACACGATCATCGCCGCGCTGAAATCGCCGGCGTCGAAATTCGCCGCCAACCCGATGCAGATCGTCGAGGCGACGAAGAAGATGCAGGCGTTCCAGGTCTCCATCGGCACGCTCGACAAGGACGTTCCGCTCGAGGGATTGTTCGACCCGTCGTTCTTCGAGAAGACGAAGAAATAAACGGCCGTCTTGACAGACAGGCCGGCGAGCGTCACCGCTTGCCGGCTTTTCTTGTTTTCTGGCTCAACGATCGGCACGAACTTGCGCCTTCATCCCACCGTTTACGCCGCCGCCGGCCTCCTTGTCTTTCTGGGGATTTGGGAAGCCGTGCCGGCGTCCGGGCTCATCCAGTCGAGCCTGCTGCCGCCGCCGAGCGAATTGCCCAAGGCCTTCATGCGCGAATTCCGCAGCGGGCTGTGGGCGCAATATGTCGGCTTGAGCCTCAATCATTACATCCTCGGCTTTCTCGTCGGCGCGGGGCTCGGCACGATGCTGGGCGTCATCACCGGCATGTCGGTGCGGCTTGAATGGTCGCTCGCCTGGGTCGTGCGGCTGCTGCGCCCGATCCCCAACCTTGCTTGGGCGCCGTTCGCGATCATCTGGTTTGGCGTCGATCAGGCGAATGCGATTTTCATCATCTCCATTGGCGTGTTCTGGATCGCATTCTTCGCCGCGCTCGGCGCCGTGCATGGCGTGGATCGCGACCTCATCGAAGTCGCGGACGCGTTCGGCTTTCGCTCTGCGCCAGAGCGGCTTTTCAAAGTTCTGCTGCCGGCTGCGACGCCCGGCATTCTCATCGGCCTGCGCACCGCGCTCGGACAGGCATGGATGGCGGTTGTCGCCGCCGAACTGTCGGGTGTGAGCGGGCTCGGCAGCCGCATGATGCAGGCCTCGTCGCTGCTCGCGACCGACATCGTGGTCGTCTACATGCTCACCATGGCGGCGCTTTACGGAATCATGGACGCCGGCTTCATGCTGCTTCAAGGAAAGCTTCTCAAATGGAAGCCATGATTTCTTCGCCCCGCATCATCCACATCGAGGATCTCGGCCTCGCCTTTGAACAGGACGGCCGCCGCACCGAAGTGCTGCGCGGGCTCGACCTCGATATTTGCGCGGGCGAGTTCATCGCCATCGTCGGCGCGTCAGGCGTCGGCAAGTCGACACTGCTGCGCGTGCTGATGGACCTCGCCAAGCCGACCACTGGCCGCGTGACGATCACGCCCGATCCGAACGCCGAGCGGCCCATGGCCATGGTGTTCCAGGATGCGCGCCTGCTGCCGTGGCGGCGCGTGCTGTCGAATGTGATGTTCGGACTCGAAAAGACATCGCTGTCCAAGTCCGAACGCGTGACGCGCGCCACCGAGGCGCTCAAACTCGTCGGCCTCGCCGAGATGGCGGCGCGCTGGCCGCACCAATTGTCAGGCGGCCAGCGGCAACGCGTGGCGCTGGCGCGTGCGCTCGCGGTGCGGCCATCGATCCTGCTGATGGACGAGCCGTTCTCGGCGCTCGACGTCGCCACCCGTGAGAACTTGCAGGACGAGCTGATCCGCATCCGCGCCGAAACCGGCCGCACGATCCTGTTCGTCACGCATGATATCGATGAAGCGGTCTACATGGCCGACAAGGTGGTGGCGCTCGGCGGCAAGCCCGGCGTGGTGCGCTCGAACCGCAAGATCGACGTCCCCCGCCCCCGCCGCCGCGGCTCGATCGCGCTGGCGGAGATCGCGCAGGACGTGCGGATCGATATCACGGCCGACCATAGGGACCCGGATTTCGTGATTTAGCCACGGCGCCAACCCTCTCCCGCGCTGGCGGGAGAGGGCGGACTCAGGCGAAGCCGAGCCGGGGTGAGGGCGCCTGCCCCAAAAACATTCTTCCGCACGGACCACCCTCATCCGTCATGCTTCGCATGCCACCTTCTCCCGCCTCGCGGGAGAAGGAAGGACACACCCGATTCTTCCCCTTCGGAGGAACCACTCCTGCAACCTTCGTCAACACCCGTTTTCAGCGCATGAAGAGCCTTTGAAATCAGTCACTTATATTCTCCTAGCCGAACCTTGACACACAAGGGCCCCGACAATATGGTGCGCGCGGCTCGAGAGGGCCTGATCTCTTCTTCGCACGACTGCCTCATCGCAACATTCTGCTCGCCGGGCGGCAAGCCGGTTCCGCAACCCAAAAGGTTGGCTCAACGGACCCGAAGAGCGCCTGAAACCGTTTCGGCCCACGAGGGTCCAGTCCACGGGAGAGCGGCCATGGCCAGTGAAGACAGGCGTGACGGGGAAGAAGACCAGGCCATGAAGGCGCGGCTCGAGGCACTCTCGGCGGCGCTGGACAGGCGCCAGCACGATCAGGCCGATCGCGTTGACGCCGAAGCGGCCAACCTGCGGACGGGACGCGCCATGAGCCTCGGCTTTCGCGTACTCTCGGAATTCGTGGCGGGCATTATCGTCGGCGCCCTCATGGGGTGGCAGCTCGACGCTTGGTTCGGCACGAAGCCGGTGCTTCTGATCATCATGACGATGTTCGGAACGGTTGCGGGGTTCTGGAACGTGTATCGCCTGGCGTCCGCTCCCACGGGATCGCAGGGCGGCGGGACACGTCCCAAATAGTTTTGTTCTAAACGCGCGATGCGCGACAGACAGGGGCAGAGAAGTGGCGACAGGCAACGCGATCGATCCGATCCACCAGTTTATCGTGGCCCCGCTTGCGCAGATCCGCATTGGCGGCATCGATGCGTCCTTCACCAACGCCTCGCTGTTCATGGTCATCGTGCTGCTCGCGATCACCTTCCTGATGATCGTCGGCACCGCCCAGAAGGCTGTCGTGCCCGGGCGTCTGCAGTCAGTCGCGGAAATGTCCTACGAATTCGTGGCCTCGACGGTGCGCGGCACGACCGGCACGGAAGGCATGAAGTTCTTCCCGCTCGTCTTCACGATCTTCATGTTCGTCGTCTTCTCGAACGTGATCGGCATCATCCCCTACACGTTCACGGTGACGTCGCAGATCGTCGTCACCTTCGCGCTCGCCGCGCTCGTCATCCTGACCGTCATCATTTACGGCCTGATGCGTCACGGCACGCATTTCCTGCATCTCTTCGTGCCGTCGGGCGTCGCGCCCGCGCTCCTGCCCTTCATCGTGCTGATCGAGGTGATCTCGTTCATCTCGCGGCCGATCTCGCTCTCGGTTCGTCTCTTCGCGAACATGCTTGCGGGCCACATCACGCTGAAGGTGTTCGGCGCCTTCGTCGCCCTGCTGCTCGGTTCGGGCGTCTGGGCTGCGATCTCGCCGCTGCCGCTGCTTGGCATCGTTGCGTTGACGGCGTTCGAACTGCTGGTTGCATTCCTGCAGGCTTACGTCTTCGCCATCCTCACGTGCGTCTATCTGAATGACGCGCTTCATCCGGGTCACTGATAAATATCTGAACAACAAATGGTAGACCCAAATCAAAACCTCTGAAGGAGTTTAAAATGGATCCTGTTGCAGCAAAGTACATCGGCGCCGGCCTCGCGACCATCGGCATGGGTGGCGCGGCCATCGGCGTCGGCGCGATCTTCGGCCAGTTCCTCTCGGGCGCCCTGCGCAACCCGTCGGCGGCTGACGGCCAGTTCGGCCGCGCGTTCATCGGCGCGGCGCTCGCCGAAGGTCTCGGCGTGTTCTCGTTCCTCGTCGCGCTGCTGCTCCTGTTCGTGGTCTAATCACGGATCCGCGCGGCCGCAGCGCTCAC
>JANXTB010000029.1 GCA_025356415.1 Hyphomicrobiales bacterium
GCGCCGAATGTTTGAACGCGCACTGGTTCCTGACGCTTGACGACGCGCGCACGAAAATGGAGGAGTGGCGCAGATACTACAACGAAGAGCGGCCGCACGGGGCAATCGGCAACAAGTGTCCGATCTCCTTGCAAATTCTCGATGGCGCGCCCAGCCCGTCATCGTGACAAAAGCCCGAAAACTCTACCTTCGGGCGGTCCAAAGAAGGGCTGCAGAACACAGCGTTGAAAGGGGTAGACTAAGGCGCTCCAAAAAATGCCATCCGGATCAAATCAACTAATTTGTTTCAAGAGGCTGTTGTTTGGTTGCGGGGACACGCAACCGCCGAGAGTTGAGGTGCTGGATTTGACCCTGCGTGTGTCTTCGCGAACGAGGGGAGACTTCTCAGACCGCGTAAGGCCTCACATTGTAACCGGCGGCCTGCGTGCGCTCAAACGCCGCTGCAGCCCGCACAACGTCCGCTTCGCAATGTGAGCGGCCTACCACTTGCAGTCCCACCGGCATGCCGTCCTTGGCGATCCCGGCGCATACGGACGCCGCTGGCTGGCCGGTCAGGTTGAACGGATAAGTGTAAAACACCCACGAGACAAGATTGCGGTCGCTCAATGCAGCTGGAATGTTAACGCCCACGTCGAGGGACGTCACCGGCAGGACCGGAGACAGCAAGATATCGAAGCGATCGAAGAAGCTGCGGGCCTGTTCGCGCAAGGCGTATCTCTCGAAGACGCTGGTGTAGTAGCTCTGCATCTCTTGATGGAGCGCGAGTTCGAGCACGTCGGCCACCGCGGGATCCAGGAGGTCGCGCTGGTTTTCCATGAAGGATCGCAGGCGGATTCCGACGCCCGCGTAGAATTCTGCGGTCCACAAATCCGCCGGGTCGGTGGCGAACACCGCGTCCACCTCCTCGACATGACAACCAAGGTCTTCGAAAACCTGCGCGGCTCGACGCGTGATCTCCACGACCTCCGGGTCGGGGCGCGCGTACCCTAGCGTTGGGCTATACGCGACGCGCATTCCGGCGACGGAGGCGCGGGACGCGCCAAGCACATCGGGCACGGCTCCGGCTACGCCGAAGGGATCGCGGGCGTCGTGTCCGGCTATCGCAGAAAACACCAGGGCCGCGTCGGTGACCGTTCGGGCGAGCGGCCCCACATGCGCAAGCGTGGGTGTGGCGGATGTCGGCCAGACGGGAACGCGGCCGAATTGCCCCTTGATCCCGGCGAGGCCGGTAAAAGCGCAGGGAATGCGGATCGATCCGCCACCGTCCGTTCCCAGCGCGAAAGGCGTAACGCCGGCGGCGACCGAGGCCGCCGCACCCGCGCTGGAGCCTCCAGGCGTTTTAGCGAGATTCCAGGGGTTGCGGGTGACGCCGGTCAGCGGGCTGTCGCCTACCGACTTACAGCCGAACTCGCTGGTCGTCGTCTTGCCGATGAGAACGGCGCCGGCGGCCTTGGCGCGCTCGACGGCCGGTGCTTCCACCGTGGCGATATTGTCCGCCATGGTTCGTGAGCCGGAGGCGTAACGCACGCCTTTTACCGCCATGAGATCCTTTGCGGAAAAGGGCAGCCCATGGAGGACGCCAAGCGGAGCGCCCTTCATGACGGCGTCCTCGGCGGAGCGCGCGGCCGCCATGGCTTCGTCCGGCAAGAGCACGAAAAAGGCGTTGAGGCTGTCCTGCGTCGCCTGCGCCTTGTCCAGGGCGCGGCGCGTCAAGTCGACGGGCGAGATCTCGCGCTTCGCAATCCGGCGACGCATTTCCATGGCGCTCATGGCGTCGAATTCAGCGGACATGAAACGGCTCCAGGTTGATGAGGCGAGTTGCTCCAGACGGGCTTGTCACGTTGAGCCAATGTAAGGGCTTCCGACGCTATGTCGGCTGGTGCCGCGTCGTTGCAAGGCGTTGAAAATGCTGATGCCGCTCCACGGTCGGACGGTGCCATTGACAAGTAAAAACCGTTAACGTGACAATCTCCAAAGCTTCTTCGGAGACAGGGAATCACAGCGATTGGCTCAAATCAATTTGCAAGAAAACCGATGTCGACATCCTAAAAACTGGCGATGTTGAATACTTGTAGAATCGAAAATCTTATTGCGGCGCAGACCGTTCTGAGTTTTTCACGGGCGACTATTGAGCGATTCGAGTCGAACCGACAAGACCGGGCGCGTGGGCGAACGCAAGGCCGCCGAGACGTGACAGTGGCCCCGGATCTTCTGGCGGCAGAGGCGTTGCTAGCTCTGCCGCCAAAAAACGCGTCAGCTGAGGAGCTGCTTGAAATGCGCGTAGGTGCGTTCACGCGCCAGCTCTGCGGCGGCGGCATCGTATGCGCCACGTTCATCGCAGTTGAACCCATGCCCGGCCGCGTAGAGGTAAACCGGGACCTCCGGCTGCGCATGCCTAATCTTTTCCACGTCGCTTAGCGGGATCGAATGATCCTTTTCGCCGAAGTGCAAGACAGTCGGGACCTTCGGCGTCTGGTCTGCCATGGCGGCGATTCCCGCTCCGTAATATCCGACAGCGGCCGATATACCTTTCAGGTTCACGGCCGACGCAAAGGCGAGCGTGCCGCCCCAGCAATAGCCGACGACGCCGACCTTGCCGCCCTTGGCGGCTTCCGCGATCGCCGCCGCAACATCGAGCATGACCTTGGCAGGGTCGGTCTTACCACGGATCGCGACACCGGCCTGCATATCGGGTTGCTCATAGCCGGACTCGTAGTTGGGCTGTACGCGGTCGTAGAGCGCCGGTGCGACGGCCAGATATCCTTGCGCCGCGTAGCGGTCGGCGACAGCGCGCATGTGGTGGTTCACGCCGAAGATTTCCTGGAGGACGACAATGCCCCCACGTGGCGTGCCGGAGGGCTTGGCGACATAGGCGCCGATCTTGATGCCGTCTTCCGCGGTCAGGGTAATGGTCTCGCCCATATCGTGTCTCCCCAAAGGTCCATTGATCTCGGGCAATAAAGGACATTGCGGCGCGCGAGGCCAGCACATTCATCGGGGCGCATGCCGCGAAAGGCTTGGCTCTCGTGGATCTGGCGGGTTTGTCACGTCGGTGGAACAGGGCCGCAAGGACCGTCGTGTGGGATAGCATCAGGCGGCTGGTGTGGCCGCCTGAACCCAGCCGCCCGGGCATTCCTTGCGGCCCTGTTCTAACGACGTGACAAACCCCTCGACGTCGCGACAGCTGAGGGTGAAGCGCAGGTACATCCAGACGGCGCGCTGGATGACATCAGCCGGGAAGCGGTAGCCACGATAGGAAGGAGCGGTCATATCGACGTGCTACGATAGAGGCGCCCCGACCGGCAAGTTCGCGGACGTGACAAGCCCCGCGCGGAGCATGTTCGAATTCACCGCCGAGGACGTGATCGCCAGCATCGCGCCGCGTCCGGTGCTGCTGATGCACAGCGCCGTCGACAGCGTGACGCCCACCGAACAGACGATCCGCATGTTCGACCGCTCGAAAGCGCCGACGGAACGGCATCTTTTCTCTGGCACCGATCACTTCATGTTCGCGGAAAAGAACCGGGCCGTGCGCGAGGTCGTTACCGCCTGGCTGCACGATTTCTTACCCGTGAGCGGCGAGGCCGTCAGCATCACGGCGCTCGACGAGCATCATTGACCTAGAAAGACGGAAGCGGCTGACTTCGCTTCCGTAAGGCGCATACATGCGTCAGGAGAAGCTGTCCTGTCCGCGCGTCGCCCAACGCGTGGTGTGGCTCTCGATCATCGCTGCGACGGTGTACATGGCGACGCCCATGACGCCGGTGACCATGAGGCCGGCGAACACCAGCGGCACATCGAAACGCGACGACGCCACGATCATCAGATGGCCGATGCCCGATTCCGACGCGGCGATGGCGTCCAGCGGCGTCGCCTCGTAAGGTCGGCCTGACCCGATTGCAGCGCCGCAATGCGCGTGTTGGGTTCTGGCACTGGAAGGATCGTGACGCGCGGCGTTTTCGGAAAGCGTGGATACGGGACAGTTGTAAGTTACGCTGCTAAAAGCAGCTCACGTCTATGTGGTCACGCGTGCGCGTGTGGATGTGTGTCGGGGGAAGGCTGTGTGGGTGAGAAGGCAGTAACTCCACCCGAGCACACCGCCGAAAATCAGACGCAGGACCAGGGTCATGACGGGCGCCATGATCCCGAGCGCCATTCCGAAAAGCCCCTTCCCCTCCATCGGCACCCCAGCAACCATCATCTGGATCCAGGCGCCGGCACCAAACGTGAGGCCTTGGACCCCGCGACTTCCTCCCGGCAGTTTGTCGTGTAGAAGCGCGAAGAGGCCGCCCCACGCGATCGTGCCGATGGCGAAATGCGCAATCCAACCCATGCCCGGTCCGGCGCCCATCATGCCGCCAAGCATGCGCGCCACAT
Source organism: Hyphomicrobiales bacterium (assembly GCA_025356415.1). GTDB lineage: Bacteria > Pseudomonadota > Alphaproteobacteria > Rhizobiales > Beijerinckiaceae > Terripilifer. Next base: position 4,378 of record JANXTB010000029.1, read on the forward strand.
TCAGATCTGGCATGCTGTAGCGCAACAGATCGAAGCCGATCCGCACCGCCTGCGCGGTACCTCGCCACGACCGGAGCGCGTCGAAACTCAGAATGCCCGTCGGCGCGCATGCAGACCGGCTTCTGCCCAGGCGCATTACGCCTGCCCGCCGCATCGCGATCAGTCGATAGCCGTTACGGGGCGGCAATAACCAAAACGCCCCGCTGAAAGGCCAAACAGAAACCTTTCGAGGAAGGCGCGGCGTGTTAACCTCTGCGAGATGTTGAACAGGAGCACCCACTTGCAAAAGCTACGCCAGACCTTTGCGGCATTGCTGGGGACTCTGCTCACTTGTTCCGTGGCGATGCCGACTGCCTCAGCAAACGATCCAGACTCTCAGGCATCAGCGCTGATAGCGGCAGCGGAGCCTTTCGAGAAACTTACCGAAAACGCATTCGTGGTGAATAAGCACAAGCTCGATCTTCTAATTGCTAAGGCCAAATTGAGCGCCGTTGGTGCGTCGAAACTTATGTCGACGAGCGAGGCAAAAGCCCTCTCAAATTACGTCGCCGCGATCGACGCGGCGCGGGCGGCAAACAACCCCGCCGACCTCGCGATTGCCGCGGTGGAGGGTTATCGTACGCTCGTTTCGAACGCTGGTGGCCCACCGAAGGTGCCGAAGCAGGTTAGCCTGCTTGATTATTCAGGCTTTCGCTTCCAAGCGGACATCAAAGCTAAGCCTATCCGATGGAGCGACGCTGCTAGCGCTGTCGATTTCGCCGTCGTGGAATGGCAGCAAATTGCGGACAGAGTTGATGACTTGAAGCTGCGTGCGAAGATGTCCGAAGCACTGGCCGCAATGCGCCTCGCCAGCCATAACAAGAAAGCCAAGGAAGCAATGTCCGCTGCAACTCGCGAACTGGACCTTGTCGACCAGCTTGAACATTATTTCGACCGCTGAACCTGCGCCTGTCCATGAACGGCCATGCTGCCACACGCCGCCGATGGCGGCCAACCGCCGGCCAGGTTTACTGGAAGCAGATCAAACCCGACCAGCAGGCCCAGCGAGTAGCTTAACTTACCCCGAAAACTGTCCAGCCCATGGGGAGTAGCTCAACACGATTATTTCCTAGGCGTTTTTTTGCTTATCACATCCGATATTGCCCGAACCTTCTTGACGGGGGTATCCACGGACGCGAAACGAATGAACTCTTAAAACGTTTAGTGTTGGGACGCGGAGGCATATAAGAGCGTCGAGGCATTCTCTTAGAGAGGTTGCTCCATGACCGATACGACCATACAAAAGGTGAGCAGCGCAGCGTCTCCTGTTGGCGACATGGGCCAGATCTACCTCGTGTCCGGTAAGCGCGTTTCCATGCGTCTATGGCGTAATGAAGAACCGCAGACTAAGGCCCCGATCAGACGCAACTACGAAACGGTTGGCTATGTAGTCGCTGGTCGTGCGGAGCTGACCATCGAAGGGCAGACGGTTACGCTCGGTCCGGGCGACTCCTGGTTAGTGCCGTCCGGCGCTGAGCACAATTATACGATAATTGAACTGTTTACAGCGGTGGAAGCGACCGCTCCGCCGACTCAAGTTCACGGGCGAGACGATTGATAGTTCCGCAGGGCTGCCTAGGCATCGTCAACGGCCGGATAGGGTTGTTCTGAATGGTTGAACGTGGATACCAGCGCCTGAGGCAAAACATGTCCGATGATCCGACTGCTCTGGATGACAACAGTCTGGACCACGCCATCGAAAGTCTTCGCAAGGAGATCTCGGCGAATCAAGAGCAGCTAGGCATGAATTCGGCTGAACAGCACGCGGAATGCGAACGACTCATCGAAACACAAAAGGCAAAACTCGCGCGCTTTGAGGCTGAACAACTGAAACGCTCTTCAGACTTTGGTAAGTAATATCCGTATTTAGAATTATGTGCGTCATATTCAAAACCCCCATCGAACAGATCGCTTCCAGATTGCAACGAGCAACGGAGGCATCACATTCAGGTATTCTGGATGCTTACGAGCACACGCGGCAGGAGAGATCATTACGTGGCCTCACCCCGTACGAGGAAATTTGCCGCCGTCTGGACAACAAAGCGTGCTGCATCTTTCCGAGCCGCTACAGGCACGCCATCCCCAGACGACGTTGATTAATGACCGTATAACAGCTCCTGGAGTGTGTCGCTGATCGAGTGCAGCAAAATCCCAAGCTCTTGAAATCCAGGCATACCTGGCGACACGATATTGTCGGCCTGCATTAGCTCTACCTGATTGCGAGTGATGAGCGGATTCGGAAACTTTTCCAAAGCCCATGCCAATACGTACCAAGCGGCAAATGGCACGGGAATTAACATGGGTCTCAGACCGGCTTCCCACGCAATTGTTCTGATCAATTCATCATAAGAATAGATTTGAGGACCGCCGCATTCATATGTGATCGCATATGTTTCCGCTCCCTGCAGCGTTCTCGCGATAGCCTCCGCTACGTCTTCTACATAGGCTGGCTGCAATCTCGTTAGGCCGCGACCGAACATAGGATAAATTGGAAGCTGGAGCAGGCGTTTTAGGATGATGGCAAGAAATGCGTCATCGGGTCCGAACATCACCGCTGGGCGGATGAGAGTGGCGCCGGCAAACGCGGCACGGGTCACCAGTTCGCCTTCGCCACGCTTGCGGATATAAAGTGATTGCGAGGCAGCATCGGAGCTGATTCCCGAGACATGGGTCAGCCGTGTGACACTAGCGCGGGTTGCTTGAGCGGCCACCCGCCGGGCAGCCTCAACATGCACGGAATGAAAAGTCTCTTGTGCGTGTTCGACATAAAGGCTGACAGCATTGACCACACCATAAACGCCCGCAACTGCGTCAGCGACTGCTTGCTCCTGGTGAATATCGGCTTCTATCGTTTCAAGTCTGAGATCATCAGAACCGAACAACTTTCGTGCGCGGTCCGGATGCCTGGATGCAATCCGAACTGAAAACTCGGACTTGCGCAGATATCGAACGACGCGACGGCCGAGAAATCCCGTGCCACCGAACACGGTCACGATGCGATCACTATGACCTGTCATGGGTCAAACTCGCTTACGAATCTGTTTCCGGCGACGACTGGTCACAGACATTGGGCGGCTCCACGCGTCGAATCTCCGAACGATGCGTTACGTGTTGGCCGGAAAAGAACGGGGGCAGCCGCGGCAGGATCTTGTCCTTCAACAACGAGCCAGTTTCATATGCCCGCATGCTTGCCTCGTCTTCCCAGATACTGACGCTATAGCCAGCATCGGGATTGTCGAGATCTCGGGCGAGGTAACGGCCATGCAGACCAGGTAACTCCACCCCGTGAGTCACTTCGAAATAGGCTTTTTCATAGTCGTCCCAAGTTCTGGGCTTGAGCTCGCCGTGGATTATGCGCAGCAGCATGGCAAACCTCCCATGTGTCCCGGCAACAAACTCCTAAGACAACGCGCAGAGATGGAGTTGGTCACTAGCGTTGGCTCACCTTTCAAATCGCGGAATGCTGCAAAGCTGGAACTCGCTCCAATTCTTGGGAGCAGCCGGCGCATCTGCAAATAATTCGAATGACACGCGCGCTTGCCTCTGCAAAAGGAAGATGCCTCCCTTTAGATTGAATGCTGTAGTCCCCGTGTGCCGGGGCGTCGATAGCCCCGCCCCTGAGCGGACTTCCCGCCCGTGAACTCACGGACGGCGCCCTGAACAGGAGGTCATCATGGTCCATACTGCTATTTCTATCGGGGCATTGACGCTGGCTGTTATCTTCAGCCCCACGATTTCTCACTCACAAACCTCCTCGGATCCGACTACCACGTGTTTCATTGTGGGGCTCGGTACGGAACCACTCTGTTTGGGGGACATGGGCGGGGGAGCACTCAAAAGCCCGAATTCCGACGCATCACGAAAACGCTCGGCTACGACAAGCGGCCAGTATCGCCCCGGCTTTACCGCTGAGGAGATAAGATCCGGCCCGCATTGATCTAAGGCGGCGGGTTCAAATGGCTAATGTCTGGCCGCACGCCTGACGCTGGCGCGTCTCTACTCTCTCGAGCGAGAGCTCATACGCGGGAGATTGCCATGACCACTTACGTTATGCTCGCAAACTGGACCGACCAAGGCATCCGGAACGCACCGGATTCAGCCATCCGTCTCGATAGAGCCAAGCAAGAGCTTAGTGATATGGGCGGCACATTCAGATCGATTTTTCTCACCATGGGCGAGTTCGATCTGGTGATCATCTACGAGGCGGCCGACGATGCTGTCGCGGCACGCTTCAGCCTTCAACTCGGCATGTTGGGCAATATTCGAACCCGAACCATGAAGGCCTTTCCGGAAGCGGCGTATCGGGAAATCATCGCGTCGCTTGCATGATCAGATGTGTCCCAATTCGCTAAGTTAGAAGCGAGTAGGTAGGAACTTTCGATTTCGATGATCAGCGGAACCAACGTTGACCTACGCCTATCCGATCGTCGGGGGCGAGGTGATCTCTGCTCACTCGGGCGCCTCCTCTTCGTCCAGGGGACAGGTGTTTCGTCTCGGCCAACCTTGGAGCGGCTCCGGTTGCGCGCCGGTCCTTTGGGAAGATATGCAGGTCTCCGGAATGAGGGTGGGTCATTTCTTTAAAAAGACTATAGTCCCCACGGGCACTCCGATGCCCGTCCCTTCGCGACCTTCAGGAGTTCAGCAAGTTTACCGGGCAGCTCATACATCGTTGCATGACTATCAGCTAAATCCGGGAAGTGCCTGATCAGCGTCGTCTTGGCGGGCTCGAGCTCGTCTTCGCCAACGAAAAAGACCCGTTCACCAAGATCAGTTACCATGACAACGGCTGCATAGATCTTTTGCATAATTGGTACTCGCCGGTCCAACTCCAACCGTTTGGTACAATGGCGCTTAGACCGCACGCGTCAACACCCACGGCGTTCCATACCGCTCAGAATCGTCTCAAGCTACCGCGCGCTGGTGCGAGCGGATGCACGCTCGGCAAACGCTTGCCGTTCTAGATTCTGTGCCTAAGAGCGCCTAAGTGGCAGGATCGCCTTAGTGATACCCGCCGGCCAGTCGCTCAACGCCCAAGCCCGCGCGGGAAATTGATTGGGCCGCTTGTGAGCGCAAGTTACGGCTGCAAGGCCTCAAGGGCCGCCTCCGGTACAGAAATGATGTCACGCCTCGGCTCAAGGACTTCGACGGAATACAATCCGCCCTCGGACATCGCGATCACAACACACTCTGTACCCGCCGGAAAGACGACTCCATCCCGCTCAATGTCCTGCATCAGTATGGCAAGGTCACCCTTCTGGAATTCATCCTGTCTCATGACGAACCCCATGCGTTGCATAGGAAAGATGGATTCGACATAGACACACGCCTCCCTCGAGGGAGCAGCCTCGCTACAAAGCTGCCACCTGACTTTCCTTATTGTCCTATTACAACTTGTCCGCGAACCTCTCCGTTCGGATTGGCCGCCGTATGAACATTGAAGTAGGTCTGACCGGCCATGAAGGCCTTAGCCTGATCATCGGTAAGGGTCGCAGACCCTTCAAACGCACCGGCACTCACCCCCGTGGCCGGAACAAGCACACCAGCGTTCTTGCCGGGATCTGCAGGACCATGAAAGTGTGCAGCAGTTGCGTTGCCACTGAGGTCAGAAACTGTGCCGCGCCATGTAAGCTTTTTGCTGATGGTGTCGTAACTGGCGCTCAGATTGCCGGCGCCCTGACTGGTGGTCGGCGGGACCTCTGACGCCCCCTTCAGGTCGGCCTTGAAAGTCATTGTTTCGGCGAAGGCTGTGGAAATTAGCACCGTTCCCAGCAGCAGGACGCCAGCGCCAATGCTGAAATCCTCAAAGAATCGTTTCATCGGACTCTCCTCTGAAAGAGGTCGATATAGAACAAGCGGTACGATTGGGAGTTCCTCGTACGTCGGCTGTATTGTGAGTGCCGCGGGAGTGCGAAATTTAATTAGCCCTGCAGCATGCTCTAAAAACCGAAGCAATTTAGAACGCACATGAATGTCGCTTAAATCGACAAGCACCACCCTGTTTTACAAAGTTCCGCGCCCCAGCCCACTCTGTAAAAACTCTGCAAAATGGCTAGCTGTAGTACCAGCCGGTAGGAAAAATCGAACTCCCACCCCCGCAACCGCTCAGGTGAACTCAAGGCCCCGAAGAAGGTCGGCGAGTTCTTTCGGCGTCAGGTTGGGTCGAAAAGCGGCTCCGAGCAGTTCCTCAACATCGAGATAGCGCATGCTCAGAACGCCTCTAGGCGCAGTCAGTACGGAGTAACAGGCGCTCGTGTTCATCGTTTTTGTTTGAGACTTTCGCGAAAGGCGATCGCTTCCAGTTCAACTCGGACAGCGTCCATGACGGGGACAACGGGTCGCGCCTGGAATTCGAATGAGGGCAGCATCGAGCAAAACTTGTGAACCGCGAGCGGATCGTCACAATCCAGAAGCATATAACCACCCCAATCTCCGACCCGGATGACGAACATCTCGATGTTGAAACCGGTGGGCGCCTCCCATTGGGTGAAAACATCCAAAATGCGTTTCTGGGCGTTCTCGTATTCTATCGGCGTTCCTTGAGTCCGCTCATTCCAGCTGATCATGTATTTCATTTGCGTCCTCCATTGTACAAGCACCTGCCCGCACGCTGCTCATCGGCGCTTGCCTGAAAGTGGTAGGTTTTCCGATCAAAAGATAAGGCTTGCCGCCATCACTGCGTAAGATCACGGCAAGATCAGGACGGCTTGGCGTACCGATCAGCGCTCAGCACCTCGATGCTCGTGAATGGCTCGTCGCCTTCCACCCACGCGTCATGTCCCGGAGGGATCGTGTAAGACTCGCCGGCATGCAATGTCTTCTTCGTCCCATCCGCCATTGCAACTGTCAAAGAACCTGAGCACACGTGACCTAAATGTGAAACCTGGCACAGATCAGTTTTCACGACAGGCTTGATGCATTCAGACCAGCGCCAGCCGGGATCAAGGCGGAAGCGGCCTATTGTGAAATCCTTGAAGTGGACGACTTCGATACGCGTCTTGTTGGGCGTACGGACCTCGTCAGCCTGCGCGTGCGATTTCACTTCGAACGATTTGATAGTGACTGGATTCAGCATGACGACCTCCTGCTTGAGGATCGGCGCAATCATCTGTTACCAGGCTCCCGAAGACCCTGGAAACAATTAGAGTAGTTAGATGCTGCTTGCTGTCAAAAGGGAATATAAGAGCGTTCGCTTTCGGCACATTGCGAGCACTGCTCTCTCGACAGGCTGCTCGTGCTGTGCGAGTCCGACAGCGCTTCTGGCACGGGGGCGTGCGACCCGCTCAAGCTTGTTCAGATTGCCAACGTCGTGCATTGCGTAGATATCAAGGTCATGTTCGGTTGCCCAAAGCGCGCACAAGCTTCTGCCCTTACAAGGGCGACTGCTCCAGTTTTGGTTGGTCGGACGCAGGACGCGACGCGGCGCCGCTGGGGTGGTGCGATGAATCACCTGGCACAAAAGCAGCAGCTTCCATCGCGGGTTACATTGCTTTCTTTCCAGACCGCGTCGACTCGATCGAACAATGCGCCGACTGACGGCGCCAGAAGCGGAGAACCCATGCACACGCTCATCAACCCGCCCGGCATCGCCACAGCCGCCAGCTACAGTCATGGGGTTCTCGTCGAGGGAGACGTCCGCTGGCTCGCCATCGCCGGGCAGGTCGGCCGCGACTTGCACGGCATCCCGGACGGGATCGAGGCGCAAGCCGAGATCGCGTGGCGCAACATCGACAGCGTGCTGCGCGGCGCTGGCATGACGATGGCCGACCTCGTCGAGATCACGGTCTTCCTGATCCGGCGCGAGGACAATGCCGGCTTCGACGCGATGCGGAGCAAATGGCTCGCCGGCGCAAAGCCCGCATCGACGAAACTCTACGTCGCCGGCCTCGCCGATCCGCGCATGCTCTGCGAAGTCCGGGCGATCGCGGCGAAAGCGGTCTGACGGAGAAAAAGCCCCGGCTGTCTTTACGACAACCGAGGTGTTCTCGGCATGGCGCGATCTGACTAGTGTGGCCGACTGATCCCAGGCGCCTCTCGGCGCTCCTTGCGGCCCCATTTTGTCGACGAAAACCCGACCGTCTGGCGCGCCTTAGGCTTCGGCGCCGAGCATTCCAATGACCGCGTTGGCGACGGCGACGGACGAGGCCGGATTTTGACCGGTGATCAACTTCCCATCTGTCTGGGTAAAGCTGCTCCAGTCCGGCCCTTTCTCATAAAGACCGCCAAGGCGCTTCAGCTCATCCTCCACCAGGAAGGGCACAACATCCGTTAGTTTCACGGCCGCTTCCTCGGTGTTGCTGAAGCCGGTCACTTTACGGCCCTTCACCAATGGCGCACCGTCTATCATTGCATGACGCAAAACGCCCGGAGCGTGACATACCGCCGAGACCGGCTTTCTCGCGGTCCAGAAGGATTCGATGAGTGCGATGGACGTCTTGTCATCCGACAGGTCCCAGAGTGGCCCGTGGCCACCGGCAAAAAAAATCGCGTCGAAATCTTCGGCCTTGAGATTGGCCAGCTTCACCGTCTTGGCCAACGCCGCCTTTGCCGGCTCATCGGTCTTGAAGCGATGTGTCGCCTCGGTCTGAGCGGCGGCATCATCGCTCTTGGGGTCGAGCGGAGGCTGACCGCCCTTGGGCGATGCAAGCGTCACCTCAAAGTCGGCGTCCTTGAACGCGTAATAGGGAGCTGCGAATTCCTCAAGCCAAAATCCAGTCTTTTCTCCTGTATTTCCAAGTTTATCGTGCGACGTCAGAACCATTAAAATTTTTTTCATGTGGCTTTCCTTCATTTTTATTCCGCAACTCCTAGTGCTAACTCAGATGAGGCGTCTGCAGGCAGTCGGCGCGGGGAGATAATCTTTTTTTTCACAAGTTCTGCGCTGGTATGCACGAGCCCACTCGATGCGGAAAAATCATCATGACGAGAACGTTCCGCGGGAATGACGCGTGGGCTAGCTAGAAAGCGGTCGCTTCCCATCGCGCACCACGTAAACAACAAGCAAGCTACGCAAAGGTGACAAAACAATTGTTTCACATCCGAGTGAGTGCTGGTCTGCCCCCTGAAAAGTGATCCTCCCTGAGTGCCTTTCACATCCGCGGACTAGCCAGTCGGGAGCCTCCGTCATAGCAGGCCGATATGTCCGCTCCTTCCTATCGTGGCTACCGTTTCCCGGCGGATGTCGTCCAGCGCGCCGTCTGGATGTATCTGCCCTTCACTCTCAGCTATCGCGACGTCGCGGATCTCTTTAAGCGACACCTTTACCCCGGATTTTATAGACCATAAACCCCTGCCCGACTCTGTAAAAACTCTGCAAACAGGACTAGCGCAAATACCGGCTGCGCACTGCGCGCCGCGGCACTTGGCGCCTCGCCCCAAAGTTTCACGCCACCGACTAGCCGCTTATGATCTTGACGACCTCAGCAAGCTCCGCATCATAGCCAGAATAGAAACTAGCATACGAGTCTTCACGCGATTAAGGTTGGCCGCTGCGGGTCTGGCGGCTCACGTAGCTTGAGGGGGCGAAGATTGAGAGACATCTCAAACAAAGGGGGAGAGCCCCGTCCGGTAATTCCTTTCCTCGCTCCCTTTTATGATGTCGTGCGGGACATCTCTTGGTTGATCATGCGAGGCACTCTTGGTGGGCTGATGCTGTATCATGCCTGGTTTAATGGACGGTTCTCCGATCCGACAGGGGTCATTGGCAAAAACGCTCAGCGTTACGCCACCAATGGGTGGGACTACGCGATCGCACTTTCATATCTGCAATTCATGTCTGAAACGGTCTGCGCAACATTGCTTATTCTGGGATTGTTCACTCGATTTGCTGCCGCGGCTATCGCTATTGAGTTGGCAGTGATCACCTTCGGAGTCTACTGGCCGACGGGGTTCCACTTCCGAACACCAGGCGGCGGCGCCGAACTGCCATTTCTCTGGGGCATGATGGTGTTTGTTGTAGCGCTTCGTGGCGGCGGCCCTTTCTCGTTGGACCGCAAGATCGGATGGGAGCTTTGACATTGAGCTATCGCGCACGCGACGAGCGACAACTAACCACCGCCACTCATCGCCTTCGGAGCCAATACGACAGACACGTGCTGATGCTGACTGACTTATGTTGATCCTGAGCAACTCAGGATGTGCTGATCCGCAACGTCGCTTAAAGCGACACGCCCCGCCTAGCGTTTGCAGAGTCCCGCGCCAATGCCCTACCCAGTAAAAACTCTGCAAACAGTACTAGTGCTAGTAGGGCTGAGCACTGCTCGCCGAGGCACACAGGCCCTCGCCTAAAAGTTCACGTTATGGGATAGCCGCTTATAACCTTGGCGGCATCAGCGTGCGTGATGACGCGGTGAAATTGGAGGGGCCTGCGAAGTTGGACCGATATGACGCGCAGCCAAGAGGCCGCCTCTGATCCACATGTAGAACCGCAGAAAAACGACCCTCGCACCAGCGGGGACAGAGGGGCGTTTAATTCGCATCCGCTTGCGTGGATGATGAGCTGTTCTGGAGGAACACTTTATTGGAGTACGGCGTATATCAAGGGACAATGTTGCTGATCGCATAGTACGCTTTCGGTCACCGGGTGTGCAGCACCTTCACCTTCCTGCCTTTGTGCATGAGCGTAATCATTCGAATGTCGGGCCAACGTTTGAACAGCCTCGCAGCTTTACGGACCTGAGAATTGGAATTTTTCGTGCCTGAGGGATGATCTACGACACTGTCGGTTCGAGTAATCCGCAGATACCAAATACATCCAACGACATCCCAATGCTCGTCCGTCCAAACCTCGTCGTCATCCGGTGAAATGATTGAGAACGATTGGTCCATGATCGTCTCCCACGGCCCGTGACTGCGACAACGAAGCCGTGCATACGGGCGTAGCCCTCGATCTGACGATGGAATACGTCGAGGCTCTCACCGTCGGTAACCTGTTTCGGGGGCAAAAAACGCGAATGTATCCGTAGACCGCCATTGGACCACCCGGCAGCTTGTCAGCTTGTTTAAATGCCCGTTGAAGTGTCTCGATGATTGACGGTGGTTTCGCGCCCGTAAGGGCACTGGAATGAGCTACTCCCCATCGGCTGGACATTTTTCGGGGTAAGTTAAGCTACTCGCTGGGCCTGCTGGTCGGGTTTGATCTGCTTCCAGTAAACCATGGCCGGCGGTTGGCCGCCATGGGCGGCGTGTGGCCGCTGATGATTGTAGAAGGTCATCCAGCGTCCCACGCCGGCTTTCGCCTGCGAGCCGGTTTCCCACGCATGCAGGTAAACGCACTCGTACTTCAGCGACCGCCAGAGACGCTCGATAAAGATGTTGTCGATGCAGCGGCCCTTGCCGTCCATCGAGATCTTTGTGCCGGCGCGCCTCATGCGCTCGGTCCAGGCAAAAGACGTGAACTGGCTGCCCTGGTCGCTGTTCATGATCTCGGGCGCGCCG
>JANXTB010000303.1 GCA_025356415.1 Hyphomicrobiales bacterium
AGGGGCGAACGCCGAGGATGTCGCGCGTGAGCTGGCGGAGAAATCACGTGGCGTGGTGGATGCGTTGAGCCAGATCGGCGTCGGCGATCCCAACCTGCGCATCAACGGGCCGCTGCTGTCGGTCATCTACAACAACGTCACGGAAGAGCAGGGCGGCCGCAAGGTCGAGCGGCGCGCAGCGGCGGGCATTCGCGGCGAAGTCTCGTTCCGTGTGACGACGACAGATTTCAAGAAAATCCCGAAGATCCTAGCCGCGGCGACCGGCGCCGGCGCGCTGGTGTCGTCGCCGACATTCGAGGTCGCCAATCTCTCCGAGGAGCGCGCGCGGCTTGGCGTCGAGGCGGTGCGCTCGGCGCTGGCCCGGGCGCGGAGCCTCGCGGAAGCGGCCGGCGCGCGGGTTGGCCGCATCCTGTCGATTGTGGACGAGAGGTCCGGGCGCCAGCCGATTGAGCCGCGCACCCTCGCCATGGCGGCTGGTGACGCCCCGCCCGAAATCCCGGTGCTGCCGGGCCGGGCGACCGTGGAGCATGTCGTGACGGTGCGCGTCGAACTCGCGCAGCCCTGATCAGACGGTCGGGCCGAAAATCTCCTCGAAGGCGGCCCGCAGCGCGGAATCGACCTCCGGCATGGTGATGGGCAGGCCGAGATCGACCAGGCTGGTGACGCCGTAGCGGGATGCGGAAATCCCGCAGGGCACTATGCCGCCGAAATGGTCGAGCTCCGGCTCGACGTTCAGCGAAATGCCGTGGAAGGTCACCCAGCGGCGCAGGCGGATGCCGATGGCGGCGATCTTGTCCTCGGCGCCCGCGCCCTTGTCGGGCCGCGCCACCCAGACGCCGACGCGATCCTCGCGCCGCTCGCCGCGCACATTGAACGCCGCGAGCGTGGCCGTGATCCAGTCCTCCAGCGCCGCCACGAAGGCCCGCACGTCCGGGGTGCGGCGCTTCAGGTCGAGCATGACGTAAGCCACGCGCTGGCCTGGGCCGTGATAGGTGAATTGGCCGCCACGACCCGTCCGGTGGACCGGGAAGCGGGCGTCGACCAGATCGCCGTCCTGCGCCGACGTGCCTGCCGTATAGAGCGGTGGATGCTCGACCAGCCAAACGAGCTCGGGCGCTTCGCCTGCGGCGATCGCGTCGGCGCGCGCCTCCATGAAGGCGACGGCTTCCTCGTAGGGCGTGAAGCCTTCGGCGATGCGCCACTCCACTGGCGGCGCGCCGGGCGCGGCCGCCATCGCGCGCAAAATGTCGCCGCGATTTGGCGAGATGGGTTGAGCAGACAAGATCAGTCTCCGGACAAGGAGAGATGCATCGCATATTCCGGCCATTTTACGAAAGCGTCCGAAAAGGCGCGATCAGAGCTTGTCATGCCGGACTCCATTTGTTAGACGAGCGGCCTACCAAGTGGCGAGGCCAACAGGACCTTGTCATTCAGAGTGCGGCCATGGCGGAATTGGTAGACGCGCTAGCTTGAGGTGCTAGTCCTTTAACCGGGGTGGAAGTTCGAGTCTTCTTGGCCGCACCAAAAAATCAGACTGCAAAGTCATTCAGAACCCCGTGAGAAATCGCGGGGTTCTTTTTTATTTGGCACGTTTGTTTGGCACGTTCGCAGCGCATCTTTTTGCCTGCCTGCAAGTCTCGCCAGCAACATGCGCGTGACGTTTCGTGATCTGGACCCATGCACGCGCGCTTGCTAGGGTGGAGGTGATTTCATTCACGATCATCCATTGCTCCTGGGTCCGATATGCGCCCGTTTCTCGTTTCCGTGACCATCTGAATGGCGCGCGCTCTCATCATTGCGCGCGCTGGCGTCCGCTCGATTCACAATGCGTGGATCGATCGCGGGACGCAGCGCGATTTCGATCTTTATGTGTCTCCGCACGAGCCGGTTCCGTTCCAGAGCGAGCCGGGCGAGGGCGTGGAAATCGGTCCTGTCATGGGCGAAATCAAATGGCGTGCGCTGCATCGCCTGCTGCATGAATGGCAGGGCTGGCGCGCTTACGAGTTTGTTGCTTTCGCCGATGACGACGTGCTCATGGACCAGAAATCATGGGCGTCGTTTTTCGACCTCGTGCGTCAGAGAAACGCTGCGCTCGCGCAGCCTGCGCTGACGCATGATTCCTTCTGGAGCCACCTCATCACATTGCGCAACGCGAACTTCGTGTGGCGCGAGACGACGTTCATCGAAGCCATGGTTCCATGCTTTCGTGCGGACGTGCTCGAACGCTTGCTGCCGACATTTGCGCTGAGTGTGTCGGGCTGGGGCTACGGTCTGGAATTCGTGTGGGCGAAGCGGCTCGACTACAAGGACATCATTGTGGTCGATGCGACGCCGATGCGTCATACGCGTCCTGTCGGGGCCAATTATCCGCCCGGGCTGATGGAGAGCCTGCGCGAGGAAATGCATGAATTGATGCAGGCCGAAAACGCGCCATGGTTGCTGGCGACGCTCGCCGGGCAGACCCGCGACAAGCTGTTGCCGCGCGAGGCCGCTCGATTCTTGCGGCTCTATATCGAGGGCTATTGGGACCTCGCAAAAGACAACGACCGATTCCTCGGAAGCCTGCTGCAGGCGCAGACCGGCGCCCGTCTCACATTCTGATTGCTGGGCCTTCAACAAGGCTTTGCCGCAGCGATTGACTTGGCCGGTCAGCCCTATAAAGAGCGGAAAGCCCGACGCCCGCAGCCCGGATTCAACCCATGGCCGAGACAGTTGAAGACAAGGTCGGACCGGATCCGCAAACCCTGCGGAACGAGGATGGCGACATCCGTCGAGACTTCGTCGAGGCGGTCGCGCGCGCCATCGACAACGGTGACGCACCGACACTGCTTGGCTTGGCTGGCGACCTGCATGAGGCCGATCTCGGCGACCTGATCGAGGCGCTCGATCAGGATCAGCGCCCGCGGCTCGTCGAACTGCTGGGCGACGATTTCGATTTCGCGGCGCTGACCGAAGTCGACGAGCGCGTGCGCGGCGACATTCTCGACGAGCTGCCGACCGAGACGGTCGTCGAGGGCATGCGCGACCTCGAAAGCGACGACGCTGTCGCGATTCTCGAATATCTCGACCGCGAGGATCAGGAGGAGATTCTTGAAGCGCTGCCGGCGCTCGATCGCCTCGCCATCCAGCGCTCGCTCGACTACCCGGAAAATTCCGCCGGCCGTCTCATGCAGACGACGCTGGTGCGCACGCCGCCGTTCTGGACCGCCGGGCAGACGCTCGACCATATCCATGACATCGAAGACGACGAGCTGCCGGATTCCTTCTTCGAGATTTTCGTGGTCGATCCCGCGCATCGGCTGCTCGGCAATGTGTTCCTCGACAAGCTGGTGCGCGCAAGGCGCAGCGCGCGTCTCGACGAGTTGATGGACGCCGATCGCCGCCGCGTGCTCGTCACCGAAGACCAGGAGGAAGTCGCGCGCTTCTTCGAGCGTTACAATCTGATTTCCGCGCCCGTGGTGGACGAAGCCGACCGCCTTGTGGGCGTGATCACCATCGACGACATCGTCGACGTCATCCGCGAAGAATCGCAGGAAGACATCGGCGCGCTGGGCGGCGTCAGCAAGTCGGAAGAATTGTCCGACACGGTGTTGTGGATCGCCAAGAGCCGGTTCCTCTGGCTGTTCGTCAATCTGCTCACGGCCTTTGTCGCCTCCGCGGTCATCGGCCTGTTCGAGGATCAATTGCAGAAAATGGTGGCGCTGGCCGTGCTCGTGCCGATCGTCGCGAGCCAGGGCGGCAACGCGGCGACGCAGACCATGACGGTCGCGGTGCGCGCGCTGGCGACGCGAGAGCTCACGTCCAGCAATGCGATGCGCGTCGTGCGCCGCGAGGCTGTGGTCGGTTGCCTCAATGGCGTCGGGTTCGGGATCATCACCGGCCTCGCCGCCGGCACATGGTTTGGCATGGCGTCGCTGGGCTTTGTGATCGCGCTCGCGATGTTGACCAACATGATCGCCGGCGCGCTCGGCGGCATCCTGATCCCGATGGTGCTCGAAAAATTCGACGCCGATCCGGCGGTCTCGTCGGGCGCCTTCGTGACGACGGTGACGGATGTCGTCGGCAATTTCTCGTTCCTCGGCATTGCGACGCTCTGGTTCAAGCTGTGGTAGAGCGGTTAACCAGCCGTTGAGGAGGGTTGGATTATTTTAGCCGCCATGACCCAGCGTTATCTCTCCTTGCGTTCCCTTGCCGTCGTCGGTGTCGCCGTTCTGGCGTTGTCGGCCTGCGGCGGCGCCCCCAAAATGCCGGCGAAGTCGAACTTCACGGGACCTTACCCGAGCGACTACGCGGTGCATGGCGTCGACGTGTCCAAGTATCAGGGCGATATCGACTGGCGCAGCGCGCGTGAGGCCGGCGTCGACTTCGCCTTCATCAAGGCGACCGAGGGCGGCAATCACGCCGACGACAAATTCGTGCAGAACTGGAATGGCGCAAAGGCTGCGGGCATTCCGCGCGGCGCCTATCATTTCGTGTGGTGGTGTCGCGATCCGCGCGAGGAAATCGAACAATTCAAGCGGATAGTGCCCGTCGAGCGCGATGCGCTGCCGCCCGTGCTCGATGTCGAGGCGACGCCCGATTCCAAGACCTGCAAGCGCACGCTGCATCGCGAGGAAGTCCTCGCCGACATGCGCATCATGCTGCAGGAAATGGAGCGTCACTACGGCAGGAAGCCGATCATCTACGTGACGGTTGATTTCTACCAGCACGTGATGCACCCCGACGAATTCGCCGAATATCCGGTGTGGGTGCGTAGCGTGAAACATTCGCCGCCGGTCACCTATCCGGGTCGTCGTTGGGCGTTCTGGCAATATCAGTCCGATGGATATGTGCCCGGCATTCGCGGCAAGGTGGACCGCAACGCTTTTTCGGGCTCGCGCGATCAGCTTGTAGCGTGGCTTGAAAACAGACTTTGAAAGCTTGCACGCCGCGCCGCCATAGCTAACATGCCCGCTCTTGCATGCAGGAGTGAGCACATGCTGAAGCTTTGGGGACGCCTGAATTCCATCAACGTGCAGAAGGCCGTTCTCGCGCTTGAGGAACTCGGCTTGCCGTATGAGCGCACCGACGCCGGGCTGCAGTTCGGCATCAACAAATCTCCCGAATATCTCGCGATGAATCCCAACGGTCTCGTGCCGACGCTCGACGACGATGGTTTCATCTTGTGGGAATCCAACGTCATCGTGCGCTATCTCTGCGCGAAATACGCAGCCGGGACGCTGTGGCCCGAGGATCTGAAAATCCGCGCCGACGCCGACCGCTGGATGGATTGGCAGACCGCGACGCTGAGCGGCGCCATGGGGCCGGGCTTCTCGGGGCTCGTGCGCACCGCGCCGGAGAAGCGCAATGCCGAAGCGATCGCCGCGTCGATTGCGAAGACAACAACGCTCGTGGCCATGCTTGACGCGCATCTTGCGGGACGCGATTACATCGCGGGCTCCACCTACACCATGGGCGACATCGTGCTCGCGCCGATCATGCATCGCTGGTTCAACATGCCGTGCGAACGCGCCGCCGCGCCGCATGCCGAGCGCTGGTACGCCACGCTCATGAAGCGTCCGGCCTGCGCGCGCGTTCTCACGCTGCCCATTACCTGAGGAATCGGAATGACAAGTCTCGACCCCGCGATCGCCGCCGCGCTTCGCCAGATTTCAACGGCGACCATCACGCTCATTCTTCTCAAGAAGGGCCTGAAGCACATCTGGATGAAGGGGCCGATGCCGCTCTCGACCGCCAAGGGCAAGCGGCTCGTCGGCCCGGCCTTCACGCTGCGCTTCATCCCCGCGCGTGAAGATCTCGCCACGCCGGAATCATGGTCGTCGCCGAAGTCGACGCGCGCCGCGATCGAGGCCATGCCCGATGGCGTGATCTGTGTGGTGGACGCCATGGGCGTGCAGGATGCCGGCATTTTCGGCGACATTCTCTGCGCCCGAATGGCCCGTCGCGGCGTCACCGCGCTGATCACCGATGGCGTGGTGCGCGATGTCATGGGCGTCGTTGAAACGGGATTGCCGGTCTGGTGCTCGGGCGTCGCGGCGCCGGCGTCCGTCGCGAGCCTGACGTTTGTCGATTGGCAGGAGCCGATCGGCTGCGGCGGCGTCGCGGTTTATCCCGACGACATCATCGTCGCCGATGACGATGGCGCGGTGCTGATCCCCAAGGCGCATGTCGAAGAAGTCGCGCGGCTGGGCATCGAGCAGGAGAAGCTCGAAACCTGGATCATGCGCGAGATCGACAAGGGCGTCCCGCTGCCGGGGCTTTATCCGCCGGATTCAGCGACACGCGCGCGCTATGAGGCGGAACGCGGCGAGGGGTGACTAGCCCTCGTCCGCGTCGTCATCCATATCCGCCGCGCCCTCGGGGCGGGGCAGGCCGAGCCGGTAGACGCCCTTGAGGGACTTGAGGTCGTCGCCCTCGACCGCCTTGCCCTTGCGGAACACGGAGATTTTTCCCACGCGCGCCAGCCCGATGGCGGCGCTTCGGACATCGCGCGCCCAATGGCTCGGCTGGGCGCCTTCGCCCTTGCGGCCTTCCGCGAAGGTCTTGGCGACCTGCATCGGGCTGATGCTGCGGCCGACGCCGCGCTCGGTGCTCAACGCGACGATCAGATCCTCGATGCCGAGCTTGGGGGTGCGATCCTTGGGCTCCAGGCCGGTGCCGCGAGGTTCGGTCTTCTTGGGTTTTTTGATCTTCTGGGTCTTTGTCATGGCGGCTCACATGCGCGCCGCTTCAGCCCGCGTCAAGGCCGGTCTTCTCCGGCGGCTCGTAAAGCACGGCCTCATGAGCGTCTGAAACGAACTGGCGCGCCGACATCACGGCCAGCACGGCGGCGGTCGCGACCATGAAGATATACGGCCCGGCGAACCAGCCGAAATAGGCGAGCGCGAAGAAGAAGGCCCGTTGGCCGCGCGTGAAATGGCGACCGGCGGCGATGTTCATCTGCGCCGCGCGCATGGCGACGCGGCGGCGTTCCTTGGCGTCCGGCGATTGGCGCATCGGCGTCGCGCCCACCAGGATCGCCGTGTAATTGAAGAGCCGGTAGGCCCATGAGAATTTGAAAAACGCGTAGCCGAAAATCAGGATCAGCCCGAGAATCTTGAATTCCCACGCGCCGCGCGTCGCCTCGCCGCCGATCGGCAGGTCGGCGAAAATCTTCAACACGTCGTCGGTGGCGCGCAGCAGGGTGGCGGAGGCGCCGATCGCGAGCAGCGACGTCGAGGCGAAAAAGGCCGTGCCGTTTTGCAGCGAGGCCATCAGCGACGCATCCATGATACGGTTGTCGCGCTCCGACATTTCGATCATCCAGCGGATGCGATAGCGATCCATCGTCTGGTTGAGGCCTTTCTCTGCGCCGGGCCCATGACCGAGCATCAGGTGATAGGCCGCCCACGCGGCCACGAAGAACGCGAAAGCGAACAGGTCGGGCGTGCTCAGGCCGAAGTCTCTTCCGAACATGGGTCTCTCGCGATAGGCCGATTGTCGCGCGACTCGACGCGCGAGCGCTGCTGGATGTTAGACTGCCATCCCGGGCGCGGCGAGGGCGCCGGCGGATGGCCTGCCATGCAAGATGTCCATAGCTGAGACGAGGCCAATGCCCCTCCTGCCGCATATTTCCGCCGACGATCCCCTCGGGCGCCTTTACGCCTCGCGCATGTGGGCGCTCGCCCTGGGCATTCTGGCGTTTGCCTCGGCGCAGGTGATCTACGCGCAGCTGAACGGCCTGCCGCAATTACGGCGCGACGGTCTCGACTGGGGCTATGACGTCGTCTTCTACGCCATGGCAGCCTTGCTCTATGGACGCGGCGACCGCGCGGAGCGGACAGGGGCGCTTGTGCTCGGCGTGGTGATGGTGGTCGCGGGCCTCGACACGCTGAACGATCTCGCGATGAAAATCCGCGAGCCGCGCCCGATCGAGCCCATGGTGCTGGGATTTTCCGCCGCCACGGCTGCGGCGAGCGGCTTCATCTTCGTCGGGCTTCTCCTGCCGTTTCGCGAGAGCGATAATCCCCTGATCGAGGCGACCTGGCTGTCGGCGCGCAACAGCATGATTTCGAGCGTGGGTTACGCGGGCGTTACGTTCTTCGCGAGGCTCGCCACATCGCGGGCGGTGGAATACGGGCTCGATGTTTTCGCCGCCGTGCTGTCGTTTCAGGCGGCCTATGTCATCATCAGGGATGCGCTGCGCCGCCCCACTACCTTGAGGAAAACATGAACGACGCCAGAATCGCCCTCGTGACGGGCGCGGGATCCGGGATTGGCAAGGCGAGCGCGCTGGCGCTGGCGCAAGCCGGTTGGACGCTGGTGCTGGCTGGCCGCCGCGCCGAACCGCTGGAGGAAGTTGCGCGCGAGATCGAGGCGGTTGGCGGGCAGGCGAGCGCGGTCGTTACCGACGTGACCGATGAGGCCAGCGTCGAGGCCTTGTTCGAGACTATCGCGCAGCGCCATGGCCGCCTCGATCTTCTGTTCAACAATGCGGGCATGTTTGCGCCGAAGGTGCTGTTCGAAGATCTCACTGCCGCGCAATGGCGCAGCGTCGTGGATGTGAATCTCACCGGCGTGTTTCTCTGCATGCGCGCGGCGTTTCGCATGATGAAGGCGCAGATGCCGATGGGCGGGCGCATCATCAACAACGGATCGATCTCGGCGCATACGCCGCGCGAGAATTCCGCGCCTTACTCATCGACCAAACACGCCGTGACCGGCCTCACGAAATCAGGCGCGCTGGATGGGCGCAAATACGACATCGCCGTCGGGCAGATCGACATCGGCAATGCGCAGACCGCCATGGTCAATTGGTCCGAACCGGTGATGGACGTGACCCACGCCGCGCAGGCGGTGGTTCACATGGCGGGGCTGCCGCTCTCGGCCAATGTGCTGTTCATGACCGTGATGGCGACAAAAATGCCCTTTGTCGGACGCGGCTGAGAGGGCTACACAGCCCCTCATGGCACTTCATCTCCTGAAACTTTGCGTCGGCGCCGAATCCATACGTGATCTCGAGGACTGGATCGGGGTTCGGCTGAAGGCCCTCAAAAGGTCCGGTCTTTCGGCTGAGCAGTTCCATACGACACGGATGATGCCCAAGCGCCTCGACGAGCTGCTCGATGGCGGGTCGCTCTATTGGGTGATCAAGGGGCAGGTGTCGGCGCGGCAGGAATTGCGCGAGATTCGGCCGTTCACAGATCCCGACGGCATTTCGCGCTGTCACATCGTGCTCGAACCGACAGTGATCCCGGTCATGCCGCGTCCGTGCCGCCCGTTTCAGGGCTGGCGCTACCTGAAGGGTGAGGAAGCGCCACGTGATCTCGGCGATGATAGCGGCGACATCGCCGACATGCCCGAGGACCTGCGCCGGGAGCTTCGCGACCTTGGCCTTCTCTGAGCCCTTCCGCAGGCCGAGGTTTCAGGCGAACATGATCCCATGATCAATCTGCTGATTGCCCTTCTCATCCTTTTCCTCGCGATGCAGGCCATCCGTTTCGCGGCCAATGCGAGGCCCGACGTGCTGGCGCGCGCCATCAAGACCGCGGGCGGCCTCGCCTGTTTTGGCGTGGCGTTGCTGTTGCTGGTGCGTGGACATACGGAGCTGGCGCTCGGCGCGGCGGGCGTAGGGCTGTGGCTCGGCGGTTGGGCGGCGGCGCCCAGATGGTTTGAGAAATTGCGGCCCGGGAAACGGCGGACGCTTTTGCGCTCCGCCATGGTCGAGATCGACATCGATCCCGCCACCGGCCTTATGCATGGCCGTGTGCTGGCGGGGCCGCTGGAGGGTCGCGAGCTCAACGAGATGTCCACGCAGGATCTTCAATCCCTGCACAACATCTGTGCGGCCAGCGACCCGGAAGGGCTACGGCATCTTGAGGTTTATTTTGACAGCCGTTTTCCCGGCTGGCGTGGTGCAGGTGATGGCGACGCTCACGCGCGGGCGGGACGCGGACGGGCGCGTAGCGGCGGCGCGATGACGGAAGATGAAGCTTATGAAGTCCTGGGACTTCAGAAAGGCGCTGCGCGTGACGACATTACGCGGGCGCATCGCACGCTCATGAAGAAACTGCATCCCGACCAAGGGGGGACGACGGCTCTCGCCGCCCGAGTGAATGAGGCCAAAGACATCCTGATGCGACGTCATCAGTAAAACTCCACAACTCTACGCGACACGCAACGACCAACAGGCATTCCGGCAGTTTCGAAGACGACTCAATTCCGGGTGGTGAAACAACCCATTCCGGAACGCTTCAGGGACTTGCAGGCGGCCTCGGCCTGGGTCTCGTTCAACCCGGCGAAGCGGGCGCGGTAGAGCGACGAGCCGTCCTTGTTGACCTTCTCGGTGAAGGCCACGGCCGACTTGAGGGCGCCGCGGCTCGCGGTCTTGGCGCGGTCGAGAAGCTCCTGCGCCTTGGGCGCCGCGTCGGTGGCGCCGATCTGGATCATGACGCCCTTGGCGGCGGCGGCCGGGCGGGTCGATACTTCGATCGCCTTGGCGGCAGGTGCGGAAAGCGTCCGCGCCTCGGGCTGCGGCTGGTAGGCGGCAACCTTCGTTTCGGCGCGCAGCGTGGTCTTGCCCTGGGCTTCGGCGACTGGCGCGGGGCCGGCGACCCAGCGCATGCCGCCGTTGACGGGGGTGGTGCTTGGGGTCACGGCGGCGGCGACGAGGCTGGCGCGTGTCGAACCATCGAGCGAGACGCCGCGGTAATCGCCAGTCGAACCGGAGACGAAAGCGGGACGGGGCTTGCCGAGATCGACCGGGCCGTTCGAAGCGACCTGGACCGGACGCTGCGGCTCGACCTTGACGGCTTCGAACTTCTGAGGCGCCGGGCGGCTCGCCTCGATCCGGCTGTCGGGCTTGATGTCAGCCTTGGCGACTTCCATCGGCGCGGGCCGCTCCACGGCGACGGGCGCGGGGACGGGCTTGGGTTCGGCCTTGGCCTCGATCACGTCGTCAAAGCGGGCCTTGGCGAACACCGACGGCGCGGTCTTCGAGGTCGACGCATATTGGATCTTGTCTTCGATCAGGTTCGCCATGATCCGGTCGCGCGAGGCGGCCGAGGTTCCGCCCAGCACGGCGGCGACGATATGCTGCCCATCGCGGCGGACGGAGGTCAGCAGGTTGAAGCCCGACGCTGCCGTATAGCCGGTCTTGATGCCGTCCACGCCTTCGAGGCGTCCGAGCAGGTTGTTGTGGTTCCGGATCGAGGCGCCGGCGTAGCGGAAGTTATGCGTGGAAAAATACGCGTAATACTTCGGGAAGCGCTCCTGGATCGCGCGGCCGAGCAGCACGAGGTCGCGCGCGGTGGTGATCTGGCGCGGGTTGGGCAGGCCCGAGGCGTTGGCGTAAGTCGTGCGCGACATGCCCAGCGATTGGGCCTTGGCGGTCATCATTTCCGCGAAACGCGCTTCCGTGCCGCCGATATGGTCGGCAATCGCGGCGGCGACGTCATTGGCGGATTTGGTCACGAGCGCCTTGATGGCGTCTTCGGTGGAGATGCTGTCGCCCGGACGGATGTTCAGCTTCGAGGGCGCCATGGAGGCGGCGTGGGCCGTCATCCGGATCGGCGTGTCGAGGGTCATGCGACCCTTTTCGAGCTGCTCGAACAGCATGTAGAGCGTCATCACCTTGGTGACGGACGCGGGATGACGCAGCTCGTTTTCGTTCTTGGCGTAGAGGATCTTGCCGCTGTTGGCGTCCACCACGAGGGCGGCGAACGGCGGCGCATAGACCGCTCCCGCACGGGCGTGTTTGGCCCTGTGCTTGCGCGGACGCGCCTCGGCGTCGGAGGCCTGGACGGTCATCGTGAAGACAAGGCCCACGCCGGCAAGAATGGTCAGAACCCGGCTACGCCGGCTAACGACACGCATCATCATAACGCAACCCTCGGAGACCTAGGGGCCATTTGCGGCCCGACCTCAACGACACAGGCCTTTACGTTATGAGGTCACGGTTTCTGCAGGGTTAACGAGGCTTTGAGCGGCGGAATTAATTCTGCCGATTAAGGGGCGCGGGGCCTCCAGCTACGCTCGGATTGCCGAAATGGTGCAGTGCAACATAATCCTTGACAGAATGCTGCGGCGCACATAAATTGCCCTCAACAGCAGGCCGGGTTGGCTGGTCCGCTGGTTGCGCCGCCCCAAGCCGGGCGGCTCGTTCAGAGGGCAAAAACGATGTTCAAGAACATGGAAGAGCTGCAGAAGTACAGCAAGGACCAGATGGAATCCGCTACCGCCGCGGCGACCGCCGTCCAGAAGGGCGTTCAGCAGCTTGCTGCCGAGGTGACCGATTATTCCAAGAAGTCCGTCGAGACCTCGTCGGCTTTCGTCGAGAAGCTGCTCGGCGCCAAGTCGCTCGACACGGCCGTGCAGATCCAGACGGATTTCGCCAAGTCGTCCTATGAGACCTTCGTCGCGCAGGCCACGAAGTTTGGTGAGCTCTACACGAACCTCGCCAAGGAAGCCTTCAAGCCGGTCGAAGCCGTCGTGGCCAAGGCCCAGGCTGCCGTCAAGTAATCTGACGGACCAAGCTTCGTTGATTTTGCGGGTGAAAGCCCGTCTGCAAAGGCCCGGCGAACGCCGGGCCTTTTTGCGCTCTGTGATTTTGGGGCAGGGCGCCGTCCACAGCCATCGCCTCGCGCGCGCTATTTTCCGTCCTCATCTTCGCGCACGCGCACTGGCATGTCGCTTGCGAGGCGTTAAACTGTTGTTGGCTCCTGCGGATGTGACTCGCATCGGTCGAAATGCCGGTCGCGGCCAAAACGCGCAGGGCCGAGGTAAGGGTGACCCCTTACCAACAGCTTGCGCCGGACTACATGTAGAGTCCGGGGACAGGGACGAGGCAAAGTGACGTTGGGGAAGATTTCGTTTTGCGCATCGATGAACGGCGGCGACGGCTCTCTTGAGCCGCGCCCTGCAAGCGACACGTCATGCGCCGCGTCAGCGCGACAAGTTACGCGCGCCGCGCGCGAACCGCGCAAGGGCGACCCGGGGAACAACGGTTCCGGTACTGCGGTTATCACCCGGACTAAAACTCAGGCCAAGAAGCCGGCGATGTATCGGGTTCTGATCCTGAACGACGATTACACGCCGATGGAATTCGTGGTCACGGTCCTTCGGAAGTTCTTCAACAAGGGGCCCGACGAGGCCACGCGCATCATGCTGCACGTTCATCATCACGGTGTCGGGGAGTGTGGCGTGTTTACCTACGAAGTCGCTGAAACCAAGGTCACGCAGGTCATGGATTTCGCCCGCAAGCACCAGCACCCCCTGCAGTGCATTATGGAAAAGAAGTGAGAGCCGCACATGCCATCCTTCTCACGTAATCTCGAACAGTCGCTCCACAGGGCTCTCGCGGTGGCCAACGAACGCCACCATGAATATGCGACTCTCGAACATCTGCTTCTCAGCCTGCTCGACGATCAGGACGCAGCCGCCGTCATGCGCGCGTGCTCGGTGGATACGGATGTCCTGAAGAAGAACCTCATCGAATATATCGACCAGGAACTCGAGAACCTCGTCACCGAGGGGCACGAGGACGCCAAGCCGACCGCTGGTTTCCAGCGCGTCATCCAGCGCGCCGTCATCCATGTGCAATCGTCCGGCCGCGAGGAAGTGACCGGCGCCAATGTGCTGGTCGCGATTTTCGCCGAGCGCGAAAGCCATGCCGCGTACTTCCTGCAGGAGCAGGACATGACGCGCTACGACGCCGTCAATTACATCAGCCATGGCATCGCCAAGCGCCCCGGCATGTCCGATCCGGGAAAGTCGCCGCGCGGCGCCGACGAGGAATCCGAGCGCAGCGAGCCGCGTGAAAACCGCGAAGCGCCAGGCCCCGACGGCAAGAAGAAGGACAGCGCGCTCGACGCCTATTGCGTCAATCTGAACAAGAAGGCCAAGGACGGGCGCATCGATCCGCTGATCGGTCGCGAGTCCGAAGTGCAGCGCACGATCCAGGTCCTCTGCCGCCGGCAGAAGAACAACCCGCTGCTCGTCGGCGATCCCGGCGTCGGCAAGACCGCCATTGCGGAAGGTCTGGCGCGCAAGATCATCAAGGGCGAAGTGCCGGACGTGCTCGCCAAGGCGACCGTCTTCGCGCTCGATATGGGCACGCTGCTGGCCGGCACGCGCTACCGCGGCGATTTCGAAGAACGCCTGAAGCAGGTGATGAAAGAGATCGAGCAGCATCGCAACGCGATCCTGTTCATCGACGAGATCCACACCGTGATCGGCGCCGGCGCGACGTCTGGCGGCGCGATGGATGCGTCGAACCTGCTGAAGCCCGCGCTCGCGCAGGGCGCTTTGCGCTGCATCGGCTCGACCACCTACAAGGAATACCGCCAGTATTTCGAGAAGGACCGCGCGCTCGTGCGTCGCTTCCAGAAGATCGACGTCAACGAGCCGTCGATTCCGGACGCTGTCGAAATCATGAAGGGGCTGAAGCCTTACTTCGAGGAATTCCACAAGGTCCGCTACACGAACGAGGCGGTGAAGGCGGCCGTCGAACTCTCGGCCCGCTACATCCATGACCGCAAGCTGCCCGACAAGGCGATCGACGTGATCGACGAGACGGGCGCCTCGCAGATGCTGCTGCCTGAGAGCCGCCGCAAGAAGACGATCGGCATCAAGGAGATCGAGGCGACCATCGCGACGATGGCGCGCATCCCGCCCAAGACCGTGTCGAAGGACGACGCGGAAGTGCTGCAGCATCTCGAAGAGACGCTGGGCCGCGTGGTCTATGGGCAGGACGCCGCGATCAAGGCGCTCACGTCTGCCATCAAGCTGTCGCGCGCCGGTCTGCGCGACGCCGAGAAGCCGATCGGCTGCTATCTCTTCTCGGGCCCCACGGGCGTCGGCAAGACCGAGGTCGCGCGCCAGCTCGCCAAGAGCCTTGGCGTCGAGATCACGCGCTTCGACATGTCCGAATATATGGAGCGACATACGGTGAGCCGTCTCCTCGGGGCGCCTCCCGGCTATGTCGGCTTCGACCAGGGCGGCCTGCTGACCGACGCCATCGACCAGCATCCGCATTGCGTGCTGCTGCTCGACGAAATCGAGAAGGCGCATCCCGACCTGTTCAACATCCTGTTGCAGGTCATGGATCACGGCAAGCTGACCGACCACAACGGCAAGCAGATCGACTTCCGAAACGTCATCCTCATCATGACGACGAATGCGGGCGCGGCCGACATGGCGAAATCGTCCTTCGGCTTCCATCGCGGCAAGCGGGAAGGCGAGGACATCGAGGCGGTCAACAAGCTGTTTGCGCCGGAATTCCGGAATCGTCTCGACGCGATCGTGCCATTCGGCCATCTGCCGCAGGAAGTCATCTCGCAGGTCGTCGACAAGTTCATCATGCAGCTGGAAGCCCAGCTCGCGGACCGCAACGTGTCGATCGAACTCACCGACGAGGCGCGCAAGTGGCTGGTCGAACACGGCTACGACGAGTCGATGGGCGCCCGCCCGATGGCCCGCGTCATCCAGCAGCACATCAAGACGCCGCTGGCCGACGAGGTGCTGTTCGGCCGCCTGAAGAACGGCGGCACGGTGCGCGTCGTGGTCAAGGGCGACGACACGGGCGCGCGCTCGCTCGGCTTCGTCTTCCCCGAAGGCCCGGTGCTGCCACGCCCCGAGCGCGACATCGTTGAGGCCAGCAAGAAGCGCGTGCGCTCGGAGCCCGAAGTGCGCGAGAAGGCAAAGAAGAAGCCCGCAGCCAAGAGCGGTTCGACCGCTGGCAAGGGCGGCGCGCCGATGGTGCCGAAGGTGCCGTTGAAGAGCTGAGGCTCGCTTAGTGTAAAATGAAAAAGCCGGGCAGCGATGCCCGGCTTTTTTCGTGCCATTTGTGTCGGCCTTCTCCCGCGCTGGCGGGAGAAGGTGGCGCGTGAAACGCGACGGATGAGGGCGTTTCAGCTGACGAAAATTTCGAAT
>JANXTB010000033.1 GCA_025356415.1 Hyphomicrobiales bacterium
GCCAACAACCGCTCGATCGCCTGGGGCATCGCCAAGGCAGCGCGCCTCGCCGGCGCCGAGCTGGCTTTCACCTTTCAGGGTGACGCGCTCGAGAAGCGCGTGCGTCCGCTCGCCGCTGAACTGGGCGCGCATGTCGTCGGCCATTGCGACGTCACCGACGGCGCGACGATCGACGCGGTGTTCGCGGAAGTCGAACGCCTGTGGGGCAAGATCGATTTCGTCGTGCATTGCATCGCCTTCTCCGACAAGGACGAACTGACCGGCCGTTACGTCGAGACGTCGGAAGCGAACTTCAACAAGTCTCTCAACATCTCCTGCTACTCGTTCACGGCTGTCGCGCAGCGCGCCGAAAAGCTGATGACGGATGGCGGCTCGCTGCTGACGCTCACCTATTACGGCGCCGAAAAGTGGATGCCGCATTACAACGTCATGGGCGTCGCCAAGGCCGCGCTCGAAGCCTCCGTGCGCTATCTCGCCGCCGACCTTGGCGAGAAGAACATCCGCGTGAACGCGATTTCGGCTGGCCCGATCAAGACGCTCGCGGCGTCGGGCATCGGCGACTTCCGCTACATCCTGAAGTGGAACGAGTATAACGCGCCGCTGCGCCGCACCGTCACCATCGAGGAAGTGGGCGAGACCGCCGCCTTCCTGCTGTCCGACATGTCACGCGGCATGACCGGTGAAATCCTGCACGTCGATGCGGGTTATCATGTCGTTGGCATGAAGAACCCGTCCGCCCCCGACATCACGGTCGCCGGCAAGGAATAGGATCGTGGCGTGCGGGGCGAAAGCCTTGAGTCGCGCGCCATGATCGTCGAACTCAAACATCGCCTGATCTTCCTGCGCCACGGTGAAACCGACTGGAATGTCGCCGGCCGCCTGCAGGGCCAGGCCGATGTTGCGCTGAACGCCAAGGGCGAGGCGCAGGCGGAGGAAGCCGGCCGCATCGTCGGCCGCATTATCGGCCGCAACCCCGACCGGCTCAGCGCTTTCGATTACGTGTCCTCGCCGCTCCTGCGCTCGCGCCGCACGATGGAGCTGGCGCGTGGCGCGCTCGGGCTCGATCCCTTCACATACCGCCTCGACGACAGGCTGATGGAACTGTCCTTCGGCCAATGGGAGGGCATGACCTGGCCGCAGGTGAAAGCCCATTCGCCTCATATGGCGGCGGCTCGCGAGGCTGACAAATGGTCGCTGCAGCCCCCAGGCGGCGAGAGCTACGCCATGCTCACCGAACGCATTCGCCCTTGGCTCGAAACACTGGGGCAAGATACGATCGTGGTGGCGCATGGCGGCGTCGCGCGATGCCTCTGTCATCTCGTCTGCGGCGCCCCGACGCAACGGGCGCCCTCCCTGGACATTTGGCAGGGCAGGGTGCTGGTTTTCGAAAAAGGCAAGTATCGCTGGGTATGATTGCTGCGGTTTCGTCGCATTCAGGCGCCATTCAGATCTGATCTGTCTTATGAATAGGTTCCCTTGGGGGATTCGGTGTTCAGGTAAAGAGGAGGGCGTGCGACTGACCTGGATGATTTTCAAGGACAGAAGCCGGCGACATGACTCATAACGCCCAAGACGTCCTCACAACGCCCGACCACCATGCACAGGCGCCAGCCATGCTGCGCGGCGCGGAGCGTCCCGACCTCGTTCGCGACGAATTGCTCGCCGAGATTTTTGCCGCCAGCGCTGCGGCGCATGCCGCCTCGACGTGCCACATCGTCGATGGCCGTCATATCAGTTACGCCGAGGTGGACGCCGCCGCGACCGCCATTGCGCGCGGGCTGGTACGCCGTGGCCTTCGCCCCGGCGATGTCATGGGGCTGTGGATGCAACGCGGCGGCGATTTGCTCGTCGCCCAGATCGCCATCGCCAAGACCGGCGCTGCCTGGTTGCCCTTCGACGCCGACGCGCCGATCGAGCGCATCGCCGTCTGCCTGAAGGATGCCGGCGCGCGCCTGCTGCTCGCCGAGCCGCACCATTCGGGCGATTCGTCGCTCGACATGCCGTGCCCGGTGGTCGGCGCGCCCGACCTGATCGACGAGAGCGACACCAGCGTAGTCGATGCGCGCGCGCTCGGCGCCCGGCCCGACATGCCGGCCTACATGATCTACACATCTGGCTCGACCGGCATGCCCAAGGGCATCGTCATCACCGGCCAGAACATCTGCCATTACCTGCGCTCCGCGAACGAAGTTTATGGCCTCGTCGCCAGCGACGTCGTCTTCCAGGGCGCCTCCGTCGCCTTCGACCTGTCGATGGAAGAAATCTGGGTGCCCTATCTTGTCGGCGCCTCGCTGTTCGTCGCGACGCCCAAGATCATGGGTGAAACCGACCATCTGCCGGAGGTCATGGATGCGGCCGGCGTCACCGTGCTCGACACGGTGCCGACGCTGCTCGCCATGCTGCCGCGCGACGTCGCCTCGCTGCGCATCATCATCCTCGGCGGCGAAGCCTGCCCGCCGACGGTGGCCGCGCGCTGGAGCCGCCCCGGCCGCTCGATTTTCAACAGCTACGGCCCGACCGAGGCGACTGTGGTCGCCACCGTCGCGCTGGTGCGTCCCGGCGAGCCGGTGACGATTGGCGGACCAATTCCCAACTACACCTGCTACGTCGCCGACGACGCGCTGAACCTGCTGGGGCGCGGCGTCGAAGGCGAATTGCTGATCGGCGGTCCCGGCGTCGCCAAGGGCTATCTCAACCGCGCGTCGCTGACGGCGGAAAAATTCATCGCCAATCCGTTCGCGACCCATGGCGGCGATCCGATTCTGTATCGCTCCGGCGACGCCGTGGTGATGGAAGCCAATGGCGAGATAGGCTTTCGCGGGCGCATCGACGATCAGGTGAAGATTCGCGGCTTCCGCGTGGAGCTCGGCGAGATCGAGGCGAAGCTCGCCGAGATTCCCGGCATTGCGCACGCCGCCGTCGTGCTGCGCAACGATGATGGCGTCGACCAGCTCGTCGCGTTCATCGTGACCGACAAGCTTGCACAAGTGACGATCGAGGCGCGCAATCTGCGCATGCTTTTGCGCGAGCGCGTGCCGGCCTACATGGTGCCGTCGCGCTACGAGAGCATCGACGAATTGCCGCGTCTCTCGTCCGGCAAGGTCAACCGCAATCATCTGAAGCGGGTCGAATTATCGAGCGAAGGTCCGACCGAGGAGCAGGAAGAGCCGCGCACGCCGACCGAGGCGAAGCTGCTCGAAGCCGCGCAAGCCGTGCTGCCGCCGCAGGCCATTCCGTTCGACGCGGATTTCTTTACTGATCTGGGCGGCCATTCGCTGCTCGCCGCGCGCTTTGTCTCGCTGGTGCGCCAGCATCACGGGCTCGCGGGCATCACGCTGCAGGACGTCTACGCGACGCGCTCGTTGCGCGCGATGGCCGAAATGCTCGACACGAAATTCGCGCATGTCGCCGCCGTGCGCGACCTGTCGTTCACGCCGCCGCCGTTCCTGCGCCGCTTCCTTTGCGGTCTCGCGCAAGCGGCCGTGCTGCCGTTCATCATTGCGCTGATGACGGCGCAATGGCTCGGCGTATTCATTTCCTACATGCTGCTGACGAGCCCCGAAGCGAGCATCTTTTCAGAAATCATCTCGCTGTTTGGCGTCTACGTCGCCATCAACATTTTCACCATCGCGATGGCGATCGGCGGCAAGTGGCTGCTGATCGGACGCACGAAGCCCGGCGTCTATCCGCTCTGGGGCGTGTATTATTTCCGCTGGTGGCTGGCGCAGCGCCTTATCGGCCTGACGCATCTCAAGTGGTTCCAGGCCTCGCCGCTGATGCGCGTTTATCTGCGCGCCATCGGCGCCAAGGTCGGCGACGATGCGATCATCAGCGATTTCGATTCCGGCGCGATCGATCTCATCACCTTTGGCGACGCGTGTTGCGTTGGCGGCAAGGTCGAGATCACCAATGCGCGCGTTGTCGGCAACGAGCTGATCATCGAGGAAGTCGTGATCGGCCGCGACGCCTACATCGGTTCGTCCTGCGTGGTCGAAGGCGGCGTCGTGCTCGGCAATGGCGCGGAGTTGAAAGATCTGACGGCCATTCCCGCCGGCACGATCATTCCCGATTACGAAGTCTGGGACGGATCGCCGGGCCGCAAGGTTGGCGTCAACGATCCCGCCGAAATGGAAGAATTCCCGAAGGCGACGCCGGCGCATCGCGCCATCCAGACCTTCTTCTACACCGTCGCCATGCTGGCCATTCCGCCGATCGGCATGTTGCCGATCTTCCCGGCCTTCTGGGTGTTCAACCAGCTCGACGAATGGGTCGGCATCGCCACGCTCGACCGTTCGCTCTACATGGCGTCAATCCCGATCCTCGCCTGGCCGACCGCCTTCGCCATGGTTCTCATCACCGTGGCCTTCATCATCTGCATACGCTGGACCGTGCTGCCGCGTGTGAAAGAGGGCCGCTACTCGGTTCATTCCTGGTTCTATTTCCGCATGTGGGTGGTGGCGCTCGCCACCGAGATCACGCTGGAAACGCTGACCTCGCTGTTCGCCACGATTTATATGCGCGCGTGGTATCGCCTGATGGGCGCCAAGATCGGCAAGGGCGCCGAGATTTCAACCAATCTCGCGGGCCGTTTCGATCTCGTCGAAATCGGCGAAAAGAACTTCATCGCCGACGAGGTCATGCTCGGCGACGAGGACATTCGCCGTGGCTGGATGATCCTGCGCAAGGTGAAGACTGGCGCGCATGTGTTCGTCGGCAATGACGCTGTTGTGCCGCCGGGCGCGATCATTCCGAAAGGCGCGCTGATCGGCATCAAGTCGAAACCGCCGGAAAATTCGGAGATGAGCGAGAACGACACCTGGTTCGGCTCGCCGCCGATCAAGCTGCCGGTTCGCCAGAAATTTGATGCGCTCGCCGAAAACTGGACCTACGAACCGCCGTTCTGGAAGAAGCTCGCGCGCGCCGCTTTCGAGGCGGTGCATGTGTCGCTGTCGACCATGCTGTTCATCACCTTCGGCACCTGGGCAGTGGAATATTTCGGCGCGGATCTGTTGGCTGGCGAATGGGGCTCGCTGTTCGTCAATTTCGTGCTCGCCTCATTGCTGATTTCCATTGCGGTGACGCTGGTCGTCGTGGTCTTCAAATGGATCACGATGGGCCGCTACCAGCCGTTGGTGAAACCGATGTGGTCGTGGTGGGCGATGCGCACCGAGGCCGTCGCGGTGCTCTACTGGGGCCTCGCCGGCAAGGTGCTGATCGAGCATCTGCGCGGAACGCCGTTCCTGCCGTGGGTGCTGCGCCTGTTCGGCTCGCACATCGGCCGCGGCGTCTACATGAACATGACCGACATCACCGAATTCGATTGCGTGACTGTCGGCAATTTCGTGGCGCTGAACGGCAATTGCGCGCTGCAGACGCATCTCTACGAAGACCGCGTAATGAAGGTCGGCCGCATTCATGTCGGCGACGGCGTGACGGTGGGCGCCAGCGCAACGGTGCTCTACGACACGCAGATCGGCGATTTTGCACGCCTCGGCCCGCTCACCATCGTGATGAAAGGCGAGCACATTCCGCCCCACACCGAATGGATCGGCGCCCCGGCGCAGCCGGCGGTGATGCGGGAAGTGAAGGCTGCGGGTTAAACGTTCGCCGCGTTAGCGCGAGGTGGGCGGCGACGAAGCGATCCAGCTTCCGCAGCGGTACGCATGGATTGTTTCGTCGCCCAGCGCCTCAGGCGACCCGCAGGGCAGGGGCGTTGCCGGTGGGCTTGCGGGGCTTCACGACGATCTCGACGTCTTGTCCAAGCGCGACCAGAAACCTCATGAGCCGCTCGACCGAAAATTGCCTGAAGTCGCCGCGCAGCATCTTGGAGACGTCGGGCTGCCTGACTCCGAAAATCTCGGCGGCTTCACGCTGCTTGAGCCCGCGCTCCTTCATCAGCCGTGAAATCTTCACGACGAGCTGCGCCTTGACGAGATGCTCTTCAGGATTGGGCAAGCCGATGTCGGCGAAGATGTTGCCGCTGCTGACTTCGTATTGAATGCTCTTCTTCATGATCCGCGCTCTTTGTCGATGTCCTGAGCATCACGCAGGCGTTGACGGACAAGGTCCATTTCGAACTGCGGCGTGCTGATGCCCGATTTCGATTTCTTCTGAAAGGCATGCAGAATGAAAATAGCTGAGGCGAACCGCACTGCATAAATTGCCCGGAATGCATCACCCCGGTGAGCCGCAACGACCTCGAGAACGCCGGACAATCCCGTCATCATCTTGGTCTGACGATGACGATCGCCAATCTGGGCGAGATAAAGGGCATAGCCCATTTCCGCCCGCACTTCGGCAGGGAAGGCGTCGAAGTCTCTTTTGCTTGAGCCTACCCAAATGACAGGCTTGGTCGGAAACTCATCGTTCATGAAAATATAGGGATTTCACAATAAAGGTCAATATGGGTTATCATCGCGCGGCGGCGCCGGATTGCCAAGCGTCGCCCCGGCTCCTAGAAAGCTGCCATGTCGCACAACACTTTTGGCCACCTTTTCCGCGTCACCACCTATGGCGAGAGTCATGGGCCGGCGATTGGCTGCGTCGTCGATGGCGTTCCGCCGCGTATTCCGCTGGCGCCTGAGGACATGCAGGTCTGGCTCGACAAGCGCCGCCCCGGCACGTCGCGCTTCACCACGCAGCGCCAGGAGCCCGATCAGGTGAAGATCCTGTCGGGCGTGATGGACGACGGCACGGGCCAGATCGTCACCACCGGCGCGGCCATCGGCCTGCAGATCGACAATGTCGACCAGCGCTCGAAAGATTACGGCGAGATCGCCAAGGCCTATCGGCCGGGCCACGCCGATTACACTTATGACGCCAAATACGGCATCCGCGATTACCGCGGCGGCGGGCGCTCGTCGGCCCGCGAAACCGCGATGCGCGTGGCCGCCGGCGGCATCGCCCGCAAGCTTCTGCCCGGCGTCACGATCCGCGGCGGCCTCGTGCAGATGGGTCCGCACAAGATCGATCGCTCCCGCTTCAACTGGGCGGAAGTCGACAACAATCCGTTCTTCTGCCCTGACGCGAAAGCGGCCGCTGATTGGGAAGTCTATCTCGATGGCGTGCGCAAGGCTGGCTCGTCCTGCGGCGCGATCATCGAACTCGTCGCCGAGGGCGTGCCGGCCGGCTGGGGCGCGCCGATCTACGGCAAGCTCGACGCTGAACTCGCCTCCGCGCTCATGTCGATCAACGCCGTGAAGGGCGTCGAGATCGGCGACGGCATGGAAGCCGCTGCGCTCACCGGCGAGGAAAACGCCGACGAGATGCGCATGGGCAATGACGGCAAGCCGGTGTTCCTGTCCAACCACGCTGGCGGCATTCTCGGCGGCATTTCGACGGGCCAGCCGATTGTCGCGCGGTTCGCCGTGAAGCCGACCTCGTCGATCCTGACGCCGCGCCGCTCGATCGACCGCACGGGCGCCGAGATCGACCTGCGCACCAAGGGCCGCCACGATCCCTGCGTCGGCATTCGCGGCGTGCCGGTCGGCGAAGCCATGATGGCGATCGTGCTGGCGGACGCGTTGTTGCGCCATCGCGCGCAGGTCGCCGAGCAGCGCCCGTGGCCGTTCAAGGATTGATCAGCGTTTCGCGGTGAGCCCGACGATCGGGCCCATTTGCGGGCGCCAGACATCGGAGCGCTTGAGGTCGGGCGCGTGCAGTCCCGAGATGGATCCGTCGAGATAAAGCGCATCCGCGCAGCCGAGCCGGTCGCGGAAGAACAGCGCGAAATCGCGGAATTCCACCGGCGCATCCGAGATGGCGAAACGCACCTTGCCGTCCTTGCAGACGCCGACGCCGTTGCGGATTTTCGCGGATTCGGATCGCCCCAGAAATTTCGGATGCAGCGCGCCGCCGATCACCAGCATAGGGCCTGATTGCGTCGCGTAGATCGGCTTGGCTTTCAGCGCCGCGAACCGCGATGTCTCGGTGACATGCGCGCCGCTTTCGTCGATCCAGAACACGCCGTTAGGCCGCAAGTGGAAATTGCCCGGCCCGCCACGCCGGTTGAGCGGCGCCGCTTCGCGCCCGCCTTCGACATAAAGCCCGGCAGGCTTGCGGTCTTGGCGATACATGCCGGCGTTCATCGCGAAGACGAGCTTTTCACCACGCGCCGCAAGCAGGCGTTCCAGCGATGGAAATGAGCCGATGATGGCGCCGTGGTCATCGCGCAGGAACAGGCGCAGGCTTTTGTCTTCGCGCGCGGTTTCGCATACGGAGTAGGGCGTCTCGTCGAAAGTCATTCTCTCGCAAGCAGATGTTGCGCTCGTGGCGGCAAGAAAAACCAGCGCCGTCATTGCTCGTAACGACGGCCCCATCACCGCGCGGCGATTCCCATCAGCATCATCACATGCGCCGCCGCCGAGCGCGCCAGGCCTTCAAGGTCATAGCCGCCTTCGAGCACGGACACGACGCGGCCGCCGCTTCTCTTGTCGGCGATGTCCATCAGCTTGCCTGTCGCCCAGGCGAAATCGGCTTCGACGAGATTGATGTTCGCCATCGGATCGCGCACATGCGCGTCGAAGCCCGCCGAGATGAGGATGAGATCGGGTGAGAAAGCGTCGATGGCGGGCAGGACGCGCTTGCTCATCGCCTCGCGAAACGCCTTGCCGTCATCGCCCGCAGCGAGCGGCGCGTTGACGATGTTGCCGTAGGCGCCTGTCTCGCTCGCCGCGCCGGTGCCGGGATAGAGCGGCATTTCGTGCGTCGAGGCGTAGAGCACGTTCTTGTCCGACCAGAAGATCTGCTGCGTGCCGTTGCCGTGGTGCACGTCAAAATCCATGATCGCGACGCGCTGCGCGCCATGCACGGCCTGCGCGTGACGCGCGGCGACAGCGACATTGTTGAAAAAGCAGAATCCCATCGTGGTCGCGGTTTCGGCGTGATGGCCGGGCGGGCGCGTCGCGACGAACGCATTGTCGACGCTGCGCTGCATGACTTCGTCCACCGCGCGGCAGGCGCCGCCGACCGAGCGCAGCGCCGCCTCGAAGGTGCCGGGCGACATGGAGGTGTCGCTGTCGAGATGGGTCAGCCCCTGATGCGGCGAGGCCTCCATCAGCGCGTCGAAATAGGTTTCCGGATGCACCCGCAAAATCGCCTCGCGCTGCCCGGAAGGCGCCTGCTCGCGCAGCAGGTCCTGAAATTTTTCGTGCTCGAGAATGCGCTCGATCACCCGCGTGCGGTCGGGGCGCTCGGGGTGGCCCGGGCCCATGTCATGCAGCAGGCAATCGCGGTGGCTGAGGATGAGCGTGCTCACGTGTGTCTGCCCTTGCTGTCGCGCGTCGCGGATCGAGGTCGTCGCCAGACCAATCTCGGTTTCTGGCGCGTTCTGTCCACGTTTTTTTAGCTGCATCGACGATTTGGTCGCCTTGAGCTGTGTCAGTCTTGCGTCACCTCCGTATTATTTCGCAGCTGCAACATGAGTTCTGCTTCAATTGTGGTAACAAGGGTCGAATCTGTCTTCCATTCTCGCTAGAGGCGAAACAAATCTTCATGCCATTCCAACGCCTCAGCGCCCTCATCTTCATCTCGCTCTCCCTTGCCGCCTGTAACTTCAAGGGCGTGCCCGATCCTGCCATGTCCGCCCGCGACCGCGAATACATCGCCAAGGTCCCGTCGCAGGAGATGGATATTCCCTACGAGCGTTACGAGATCGACGACCCGACCGGCGAAAAGCCCGGCACGATCGTCGTCGATACGAAGATGAAGTTTCTCTTTTTCGTGCTGCCCAACAAGCGCGCCGTCCGTTACGGCGTTGCCACCGGGGCCGAGGCCTATGGCTGGACCGGCAAGGCGACCGTCGCCCGCAAGTCTGAGTGGCCGCGTTGGACGCCGCCGGCCGAAATGGTCAAGCGTTGGCCCCATCTGCTGCCGGTCGCCGGCGGGATGGCGGGCGGCCCGAACAATCCGCTCGGGGCCCGCGCGCTCTACCTTTACGAGGGCAATCGCGACACGCTCTATCGCATCCACGGCACCAATGAGCCGGAGACGATCGGCCATGACGCATCGTCCGGTTGCATTCGCATGCGCAATATCGATGTCATCGACCTGTTCGCCCGCGTTCCCGAGGGGACGCAGGTGATCGTGAGATAATCAGGCGGCGCGAACTCGCCGGCCTTGCTCCAGCAGGCTGGCGA
>JANXTB010000332.1 GCA_025356415.1 Hyphomicrobiales bacterium
GCTGGCGCGACGCCCGAGCAGGCGGTGGCATTGATGACGCCGAAGGTCGCTGCACTGCAGGCGACCCTGCCGCAGGACTATCGAATCGTGGTGGGTGGCACAATCGAGGAAAGTAACAGATCGCAGGCATCGGTTTTTGCCATGCTGCCACTGATGCTGTTCCTGATGCTGCTTCTACTTATGGCGCAGCTGCATAGTTTTACTCTGCTTGCGATGGTGGTCGCGCTCGTTCCGATGGGCCTGATTGGCATCGTCGGGGCGCTCCTGATCTCGGGACGCCCACTCGGCTTCGTCGCCATTCTTGGCATTCTGGCGCTGATGGGCATGATCGCGCGCAACGCGGTCATTCTCATCGAGCAGATCGAGGCGGAGCGCGCTGAGGGTCGCGACCTTTGGAATGCTATCATTGAGGGTGCTGTTTCACGCTTCAGACCCATTATGTTGACCGCCATCTCAACGGTGCTCGGCTTCATTCCGATCGCGCCAACGGTTTTCTGGGGGCCAATGGCTTTCGCCATCATGGGCGGGCTTTTCGTCGCCACCATCCTGACGCTGATTGTCTTGCCTGCGCTCTACGTCATCTTCTTCCGCGTGAAAGAGCCAACACTACAATCATCAGCCTAAGATCGCTGCGCTCAGCAGCGCCAGGGTGATCAGGACAAATGACACGCCCGTCACCTGCCAATGCCGCAGGCGCGTGTCGAGATTCTCCAGAGCTGGTCCGAGCGCGCTTACGCGCGCAAAGACGATCTCGTAGATGACGATGCTGTCCCCAGGCGGAATGCGCGGTATGCGGTTGTCGAATCCTCGCTGTGCGAGGGCGAGACCAGCGCCGACAGCGACCGGCCAAAGCGCGCTCCAAAGCTCGATCGGCTCTAGCGCCTTTGAAACATCACCGACCGCCGGATAGAAAAGCCAGGGCAGAAGGATCGCGCCAAGCGCTATCGCGCGCCAGTACGTGATGATCGCCGCTGGAGTTTCGCCAGCGTATTCGTCCGGTGTATTTTTCAGCCGTAAGAGGAAGTGCGCCATCAACCAGGCGCTCCCGATGGACGATGCAGTCGTGAGAGCGGACGCCCACACGCCATCGAGATAAGGCTTGACGGAGAGTTTGGCGAGCGCGCCGCCGGTGAACGGTAGACCGGCGAGGCTCAGAGCAAGTGCGGAGACGATGACCAACGAAAGACCGCCGAGCGGTTCACGACGGGCGATAATGGCGCCGACTGAAAGGAAGAGGGATGCTTTGACGAGAAGGTGATTGAGCCCATAGAAGGCGAGGTTGCTGGAAGCGAATGCGCCGTCTCGCATCGCGAGGCCGAGAGCCGCGCAGATCACGCCCATCTGGCTGATGCTGGAATAGGCCAGGATCGTCTTCGGGTTCTTCTGAGTGAGCCCGACAGCGACACCCAAAAATGCCGACACGCAGCCGAGGACGGCAATCGCTATTCCTGCGCCTTCCAGCGGCGCGCCCCCGGGCAAGAATCTGATCAATCCTATGACGCCGGCCTTGACCCCTGCGCCGCTGAGCACGGCGGCGACGGGGATCGACGCCACGCTGTAGTTCAGGGGCATCCAGCCATTGAATGGAAACATGCCAAGCTTCATGCCAAATCCGGCTACAAGCATTCCAATCGTGACATCGCGCCAGGGCGAAGTCGGCAATGCAGCCATGACGTCGTGAATCGCCACACTGCCGTGCGGTTCGAAGGCCGCCAGCGCCGCAAATGCGAGCAGCAAGACCGTCTCGCCAAAAATAGCGAATGCCATGTAGATGGCGCCGGCACGCCTGCGTGCAGGATCGTCAGTCAGTGCGAACAGCCCGTAGGCAGGGATGCTGACGAGAGCGTAGAAGAGATAAAACGCGACAAGGTCGCCGGCGACAAATACGCCGAGGCTTCCGGTCATCGTCAACAGCCACGAGATTCCGAAGCGATCATCCGGGGCTCGGTCGCGCCAGACGGCTGCGCTGACCACGATCCACAACAAGGCCGCGACAGCGAGCAAGAGTGCGCCTGGCGCATCAAGTTTCCACGTGAACCCCAGCGCGGAAGTTTCCATGCTCGATGTAGCATTGGTCAACTTGAGGACGCCCGCGCATAAGCCGGGAACCGGGGCGAGCCACTGCAGTGCAAGCGCGGTCGTTCGCCAACGCGCCACGAAACAGGCTGCGAGCAGCGCCAGTGGGGCGAAGAGAGTCGCCCAGAGCAAGACTGAGGATAGGGCGCTCATGGCGACGGGCCCATTGTCAGCGGACGGCCGATCTCGATGAAGTCATAGAAGCTCTCCGGAGTGAAGCCGAGGCCTAGTGCGACCAGCGCAAGTGCTAGCGCAATGGCTTCACGACGTGGCTGCGCAGGCCGCTTCAGGAGCGCCTCGCCATGGCGAAGGGCAGGCGTGAGGATTCGATAGGCGTATCCTGCCGCCATGAGTCCGCCAATGAGGATGGGCGCCGACCATATCCACTGGCCGGACGCAACGGCGGCTTGCAACATGAGCCATTTGGCGACGAAGCCGCCACTCGGTGGCAGCCCGACAAGCGACACGCTGCTGATCGCGAGAGTGAGGAAGGTAAGTGGCAGTGCACGCGCCGCACCATTAAGCCGGGCGATCTGGTCGTGACCGAGCGATTCCGCGAGGAGACCGGCAGACATGAACATTGCGGCCTTTGCGAAGGCGTGCGCGAGGATCTGCATCACACCGGCGCCCCAGCCGATATGGCTCCACTCATGCGCGCCGGCGGCGAGCGGGAACACGAGAAACAGGTAGCCGATCTGCGCGACCGTCGAATAGGCGATCAACAGTTTCAAACGCGCCTGCATCAGAGCAAGCGCACTGCCGCCCAAGATCGCCACGGAGCCAAGCGCGCCCAGAATTCGCATCACGTCTTCGGCTTGCAGCGCCGGCAGCACGTAAAACCACAGCCGCAGAAGCAGGAAGAATGAACCTTTGACGACGAGGCCGGAAAGGACCGCACTTGCAGCGGCCGGAGCATTCGAATGCGCGGAGGGAAGCCATAGATGCAGCGGAAATAGCGCCGTCTTCGCAAGCAGGCCTGTGGTCATCAACGCTGCGGCAACCCAAACGACCGGCTTTGCTTCGACTTGCTGCGAGAGCAGTATGATATCCATCGTGCCATACGCGCCGTAAAACAGGGCGACGCCCAGCAGGTAACAAATGGAGCCAAACAGCGCAAAGATGAGGTAGCGCAGGGCTGCAACGAGTGCTTCCGGACGTCCTTCGATGCAGACAAGCGGCACGGCAGCGAAGGTGAGTACTTCCAGCGCCACGTATAGATTGAAGAGGTCGCTGCTGAGGACGATCATTGCAAGGCCGCCCCAAACGGCCTGCACCATGACCCAGAACGTGAGCGCGCTTCGGCTTTCGCCGGAGCCCTCGGGCACACCGAATTTCGCGCGCGCGTAAAGCATCGCCGCAATCATGATGACCGCCACCGCGACCAGCATTGTCGCTGAAAGACCATCAGCACGCAGCGAAATGCCCAGTGGCGGCTGGAGTCCTCCGATCATGTAAGTGACAGGCTTGCCTGCGCGCGCGACCGCAGTTGCGATCGCGACGGCAAGCGCAAGACTCAATGGGGCCAGACCAAGCGCGATCCGCTCAGCGGAGCGTCCGCCCAATGCAAAAGCAAGCAGGATTCCAACTACCGGGAGCAGGATCGCGAGGACGAGGAGAGATCCGGCGGGTGTATTCGCAGCGAGCTCCATCATGATTCCGTGCTCTCGCCATCGGACTTCCTTGGAAGCGCTGGATCGAGATCGACGCCGCCCTCAAGTTTGTAAAGCCGGACAATGATCGCGATGGCGATTGCGCTGGCCGCGAAGGCGACGACGATGCCGGTGATCACCATGGCCTGAGGGACCGGATCAAAAGGAAGGCCTGCTGCCGACCCGCGGCGCGCGACGATTCCGAACACGAGAAAGACCCCGCCGCCGATGAGATTGAAGGCGAGCAGCTTTCGGAGTGGGTGTGGGTGCAGGATGAACCCGTAGACGCCGATGCCGACAAGCGATGCTGCGACCAGCGTTGCAACGATCAAGGGCGTCATCTTACGCCCTTTCTCGCGGCGGGCCCGGCGACCAGCATGGGCAGGGCCACGGCGATCGAGAGCAGCATGAAGGTTTCGATGAACAGAATGAGCGGCTTTGCGAGCGCAGACGGATAGGCAAAGAAGTGTCCGGCGAGCATCGCGCCTGCGACGCCGATGGCGAGAAAAACCGCAGGTCCGGAAATCAACGCCAGACGTAGCCAGCGGGAGTTGATCGGAGGCGGATCTGCAAGTCGCGCCATCATCGCCACCATCCACATTGCGGCGAGCAGCGCGCCCCCCTGGAAGGCTCCACCGGGCTCATCTGCTCCTGTCCAAAAAATGTGAACGCCTATGAGCCCGCCAATAGGGGGAAGCGTCTTGGCGAGAAAAAGGAGGGCGTCGCTTGGCGTTGCAGGGCCGAACGGCGCCGGGGCTGCGCCCCAGGCTTCGTCGGCGCCGACAGACCAAACGCCAACGACGGCGAGAATGAGCACGACCTTTTCGAGCATCGTGTCGAAAGAACGATACGACATCAGAACCGCGGTGATCGGATTGCCGAGCCCTGCGCCTGGACCTTGCGCAGCTGCCGCAGCCTGCGGCGCAAGACTTGGCGCCGCGTCCGGCAAGGACAGGATGACCGCTGCCAGAGAGCCGGCAAGGAGGATGGAGCAGGCGGCGACGAAAGCAGAGAATGCAACGCTTGGTTTCTTTGCGACAACCATAGTCGCGGATACATCGAGCCGCTTGCCAGCCATCACGAGGAGAACGCCCGTGACGCCTCCGCCGACGGCCGCTTCGGTCAACGCTACGTCGGGCGCGTAAAGCCGGACCCAGACGATTGCGAGAAAGATTCCATACGCGACATAGGCCACCACCGCTGAGAATTCGTCCTTCGCGATGATCGTGAAAAGAGCGACGCCGATAACGAGCGCCGCAAGGCTGATGTCCAGAAATGGCTGGACGTTCATCGCCGGCCTCGACGAAGCGCGCGGCCAATCATTTGTGCAGCGGAGGCGCCCG
This sequence comes from Hyphomicrobiales bacterium, assembly GCA_025356415.1. Taxonomy (GTDB): domain Bacteria; phylum Pseudomonadota; class Alphaproteobacteria; order Rhizobiales; family Beijerinckiaceae; genus Terripilifer. Next base: position 5,069 of record JANXTB010000332.1, read on the forward strand.
ACAACAACACGAGCACCCAGATCATGATGATCTTGAAAGCGTCTGGAAAATTTGACGCCCGTGGCAGCAGACCTAGCGCGACGAGACCAAGGCCGAGATTATCGGCCTTTGTCAGAGCATGAAGTCTGGACAGTGAATCTGGAAAGCGAATGAGGCCGATTGTTCCGGCGACATAAAAGAAGACGCCGGCTGCGACACAGATAATTGTGAAGGCGTCAATCGCGAGACTCATGGCCCATCTCGTCTGGCTCGAGTTCAACCACATTGAGAAAGGCGACTGTCGCGAGAGCCGCCAGAAGCGCAATTCCAAGCGCCAGATCGTCGATGCCGGGAACGCCTGTCGCATTTGCAACCAGCAGCATGGTTCCGATGGCGCCTGTCCCGAGAAGCTGCGTCGCCATCATCCGATCGATATCGTCCGGACCCCGCAGGATGCGAGCAAGGCCGAGCGCGACGGCTATGGTGATGAGTCCAGCGGCGGCGAGAAGGAAGTTGGGCATCAGGCCACCGCCCTTTCAAACAATGCCTCATCCTGCGCAACAATTTCCGGAATCGGATTGCCTGTGTCCAATGCATGCAGCATGAGGACATCGCCCTCTGCCCCGGCGGGCAGAACACCTGGTTGCAGGCTTTGATACAAGCAGAAAGCGTCGCGCGAATAGCTGGGAGAGGCGATTAACGACGCGGTGACAAAGCCCGGCGCAAGATGCATGTCAGGCCTGAGCACACGCATCGCCACGTCAAATCCGGCGACAATAGAGCCTCGCAGGAATCGTATTAGAAGTTCGACGGTCGGAGCATAGCGCAAACGCCATTTCCGCTGCGGGGCAAGCAGAAGACTGGTCCAGCAGGCGCCGCAAGCCGCAATAAATCCAACCGGCAGGTCCTTCGGATCCCAGCCGGCAATCATCAACCAGACAAAGAGAAATAGGCCGAAGCGCACCAAGGGCTGACCTGCAATGTCATGTTCCGGATGGAGTCCAAAGTGAACTGTATTCGTATCTGACGCAACAAATTATAAGCAACTCGACGAACGCGCCTAGACATATTTCCAGAGATTGAAAGCTACGCATGATTGGATCGTTTGATAGCATCCACGCGCATGCTCAAAACCGTACAAAAGACAAAGGGTGGCGACGAAACATCCGGTCCAGACTTCATCGACAGCAATTATGCAGAACGCGTTTTGACTCGTGAGCAATCCAGCTGCAAAAATGAGGGCCTCGGTGGCTTTCGTACTATGAGCTTGGGGCTGCCTGTATGGTGTAAGTCTCAGGGCTGACGTAGGCGCCTCGCCGAAAAAAGGCCCGGGCATCTGCCGTTGATGCCTATTGTTCAGGAGTGGGCGTCAATGACCAGAAGCAGTTCCAGCCGCTCGCCATCGAAGCGTTCCACCCTCGCGATCAATCTGGCCTTACAGGGTGGCGGTTCGCATGGCGCCTTCGCCTGGGGTGTACTCGACCGTCTGCTCGAGGAACCGTGGCTCAAAATCGAAGCCATCTCGGGCACCTCGGCGGGTGCGATGAACACCGCTGTTCTTGTGAGCGGCTTCGTGAAGGGCGGCGCCGCGGGCGCGCGCGAAGCGCTCGATGCCTATTGGGGCCGCATAGCCGATGCTGCTGTTTACAGTCCCTTCCAACGTTCACCTCTCGACCGCATGCTCAACCGCTGGTCGCTCGACGCCTCGCCGGCCTATCTGATGATGGACCTGATGAGCCGCATGGTCTCTCCCTATTGCCTTGATCCCTTCGGCAACAACCCCATCCGCAAGATACTTGAGGACAGCATCCACTTTGCAAGTTTTGCAGAGGCGCCGATCAAGGTCTTCATCACAGCGACAAACGTTTATACCGGGCGCGGGCGCGTGTTCCGGAACAAGGAGATCACGCCTGACGTTCTTCTCGCCTCGGCTTGCCTGCCAACCATGTTCCAGGCCATCGAAATAGATGGCGAGCCATATTGGGACGGTGGTTACATGGGAAATCCGACTATTACGCCGCTGATCCGTGAGAGCGAGGCGCACGACACGATCTTGGTGCAGATCAATCCGCGTGAACGGCGTGAGACTCCGCGCACCGCGGCAGACATCCTGAACCGTGTGAACGAGATCTCATTCAACGCCCCGCTCATGAAAGAGCTGCGCATGATTGCGGTGCTGCGCCAAGCGGTCGATCCAGGAACCGGAGAAGGCCGGCGCTGGGCGGAAATGCGCCCGCATCGCATCATGACCGACAGGCTTTCGGAATTCGGGGCTTCATCCAAGCTCAATGCTGAGCGCCCCTTTCTTCTCATCCTGAAGGAAGAAGGGCGCCGGGTCGCCGATATCTTTCTTGCCGAACATGGTGCGGACTTGGGCGAACGTTCAACGGCGGATCTCGACGCTCTTCTTTCCGAATGCTGAAGAAGACTTGTCAGGGGGCTGCACAGTGCCGGTCGCCAGTTGCTGCGTGTAACGAAAAACGCATCTGTTTAGATTGGCGCTCGCGCGGGTCGAAAATGTCGAAACGAATCTGCAAGCTTATTTTTACAGGGGCCGTCTCAGCATTGGCGCTCGCGTTGGCGGGTTGCGGCGCCCCTGTCGGCGTGCTCGAACCAACGTCCGTCATTGCGCCTGATGTCACCAAGCTCGACGTCCTTGTCTCCACGACACGAGAAAGCGCCCAGAATCCCGCGATTCTGTTTTCGGGTGAACGCGGGCCGACCTCCAGCACGTCCGTCACCGTTTCCATTCCGCCCGACAACGCTCGCGAGATTGGGCAGGTCCAATGGCCCCAACAGGTCCCGGCCGATCCCAGGCGGGAGTTCGCTGTTCTCGGCGTCAATCCGCTGCCCCGCGAGGAGCAATTGAATGCCTGGATCGGCAAGCATGCGGCGGGCAGCAGGCGGGCTCTCGTTTTTGTTCACGGGTTCAACACGACCTTCGAAAGATCGCTGATCTGGTTCGCGCAGATTGCGCATGACGCAGGCGCCGACGCGGCTCCGGTTCTCTTCAGCTGGCCATCGCGCGGCAGCGTTCTTAGTTATACCTATGACCGGGAGTGCACGCATTACTCGCGCGACGCGTTTGAAAAACTGCTTCGACAATTATCGAGCAACCGTTCAGTTGATGACATCACGATCATTGCCCATTCCATGGGCGCTTGGTTGACGACCGAGACATTGCGCCAAATGGCTGTCCGGGATGGTTCAATCAACTCCAAGATCAAGAATGTCATCCTTGCGGCGCCCGACGTGGACGTCGATGTCTTCAGGACGCAGCTGCAAAGATATGGAACCTCAAGGCCACGGTTCACGGTTTTCGTTTCCAGACGAGATCGCGCGCTTCAACTTTCGCGATGGCTCGCGGGTAATGTCGAAAGGTTGGGTGCGCCCGGAGCGAGCGCCAAGCCCTGGCTTTTGGACAAGGGAGTCGAAATCGTCGATCTGACAGGTGCGCCAACCAGAAGTTGGACCCGACACGCAAAGTTCGCGGAGAACCCCGACGTTGTGTGGTTTCTTGGCGCAAACCTGATCAATAATTCCGCCAGTGGCGACGAGGGCAGTCTGGCGGAACGCATTCAGACATTCTCGCTGGGAGTCACGCAAGGGCTTGGGAGTGCGGCGGGCCTGGCGCTCACTGCGCCGGCGTCGATCATGAACCAGTAGAGGCCTCGGCTATCGTCGTTCAGCGCCGATCTTGTCTTTCAGCAACTTCAATCCAGCCTCAGACCAACCCGGCGCATCCGTCAAGGACGCCCAGCAATCGACGTAATGTTCGAATGAATAGACGTGGCCATGACCTTTAGGCGGCGTTACCGCGAGCATGATGTCAAAGGTCTGCTGGATGAAAGTGACAATCGGAATCCAGACGAGGTCTGGCGATACATCGGGACCGAGAGGCGCCTGCATCCAATCCGGCTTTCGCCAGAGGCCATGCGGATCGAAGAACGTCACTGCGTCACTCGCGTACTGCAAATATATCACGCGGTACGGCCCCCACGGGGCTGACGCGTCGGAGAGCCTGTTCTCTTGAGCGGTGAAGCGTATGACGGACCCGTCGCGAAACTTCGGCAGCCAAGCTGGCGTGCCCGGGTTGCGCTGCGAAAGCACCTTCGTCCAGGTGCGGCTGTTGAACGGTGGACCCGACCAAAGTACGCCTGCATAAGGATCGCCGATAATCTGGAAGAGATCGCTGCTGAGATCTGAGTTGAAGGCGCCGAGGCTGAGGCCGTGCAGGTAGAGCTTTGGCCTTTTGTCTTTGGGCATTTGACGCCAATGATCATAGACGGCCGCAAACACCTCGCGCGCAGTTTCAGCGCCGTATTCGGGTGCGGCAAGCAGTGCGATCCAGCTGGCGAGATATGAATATTGGACAGAGACGCTCGCGACATCGCCGCGCAGCACATATTCCATTGCGGCCTGACTTTCGGGATCGATCCAGCCAGAGCCTGTTGGCGTCACGATCACCAGGCTGCTCCTTTCGAAGCCTCCGATGCGGATCAGTTCGCGAAGCGCGAGTTTCGCGCGTTCGGCAGGGTCGCTTGCTGAATTCAAACCAACGTAAACGCGAAGCGGTTCGAGGGCGGATAGTCCGGATGCCGCCTCGATCTGTCGAAGGTCCGGGCCTGCGGCGACCATCTGGCGTCCCCTGCGACCAAGGTCGCGCCAGGACAACAAGGAGCCCGGCGCGCCGGTCTTCAACGTGTCGGTTGGCTGCGGGCTACTGTCTTCGAAGCGTGCATCCAGCTCGCGATACACCGCGTCAAGAGACCGCATTATCTGTGAAACGACGACGCCATTGCCGATCATCCAGAACACTGACGCGGTCACCAGGAGGGCGAGTAGTTGCGCCTGGGGCTTTGGAACATAACGATTGAGGCGCAGGAGGGCGCGACGATTGACGAAGCCAATCATGCGACCCAGCAACAACAGCACGACGAAGACGGCGATGGCGACAATCGCGATCGTCGGCGGCCCTGTACGGTCTTCGGGCTCCATGTCCATGAGAGCTCGCAGCCGGGTCTGCCAACCTGACGCCCACCATAGCGCGAGGCCAGCTGCAACGAAGCATACGATGAGCGCGAGTGACAGCAGAATGCGATGTACGCGTTCATGCAGCGGGGGCACGTGCAAAGCCCGCAGCAGCCATTCAAGCAGAACGCCTAGTGCGTAACCAGCCGAGTAGCTCAAGCCGCTCAGCAAGCCTTGAATCAATGGCGATCTTGGAACGAGGCTCGGGGTCAAGGACGCGGAAAAGAACAGCACACCCAAAATGAGGCCGAGTGCGGAAAGGGACAGAAAGCCGGACGATGGCGCCTCGTTCACTATCGCTCTGTCTTTGGCCCGAAAGTGCTTCACGCGCATCCCTCAGCCTTAGACACTGGATTTAAGTGAACTCTTGCAAAACGTAAAATCTTGCCCTGGTGACGGCAAGGTCTTTGAGCTCACCGTCAAATTCGTACATTGCAGCACAAAGTATAAAATCATTTGGCGACGCTGCATGTCCTCATTTCAGCTGGCAGGATCACCAATGCTAACAACGTACAAAAGTCGGTAGCTGGTTTTATCATGGCTTGCCGTCGATGCGATCGTGTTGCAGCTATGTAAGTCAAAGGGGCGTTCATGACTGATAACAGCATCATAAAGGCGTCGCTCGTTGTCTGCGCTCTGATCATGGTTCACACGGCGGCCTATTTCCTTCGAGGAATTTTTGCGCCGGCGGCATTCGCGATCTTCATCGTCGCAGTCGTTTGGCCTCTTCATAGCTTCATCGGACGGCGTATCCCCACGATGCTGGCGTTAGTCGTCACGCTCTTTCTGACACTGGCGGTCGTCTCAGGTTTGAGCTTCCTTGTGGTCTGGGCTTTTGGCCTGATTACGCGATGGCTTGTCAGCAACACCGACCGCTTTCAGGAACTCTATTTGCATGGGGTGGACTGGCTTGAGGGCCACGGCCTTGCGGTGAAAGGATTCGTGTCGACTGACCTGGTTACAAGCTGGATCAGCGGCGCCGCGCGACAAATCGGAGGGCAGGGATATGGTCTCGTGTCGTTCCTGGTGATCGTGATCGCGTTCACGGTTCTCGGTCTGCTGGAAGTCGACATGTTACGCCGGAACGTGGCTAAACTGGACAACGAGGAACTCGGGCATTCTCTGCTGCGATCAGCGAGGGAGATATCCGGGAAGTACCAAAAGTACATGCTCGTTCGAACGCAAATGAGCATCCTGACTGGCTTGGTTGTCTGGGGATTTGCGCTCATTGCGGGCATCGAGCTGGCGACTGCCTGGGGTGTGGTTGCTTTCGTTTTCAACTACATCCCTTTTTTGGGCCCGCTGTTCGCAACGGTCTTTCCATCGTTGTTTGCGCTTGTGCAGTTTGAATCGCCGAATCTTGCGATCTTGGTTTTCGCATGCCTGAACGCAATTCAGTTTTTTATCGGGAGCTATCTCGAACCGCGAATTGCGGGCGCGCAACTATCTCTTTCGCCTTTCATGGTCTTGTTCGCAGTGTTCTTTTGGAGCGCCCTCTGGGGTGTTGCTGGCGCCTTTATAGGCGTGCCGATCCTGATCGCTATTTTGACAATTTGCGGCCATTTCGAGGGGTCACGCTGGCTTGCGACACTGATGTCGGGTGAAAACAAGAAGGCTTTTTGATATGGTTTTCTGACAGTTCAGCTTGCTGCCATTACGCTATCAGCATCTATTTGCCGATAGCGGCCCCCTTTCTCGTTAGATTGCCGCTAATGATCCGTGTTCGGTTAAGGTCGTTGCGCGTCCCCGCAACCAACGACAACAGACGCCCCGCGCGAGAAATCGCCGGGGCGTCAGTCGTTTCAAGACACCGCACGCCGGCAGTCGAGATGAGACAACGGCGGATTGTCGACAAGCAGAAGAGCGAGCCCGTCCGCCTTTCAGTTCCGGCGAGGGAGCCCCGTAAGAGCCGCGACTTTAGCGATTTGTTCTTCCTGAAGCGCGATGTCCGCAGCGAAATCCTCCG
>JANXTB010000372.1 GCA_025356415.1 Hyphomicrobiales bacterium
TTTGCTCCTCGCAATGACGAGGCTGAATATGTGGCTCATGATTGTCCTCCCGGCGGGACGCTTGCGGCCCCTTGTCCGGAAGAGAATACCGCTGCTATTCCGCCGCGTCGAGAACCAGGCTCGCCGGATCGTAATTGAGGATCGGCGACAGCCAGCGCTCCACCTCGCGCACGTCCATGCCCTTGCGCGCGGCGTAATCTTCCACCTGGTCGCGCTCAACCTTGGCGACGCCGAAATAATAGCTTTCCGGCTGCGCGATATAGAGGCCCGACACGGAAGAACCCGGCCACATGGCGAAGGATTCCGTGAGCTTCACGCCGATGCGCCGCTCGGCGGCGAGCAGTTCGAACAGGGTCTTCTTCTCGGTGTGATCGGGCTGCGCGGGATAGCCGGGCGCCGGGCGAATGCCGGGATAGGCCTCGTTGATGCGCTGCTCGTTGGTGAGCTGTTCGTCGGGCGCATAGGCCCAGAATTCGCGGCGCACGCGCTCGTGCATCTGTTCGGCGAAGGCCTCCGCGATGCGGTCGGCCAGCGCCTTCACCATGATCGACTGATAATCGTCATTGGCGCGCGCGAAACGCTCGGCAATGCGCTCTTCCTCGACGCCCGCCGTCACGACGAACCCGCCGACATAATCCTGCACGCCGCTTGCTTCCGGCGCGACGAAATCGGCGAGCGCGACATTGGGTTTGCCGTCACGCCGCTGCAATTGCTGGCGCAGTGTATGCAGCGTCGTGAGTTTTTCCGCGCGCGATTCGCCTGTGTAGAGCGCGATGTCGTCGCCAACGGAATTGGCCGGCCAGAAGCCGATGACGGCCTTGGGCTGGAACCAGCGCTCGTCGATGATGCGCTTCAGCATCGCCTGCGCATCTTCATAAAGCTGGCGCGCGGCCTCGCCGTATTTCTCGTCTTCGAGGATGGCGGGGAAGCGGCCCTTCAGCTCCCATGTCTGGAAGAACGGAGTCCAGTCGATGTAGGGCGCGAGCTCTGCGACGTCGTATGTGCGGAACACGCGCGTGCCGAGAAACGTCGGCTTCGCAGGGGTATATTGCGCCCAGTCGATTTTCACCGCGTTGGCGCGCGCGCGCGACAGCGGCAGGCGCTGCTTGTCGTGCTCGGCGCGCGAATGGGCGTCCGCGACCTTCTTGTATTCGGCGCGCACCGTCTCGACATATTGCGCCTTGTTGTCGCTCGACAGCAAAGCGGAGACGACGCCCACGGCGCGGCTCGCGTCGGTGACGTAGACCGCCTGGCCGCTTTTGTAATTGGGATGAATTTTCACCGCCGTATGCACACGGCTCGTCGTCGCGCCGCCGATCAACAGCGGCACGGAGAAACCCTGGCGTTCCATTTCCGCCGCGACGAAAGACATTTCGTCGAGCGAGGGCGTGATCAGGCCCGACAGGCCGATGATGTCGACGTTTTCTTTTTTTGCCGTGTCGAGAATCTTGGCGGCCGGCACCATCACGCCGAGGTCGATGACCTCGTAATTGTTGCAGGCAAGCACGACGCCGACGATGTTCTTGCCGATGTCATGCACGTCTCCCTTGACGGTCGCCATGAGGATCTTGCCGGCGGTGGAGCGCTCTGCGCCGCCGTTCCGCGCCTTTTCCTCTTCCATGAAAGGCATCAGCCAGGCGACAGCCTGTTTCATCACGCGCGCCGATTTCACCACCTGCGGCAGGAACATCTTGCCGGCGCCAAACAGATCGCCGACGACATTCATGCCCGCCATCAGCGGGCCTTCGATGACATCGAGCGGACGCGTGGAGGCAAGGCGCGCTTCCTCGACATCGGTCTCGATATATTCGGTGATGCCGTTGACCAGCGCATGTTCGAGCCGCTTGATCACGGGCTGCTCGCGCCAGACGAGGTCCTTCTCCTTCACCTCGCCGGTCTGGCCCTTGTACTTTTCAGCGATTGCCAGCAGGCGCTCGGTGCCGTCGGAGCGGCGGTTCAGCACCACGTCCTCGCAGGCTTCGCGCAGTTCGGGGTTGATCTCTTCATAGACCGAGAGCTGGCCCGCGTTGACGATGCCCATATCCATGCCTGCCTGGATGGCGTGATACAGGAACACGGAATGCATGGCTTCTCGCACCGGCTCATTGCCGCGGAACGAGAACGACAGGTTGGAGACGCCGCCCGAAATATGCACATGGGGCAAGTTCGCGCGGATCTGGCGCGTGGCCTCGATGAAGTCGACGCCGTAATTGTCATGCTCTTCAATGCCCGTCGCGATGGCGAAGACGTTGGGATCGAAGATGATGTCTTCCGGCGGGAAGCCGACTTGCTCGGTCAGAATCTTGTAGGCGCGCGTGCAGATCTCGACCTTCCGCTTGAGCGTGTCGGCCTGTCCCGTCTCATCAAACGCCATCACCACGACGGCGGCGCCGTAGAGGCGCACGATTTTCGCCTCGTTGATGAACTTCTCCTCGCCTTCCTTTAGCGAAATGGAATTCACAACGGCCTTGCCCTGCAGGCACTTCAGCCCGGCTTCGATGACGTGAAACTTTGACGAATCGACCATTATCGGCACGCGGGCTATGTCGGGTTCGGCGGCGAGTAGGTTGATGAAATCAACCATGGCCTTTTGCGAGTCGAGCAGGCCTTCGTCCATGTTGATGTCGATGATCTGGGCGCCATTGGCGACCTGATCGCGCGCGACATCGAGCGCGGCGGCGAATTCGCCGTTCTTGATCAGCTTACGGAAGCGCGCCGACCCCGTGACATTGGTGCGCTCGCCGATGTTGACGAAGCGAATGTCCGAGGTAAGGCGAAACGGCTCAAGGCCCGCGAGCCGCAACATTGGCGGGACTTCGACTGGCGTGCGAGGCGCAATGCCCGCGACGCGCTTGGCGAGCGCGTGAATATGCGAGGGCGTCGTGCCGCAGCAGCCACCGACGATGTTGACGATGCCAGCATCGGCGAATTCGCCGACCAGCGCCGCCATATATTCGGGGCTCTCGTCATAGAGGCCGAATTCATTGGGCAGGCCCGCATTCGGATAGGCGATGATGAACGTGTCGGCAAGGCGCGAGAGATCGGCGACATGGGCGCGCATTTCGCGCGCGCCGAGCGCGCAATTGAGGCCGATGGCGAAGGGCTTTGCGTGACGCAGCGAAATCCAGAAGGCTTCCGCCGTCTGGCCTGAGAGCGTGCGGCCCGAGAGATCCGTGATCGTGCCGGAGATGATGATCGGCAGGCGCGAGCCTGTGGCGACAAACGCATCCTCGATGCCAGCCAGCGCGGCCTTGGCGTTGAGCGTGTCGAAGATGGTTTCGATCAGCATCAGATCGACGCCGCCTTCGATCAGCGCCTGTGCTGCTTCCGCATAGGCGATGCGCAGATCATCGAAGGTGACGGCGCGGTAACCGGGATCGTTGACATCGGGCGAGATAGACGCCGTGCGATTGGTCGGGCCCATCGCGCCGGCGACGAAGCGGCGCTTGCCGTCTTTCGCGCGCGCAAGATCAGCGGCCTCACGCGCCAGGCGCGCGCCTTCGCGATTGAGATCGACAGCGTAGCGCTCCAGCCCGTAATCGGCCTGCGCGATGGTGGTGGAGGAGAATGTGTTCGTCTCGCAAATATCGGCGCCCGCCAGAAAATACGCGAGGTGGATCTCGCGGATCGCGTCGGGCTGCGTGAGGATCAGAAGGTCGTTGTTGCCGCGCAGGTCCTGCGGCCATTCCGCGAATTGCTCGCCACGGAAATCAGCTTCCGTGAATTTGCGATCCTGGATCATGGTGCCCATGGCGCCGTCGAGCACAAGGATGCGCTCTTGCGCGAGCGCCGTCAGGGCGGAGCGGATTTCGTCGCCGTCGCGGGGCGTGAAATGGGTCATATTCAAAACCTCAGGCAGCGATGACGTGCGGGGCGGAATCGGGTCGCGCTCGCAGGCCAAGCAGGTGGCAGATCGCATAGACGAGATCGGCTTTGTTCATCGTGTAGAAATGAAAATCCTCGACACCCTCGTCGACCAGATCGAGCACCTGTTCGGCCGCGACCGCAGCTGCGATCAGGCGACGCGTCGCGGGATCGTTCTCCAATCCTTCAAAACGGTCGGCGAGCCATTGCGGCACGGAGGCGCCGGTCTTTTTCGCAAAGTTTGATGTCTGCTTGAAATTCTGCACGGGTACGATGCCGGGCAGGATCGGAATGTTGATGCCGCGCTGGCGCACGCGATTCAAGTAGCGCAGGTAGTTTTCATTCTCGAAAAAGAACTGCGTGATGGCGCGCGTCGCGCCGGCATCCACTTTGGCGGCGAGCACATCGATGTCCTGGTCGAAATCGCGGCTCTCGGGATGCTTCTCCGGATAGGCCGAAACCGTGACCTCGAAATCGCCGATGGCGCGAATGCCCGCGACCAGCGCGGTGGAATTTTGATAGCCGCCCGGATGCGCGCGATAGACGGAGCCCAGCCCTTCCGCCGGATCGCCGCGCAGCGCGACGATGTGGCGAACGCCGGCTTCCGCATAGGCGCGCACGACTTCGTCGATTTCATCGCGCGTGGCGCCGACGCAGGTGAGATGCGCGGCGGGTTTCAGATGCGTTTCCTTCACGAGCCGCGCCACAGTCGCGTGCGTGCGCTCGCGCATCGTGCCGCCGGCGCCGTACGTTACAGAGACGAAGGTGGGATCGAGCGGCGCCAGGCGGCGAATGCTCTCCCAGAGGTTTGCTTCCATCTCTTCGCTCTTGGGCGGAAAGAATTCGAAGGAGACGCGGATGTGGGGTGTGCCGTTACGGCTGGGGCGCTGCGCGGAATTCATTACGCCACCTCGCGTGCTGGAATGAGATCTGTGACGATGCGGCGGTCGCGGCCGACCCAGACCGAGACGGTGAGCTGGTCGGCGTCATTCGCCTGCGGCGTCAGATCGCGCTGGCTCTCGACATCGAGCCCCACTTCTTCGAGCAGGGTCGACACTTCCTCATGGCTGAAGCCGAGACGGCGATGCGCGTGGCTTTCGCGCAGGAACTCGAGTTCGTGCGGCGCGAAATCGATGATGACGAGACGCCCGCCGGGACGCAGCGTGCGCGCCGCCTCGCGCAAGGCGCGCGCGGGATCATCAAGATAATGCAGCACCTGATGAATGACCACGAGATCATAACCATCGCGCTCGACGGGCAGGGCGTAAATGTCGCCCTGCCGCAATTGCACGTTGCGGAAGCCCGCATGATCGAGCCGCGCGCGCGCGACATTCAACATGGCCGGGCTCTGGTCGAGTCCCACGGCGCGGTTGGCGTGTGCGGCCAGCAATTCGAGCATGCGGCCCGTGCCGGTGCCGAGATCGAGCACGGCGTGAAAATGCTTGTCGCCGACAATCTCGCGCAGCGCCGTCTCGACGCGCTCTTCGGGCACATGCAGCGAGCGGATGCGGTCCCAGTCGGCGGCGCGTTCGGCGAAATAGCGCGCGGCCTGTTCGGCGCGGGCCTGGCGCACTTCGGCAAGGCGCGCGTGGTCGGTCGCAAGCAGCGCATCGGCGCGATCAAGCCGCCCGACGATCGCCTGCGCAACCTCGCCCAGCGCGCCGCGATCGGCGAGACGGAAGAACGCCCAGGCGCCCTCACGATGCCGCTCGATCAAGCCCGCCTCGGAAAGCAGCTTCAGATGACGCGAAATGCGCGGCTGCGACTGGCCGAGGATCGTCACCAATTCGCTGACAGTCAGCTCGGCTTCCGAGAGCAGGGCCAGCAGGCGCAAACGCGTGATCTCGCCCGCCGCCTCGAGGGCGGTGATGAGCATGGGTGGCGAGACCTGGGTCATGGTCGGCTCCGAGATAGGGCAGGGCGGGTTCAAGATATAAAGATATCTTTATGCGGGAATTCGCCAGCTGGCAAGTGTGGCTGAACGGGCCGGCGTTACGGCAATTCCGAGGAAAGCCAAGCTGAATCAACCATTCGTTAATGTTAACGGGACCTAATGCCAGTGCCCGCGAGACTGTCCCGTAATGACTCGCATCTTGATTGACGCCCATACTGTCCCATGCTATCCCAAATCATCCCGTTTGGAGTTCCAGTTTCAAAGGCGTTTCACTGGCGCAATGAGATTTGCGCCATGACTCGCCCGGCTTCTGGCGACCTGCGGGACCTGTGCTCCGAGTTGGGCTGGCGTTTTGGATCGTTTCGTTTCGCACTTCACCAACCGGCTCGATGCGAAGGGCCGGGTCTCGATCCCGGCCACGTTTCGGGCGGTGCTGGCGCGCGACGGATTCGAAGGTCTGTACGTTCACCCTTCGCTCGATGCGCAGGCGGTCGACTGCGGCGGCAATGCGCTGCTGAGGGAGATCGACGGGTTGCTGGAGCGGCTGCCGCCCTATTCGGAGGAGCGGGATCTGTTCTCGACGGCCCTGTTGGGGACGAGCGAAATATTGAAGGTCGATACGGAGGGCCGTGTCGTCCTGACGGAAAGCGTAAAGCATCACGCGGGGATTTCTTCGGAAGTCACTTTCGTGGGGCAGGGTACGAAGTTTCAAATCTGGGAGCCGAGCCGCTTCCGTGCGCATCTGGACGAGGCCAGAGACCGGGTGCGCACCATGCGGAAAGAGCTTGGAAACCGGACCGCGGCTACGGACTAGCCGCGACCTCAAGGAGCACGGGAATGGCAAAGGGCCGCGGCGTTGAGACTTCTCAAGCCGCAGGCGGACCGGCCCGGCACGTTCCCGTGCTCCTGAATGAGGTGCTCGCCGCGCTCGATGTGCGCGAGGGCGGACTTTATCTCGACGGCACATTTGGCGCGGGCGGTTACACGCAAGCGATCCTGGAAACGCCGGGCGCCCGCGTGCTGGCGTTCGACCGCGATCCCGACGCGATTGCGGCGGGGCAGGCGCTCGTTGAAAAATACGAGGGCCGCCTCATGCTCGAGCATGCGCGCTTCTCGACCTGCGTTGCTGTTGCGCAGCGGCGCGGGCTTTCCAATTTTGACGGCGCGACTTTTGATATCGGCGTGTCGTCCATGCAGCTCGATGAAGCGGCGCGCGGCTTTTCGTTTCGGTTCGAAGGCCCGCTCGACATGCGCATGAGCCAGGAAGGCCGCAGCGCAGCCGACATTGTAAACACGGCGTCGGAAGAAGAAATCGCCGACATTCTCTATCATTACGGCGAAGAGCGCGCCTCGCGCCGCATCGCGCGCGCCATCGTCAATGACCGTGTGGCCAAGCCCTATACGACGACGCGCGAACTCGCCGAGTTGATCGGCCGCATCATCCCCGCGCGCCCGCAGGACATCAATCCGGCGACGCGTTCGTTTCAGGGCCTGCGCATTGCGGTCAATGACGAACTCGGTGAATTGGTGCAGGCGCTGGCGGGCGCCGAAAAGCTGATCGCGCCGGGCGGCCGGCTTGCTGTCGTCAGCTTCCATTCGCTGGAAGACCGCATTGTGAAGCAGTTTTTCTCACTTCGCTCGGGCCGCGGCAAAGCGCGCTCGCGTCTTCTGCCCGGCGAGCCCGTGCCGCCGCCCTCCACCTTCATGCTTGAAGGCAAGCAGCCGGTGACTGCGGGCAGCGCCGAGACGATCGCCAATCCACGCGCGCGCTCTGCGCGCCTGCGCGCAGCGGTGCGCACCGATGTCGCGCCGCTTGGCGTCGATCCGGCGCTTGCCGCTTTGGCAAGCCTGCCGGTTCTTCAGACGAAAGGACGCTGAACGTGTTTCGTTATCTCAACGTCCTCGCCATTGTCGCACTCGTCGGCTCGGCTGTTTATGCCTATTCCATCAAATACGAGACGATCCTGTTTTCCGAGCAGATCGTCAAAGTGCAGCATTCGATCGAGCGCGAGCAGGATCGCATTGCGACGTTACGCGCCGAATGGGCCTATATCACGCGGCCCGAGCGTCTGCAGAAGCTGACCGAGAAGCATCTCGACATGCAGCAGCTCGCCAACAACCAGATCATCATGTCGGCGTCCGAATTGCCGGACCAGCCGCCGAAGGTCGATACGATCGGCCGCAAGCTTGAAACGCTTGGCCTCGCCGAGCCCACCAACACGCCGCATGACGCGAAAGCCGCGGGCAGCGCCGTCACGCCATCCATGAGGCCGAGATGAAACCGTTCGATCCCGACGACCGGCACCCCGGACCTTATTTTCATACGATCGAGCCGCAGGCGCCTGCGCCGCACGAGAATCGCGTGCTGCGGCTCATTCGCAATCTCATGCGCACGCGCATCGACAAGAGCACGCATCGCATCCGGCTCGTGGCCTTCGCCTTCATCACGCTTTATGCGGTGATTGGCGGCAAGCTCGTTTGGCTTGGCATGAAGCCCGACACGCAGAGTCTGCGCCGCGCGGCCTCTGAAGCCGTGTCGGCCACGCGTCCCGATGTGCTCGACCGCAATGGCGAAGTGCTCGCGTCCGACGTGAAGACCATGTCGATCTTCGCCGAGCCGCGCCGCATCATCGACAAGGATGAGGCGGTTGAATTGCTCACCGCCGTGCTGCCGGGCCTGAACGCGCGCGAACTTCGCGAGCGGCTCGGCTCGCGCAAGGGCTTTGTGTGGATCAAGCGCGCCGTCACGCCGAAAGAACGCGAGGAAGTTTTCCGCCTCGGTCTTCCGGGCATTGTCTTCGTGCCGGAAAACAAGCGCGTTTATCCCAACGGTCCGTTGGCCTCGCATGTTCTCGGCTTCACCAACGTCGACAACCAGGGCATCGCCGGTATCGAGAAATACATCGACAATCAGGGGCTGGGCGATCTCAATCGCGCAGGCTTCCAGATGTCCGCCGCCGATTTGAAGCCGGTGCAATTGTCGCTCGATCTGAAAGTCACGCATGCGGTGCGTGACGAATTGCAGAAGGGTATCGAAAAATACAAGGCCAAGGGCGCCGCGGCGGCCATCATGGACGTGAACACGGGCGAAGTGATCGCGCTCGCGTCACTGCCAGATTACGATCCCAATAACCCATCCGACGCCCTCGATCCCAACCGCATCAACCGCATGTCGGTCGGCGTTTATGAAATGGGCTCGACGTTCAAGGCGCTGACGCTCGCCATGGGGTTGGACTCGGGCAGGATCAACCTGCGCACCAGCATCGATGCGCGCACGGCGCTACGCTATGGCCGCTTCAAGATTGGCGATTATCACGCCCAGAACAGGGCATTGACGGTTCCCGAAGTCTTCACCTATTCGTCCAACATCGGCACGGCGCGGATCGCGCTCATGTCGGGTGTCGATGCGCACAAGGCCTTCCTTCGCAAGATGGGACAGCTTGACCGTGTCCGGACCGAAATCCCCGAAAGCGCCGAGCCGATCGTCCCCAAGCACTGGGGCGAATTGAACACCATGACCATCGCTTTCGGCCACGGCCTCGCTGTCGCCCCATTGCAGGCCATGATGGCGGTCGCGGCGCTGTCGAACGGGGGCTACCTGATCAATCCGACGTTCCTGAAGCGCAGCGAGGAAGATGCGAAGAAGGAAGCGCCGCGCGTGATCAAGCCGGAAACCAGCGAAGCCTTGCGTTACCTGATGCGCCTCAACGCGGTGATTGGGTCCGCAAAGACCATCAACATCCCCGGTTATTACGCGGGCGGAAAGACGGGCACGGCGGAGAAGAACTTTCATGGCCGTTATGTTCATGATCGCGTGTTCACGACCTTCACGGCGATCTGGCCGTCGGACAAGCCCAAGTACCTTTACCTCACGGTCATGGACGAGCCGCAACCCATTGCTGAAACGCATGGCTATCGCACAGCCGCCTGGAACGCAGGTTCGGTCACCGGCAAGTTGATCGAGCGCACCGGCCCGCTGCTCGGCGCGCCGCCGCGACTTGAAATGCCGCAGCAACCGTTCCCGGTCATCGCGAGGCTTGGCATAGGCATGCCGGAGACAGCGGGGAGCGGCGGGCATTGATCACACTCGGCGCCATCGCGGACGCACTCCAGCTTGACGCTCAGGCTCTGCCTGCGGCTGCGCGCGATCTTGCAATCAGCGCGGTGACGGCCGACAGCCGCGCTGCAGCGCCGGGCAGCCTGTTTGTCGCGGTGCCGGGCGTGCGCGCGGACGGAATGAGTTTCGCCGCGGCCGCTTGCGCGAATGGCGCCGCGGCGATCATCGGCGAACGCGCGCCGGATGCGCCTTTGCAGGGCGCACTTTTCATTCAAGTGCGGGACGCCCGCGCGGCTCTGTCCGTTGTCGCCGCCTTGCTATTCCCGTTGCAGCCGAGGGTTATCGCGGCCGTCACGGGCACGAGCGGAAAGACATCGGTCGCTGCTTTCACGCGCCAGATCTGGGCGCATCTCGGCCATCAGGCTGCGGCGCTCGGCACCACCGGCGTCGTGAAACCATCGGGCGCAACTTACGGTTCGCTGACGACGCCCGATCCCGTCACGCTTCATCGCACGCTCGATGAACTGGCGCGCGAGGGCGTCGATCATCTGGCGATGGAAGCCTCGTCGCATGGCCTGGACCAGCGCCGTCTCGATGGCGTGCGTCTCGCGGTCGCGGGTTTCACGAATTTGTCGCGCGATCATCTCGATTATCATGCGACGCTGGATGATTATCTCGCCGCAAAACTGCGCCTGTTCGACACGCTGCTCGCGCCCGGACAGCCCGCCGTGCTGAACGTCGATTGCGATGTCGCCGAGAAGGTCGAAGCCGCGATCCGCGCGCGTGGGCTGGCGCTGTTTACAGTTGGCGCCAAAGGGCGCGACATCAAGCTTCTTTCATCCGCCGCAGAGCCTGACGCCAACCGCATCGTGCTGGCGCACGAGGGCGTCGAATATAAAATCCATCTGCCGCTAGCCGGCGATTTCATGGTGTCGAACGCGCTTGTCGCCGCTGGCCTTTGCATCGCTTCGGGTTCGCGGCCTGCTGATGTGTTCGCGGCGCTTGAATCCCTGTCCGGCGCGCCGGGTCGGCTCGAGCGGATCGGCGAGCGGCGCGGAGCGCCTGTGTTCGTGGATTATGCGCACAAGCCCGATGCGCTTGAAAAAGTGCTTGAGGCCCTGCGTCCTCTGGCGCGCCAGCGGCTTATGGTCGTGTTCGGCTGCGGCGGCGATCGCGACGCGGGCAAGCGCCCGATCATGGGCGAGATCGCCGCGCGGCTCGCAGACTGTGTCATCGTGACGGACGACAATCCGCGCTCTGAAAACCCCGCCATCATTCGCGGCGCCATTCTCGCAGCGGCGCCGGGCGCGCTCGAGATCGGCGATCGCGCGCAGGCCATTCGGCATGCGGTCTCGCAGCTTGATGAGGGCGATGTTCTCGTGGTCGCCGGCAAGGGCCATGAGACCGGACAGATCGTCGGCGCGACAGTCTTGCCGTTTTCAGATCACGATGCCGTGCGTGCGGCGCTTCAGGAGTTTGGCGCATGAATGGCGAGGTGATGATCAGCCCGCTCTGGACCGGCCTCGAACTGATCGCGCCGCTGCAGGCGCGTGTGCTCGGGCT
The DNA here is from genome assembly GCA_025356415.1 of Hyphomicrobiales bacterium. GTDB lineage: Bacteria > Pseudomonadota > Alphaproteobacteria > Rhizobiales > Beijerinckiaceae > Terripilifer. Next base: position 11,379 of record JANXTB010000372.1, read on the forward strand.
GATGCCGCGCATCGTCAACGGCGTCTCCATCGATTCCCGCACCTTGCAGATCGACGATCTCTATTTCGCGATCCGCGGCGAAAACCACGACGGGCACGCCTTCGTCGAGAACGCATTCGCGGCTGGCGCGGCAGCGGCTGTTGTCGATGAAGCGCATGTCGACGCCCTGAAAGGTCTCGGGTGTCTTTACGTGGTGCATGACGTGCTCGCGGCGATGGAGCGGCTAGGGCAGGCGGCCCGCAAGCGCATGACCGGCATGGTCGTCGCCGTCACCGGCTCGGTCGGCAAGACGAGCACGAAGGAAGCCATGCGCGGCGTGTTCGGCGCCTTCGGCAAGGCTCATGTTTCAGCGGCTTCCTATAACAATCACTGGGGCGTGCCGCTGACATTGGCGCGCATGCCGCTCGATACGACATTCGGCGTGTTTGAAATCGGCATGAACCACGCCAACGAAATTCGTCCGCTCGTGCAAATGGTGCGCCCGCATGTTGCGCTCATCACCGCCATCGCGCCGGTGCATCTTGAAAACCTCGGCACGATCGAAGCCATCGCGGATGCGAAGGCCGAAATTTTCGATGGCATCGAAGCAGGCGGTGTCGCGATCCTTCCGCGCGACACGCCGCAATATCGCCGTCTCGACAAATTGGCGCGCCAGTCGCGCGCGGGCGCTTTCCTGACGTTCGGCGAATTGGAAGGCGCCGATGCGCGCCTGATCTCGTTTGAGCCGGACGCCGAAGGCTCCGTCGTCACCGCCGACATCATGGGCCAGCGCCTGCGCTATCGCGTCGGCGCGCCGGGGCGCCATCTGGCGTCGAATTCGCTGGCGCTTTTGCTGGCGGCGCGCGCTGTGGGCATCGACATTGTCGAGGCCGCGCGCGAACTGGCGCATGTCACCGCGCCGACGGGCCGTGGCGAACAGATCCGCCTTGCGATCGGCGACGGTCACGCCACGCTGATCGACGAGAGCTACAACGCCAATCCGGTTTCCATGCGCGCCGCGCTCGCGCTTCTCGCCGCCTCGCCTTTTCCCGAAGTCTTTGGACGCCGCATCGCCATGCTGGGCGACATGCTCGAGCTCGGGCCTGAGGAAATGGCCCTTCACGCCGGCCTGGCGCAGGACATCGCATCGCTGCCCATCGACATCGTCCACACAGTCGGGCCGCGCATGGCGCATCTCCATGACGCTTTGCCGGTGGATAAGCGTGGCCTGCATGGCGCATCGGCGGCGGAAGTGCTGGACCGGCTGACGGCAGAGGTTGCGGCAGGCGACGTGGTCATGGTCAAAGGGTCGAACGGGTCACGAATGGGCTCGGTGGTGAGCGCGCTGAAACAGCGTTACGCGGCGCCGCCCGCACAAGTTGTCGAAGGATAGTCCATGCTCTTCTGGCTCGCGGATCTCGCGCCTTACTTCTCGCCGCTCAACGTCTTCCGCTACATCACAGTGCGGACAGGCGGCGCGGCCGCGACCGCGTTGTTCTTCGTGTTCTTCTTCGGCCCGCGCATCATTTCGGCGCTGCGCTTGAAGCAGGGCAAGGGCCAGCCGATCCGCACCGATGGTCCGCAATCGCACCTCCTGACGAAGAAGGGCACGCCGACGATGGGCGGCCTGATGATCCTGTCAGGCCTCATCGTCTCGATGCTTCTGTGGGCGAACCTGCGCAATCATTTCGTCTGGGTGCTGCTGCTGGTCACATCCGGTTTCGGCGCCATCGGTTTCTACGATGATTATCTGAAGGTGACGAAGCAGAGTCACAACGGCTTCTCTGGTCGCGCGCGCCTTGCATGCGAGGCGGTGATCGCCGTGATCGGCTGCGCGATCATGATGCGTTACGGCACGCCCGCGACGACTGGCCTCGCAGTGCCGCTCATCAACGGCTACGTGCTCGACATGGGTTGGGCCTTCCTGATCTTCGCGCCATTCGTCATCGTCGCGTCCGGCAATGCCGTGAACCTCACCGATGGTCTCGACGGTCTGGCCATCGTGCCATCCATGATCGCCACCGGCACGTTCGGCGTGATCGCATGGGTCGCAGGTAATGCGATCTTTTCAACGTATCTCGGCATCAACTTCGTGCCGGGCGCGGGTGAACTCGCCGTCGTCTGCGGCGCCTTCATCGGCGCGGGGCTCGGGTTTCTCTGGTTTAATGCGCCGCCCGCGCAGATCTTCATGGGCGACACGGGCTCGCTCGCCATCGGCGGGCTGATCGGCGTCATCGCCGTCGCCGTGAAGCATGAGATCGTGCTTGCGATCGTCGGCGGCCTGTTCGTCGTCGAGGCGCTGTCGGTGATCATCCAGGTCGGCTGGTTCAAGCGCACGGGCAAGCGCGTGTTTCTGATGGCGCCGATCCATCATCACTTCGAAAAGAAAG
>JANXTB010000377.1 GCA_025356415.1 Hyphomicrobiales bacterium
GAAATCGATCCTGGACGGGATCGGACTGGCTCTGTCGGGAAGCGTTGCGGAAAGCGGCCGTCTTGTCCGCCGCCACCTTGCGGATCTCCATCTCGGCGCAGGCCCGGCGACCGTCATCGGCAGCCCCACGAAGGTCGCGCCGCGATTTGCCGCCTTCGCCAATGGCGTCGGCATCCACGCCGACGATTACGATGACACACAGCTCGCCGTCGCCAAGGACCGCGTTTACGGCCTGCTCACGCACCCGACCGCGCCGGCGCTGCCCGCCGCCCTGGCGATGGGGGAAGCGACCGACGCAGATGGCCGCAGCGTCATGCTCGCTTATCACATCGGCGTCGAGGTCGAGTGCAAGATCGCCGAGGCGATCAATCCGCGACATTACCAGACAGGCTTCCACGCCACCGCGACCTGTGGCACGTTCGCGGCCGCCGCCGCCAGCGCCCGCCTGATGGGACTCGATCGCGACGCGACGGCGCGCGCATTGTCGATCGCCGGTAGCCAATCCGCCGGATTGCGCGAAAACTTCGGCACGATGACCAAGCCATTCCACGCCGGCCGGTCCTCGGAAAGCGGCGTCAGCGCCGCGCAATTCGCAAGTTATGGCTGGACGGCGACCGACAAGATCCTCGAGGCGCCGCGCGGGTTCTTCGCCGCTGCCGGCGGTGGCTACGACGTCAACGCCATAGAAGGAAAGCTCGGCGCGCCATGGACCTTCGTCGAGCCGGGGATATCGATCAAGCCGCATCCATCGGGGTCGCTGACGCACCCGGGCATGACGGAGATGCAGCGCCTGATCAAGGAACACGGCATTCGGGCCGCGGATGTGAAGCGCGTTCGCGTCGGCACCAATCACAACATGCCGAATGCGCTGATCCACCATCGGCCGACCAACGAGCTGCAGGCGAAGTTCTCGATGGAATTCTGCATGGCGATCCTGCTTCTCGAAGGCAAGGCCGGCCTACATGAATTCACCGACGAAGTGGTCAACCGCGACGACGTGAAAGCGATGATCGAGAAGGTCGATTTCGTCATCGACGATGTCGCCGAAAAGGCCGGTTACGACAAGATGACCACCATCATCGACATTGATCTCGCCGATGGCCGACGCGTGTCAGGCCGCGCCGACTTCGGCAAGGGCAGCCCGAGCAATCCGATGAGCTTCGCGGAAGTCGCCACGAAATTCCACGAATGCGCCAGCTTCGCGAATTTCGATCGCGCGAAGGCAGACGCCATCGTGGAAATCGTCGCGGACCTCGAAAATCTCGGTTCGATCCACAAGCTGATGGGTCTCCTGCTCACGGCCTGACGGCGCTGCAAGACAGAAAGAAAAAAATGACGCCTTTCAAAATCGGCATCCTCGACGGCGACGACATCGGCCGCGAGATCGTCCCAGCTGCGGTGCGGGTCGTCCGCGCCGCAGCCGACTTGCACAAAGTTGCAATCGACTGGAGCCAGGTCCCCATCGGACGCAGCGCGCTCGACACGCACGGCTCGACCATGCCGGATGGCACGTTAGAAACTTTGGCGGCGCTCGACGGCTTCATCCTCGGGCCGATCGGCCATCAGGCTTATCCGAAGGTCCCCGGCGCCATCAATCCGCATCCGATCCTGCGCAAGCATTTCGATCTGTTCGCCAACATCCGCCCGACACGCTCCTACAAGGACATCGGTTGCATCTACGACGACATCGACCTGGTCATCGTGCGTGAAAACAACGAGGGCTTCCAGCCAGATCGAAATGTCGTCGCCGGCTCGGGCGAATTCCGGCCAAGCGACGAGATGACGATCTCGGTGCGCGTGATTTCCCGCACAGGCAGCCGCAAGGTCGCACGAGCCGCGCTCGAACTCGCGCGCAGCCGACGCAAAAAGCTGACGCTCGTGCACAAGAACACGGTGTTCAAACTCGGCTGCGGCATGTTCGTCGAGGAATGCTACAAGGCCGCGGCGGATTTCCCCGACGTCAAAGTCGATGAAGTGATCGTCGACACATTCGCGATGCGGCTGGTGCGCGACCCGCAAACGTTCGACACGGTCGTCACCACCAACATGTTCGGCGACATCCTGACTGACGAAGCCGCCGGTCTCGTCGGCGGACTCGGCATGGCGCCGGGCCTGTGCATCGGCGAGGGCAACATCGCGATGGCGCAGGCGACGCATGGGTCCGCGCCCGACATTGCCGGCAAGGACGTCGCAAATCCGTACGCGATGATCTACTCGACCGCGATGCTGCTCGACTTCCTCGGCCGCAGCCGCAAGGCGCCGAACGCCGTCGCGGCCGCAAAGTCGATCGAACGCGCGCTCGAGTCGGCGCTGTCCAATCCCGAAACGCGTACCCGCGACATTCGCGGAACGGCTGGCACGACGGCCATGACGGACGCTATCGTCAGGGCGCTCGCCTGAGCGGGCGCCCCTGAGTCTCAGGCCTTTTCTTCAACATATGGCTTTGGTTCGACGCCCGTGAAGAAGGGATAGAACGCATCGTAGACGAGATCTGGACGATGCTCGGCAGGGTAATGCCCCGTCGGGATCGACCAGCCGCGCAGATCGTCGCTCCATTTCGACCACGAGTCCATCACGGCGAAATGTCGGCCGCAATGACTGTTCGATCCCCACAGGACCAGAACAGGGCATTGAATCTTCTTCTTGCCGATGTCGGCCTTGTCCATTTCGAGATCGAGCGTCACCGTCGCCCGGTAATCCTCGCAGACGGCGTGGATCTGCTCCGGCGTCGTGCAGCGGGCATATTCGGCGAGCGCCTCGGCGGTGAATATCTCGAGGCCGACGCCTTTCTTGTTCAACTTGTAGCGAATGTAATAATCGAGGTCGGCGCAGATCAGGCGCTCCGGGAACGGCTCCTTCTGCGCCATGAAGAACCAGTGGTAGGATTCGAGCCCCCATCCCAATGTAATCTTGGTCAGCACCTCGTGTGTCGGCGCAATGTCGAGCGATGCGAAGGCCGTGACGCGTTCGGGCTGGTCGAGGCACATGCGGAATCCGACGCGGCCGCCGCGATCATGACCCGCGACTCCGAATGTCTTGAAGCCCAGAGCGTCCATAACGTCGAACATGTCCTCGCCCATGGCGCGGAACGTGTAGGCCGAATGATCTCCGCCGCCCGGCGGCTTTGAACTGTCGCCATAGCCGCGCAGGTCAGGCGCCACGACCGTGAAGGATTGCGCGAGCGTCGGGGCGATCTTGTGCCAGCTGACCAGAGTGAGCGGATTGCCGTGGATGAGGAGCAGCGGCGGGCCAGATCCTCCGATAGCGACATTGATCTCGGCGCCGCGCGTCTTGATCCGCCGCCGCTCGAAGCCCTTCATCAGGTCCGGGCCGTGTGGAATCAGCGGCGCGCGATCCTTGTCCTCATTGGCGCTGGGACGCAGTTTCATGGCGGCTCCTCCTCGACGTCTGCCCTGACGCCAACATCACCGTACGATCGTATATTGTCAACAATATGCGCGCGGTGCTAGCGTCTGGAAAATCAAGATTGGCAGGGTGAGGAACATGGCGTCAGAAACCGCACAACTCCCGATAATTGCGCTGCTTTTCGGCGATTGCACGGGGATCGGACCCGAGATTGCCGCGAAGGTTCTTGCCGAGCGAACACTGGCCGACCGCGCCCACCTCGTGGCCGTGGCGACGCGCGCGTGCTGGAGAAAGGCATGCGGGACGCCAAGGTCTCCTTCCCCTGGCATCGCGTGGAGCGCGTATCGGATATCGACTGGGACAATCCCTCGACGCCGCTCATCGACTTGCGAAACATTAATCCGGCGGATGTCGGACAGGGCGCCGTTTCTCCGGACTCCGGCCGCATCACCGGCGAGACGCTGCGCCATGCGATCATGATGGCGAAGAACGGCGACGTCGATGCGGTCACCTTTGCGCCGCTCAACAAGGCGGCCATGTATGCGGGCGGGTTCCGCTTTCCCGACGAGCACAAGTTTTTCGCCAATGTGCTGGGCCATAATTCCTATTTCTCCGAGATGAACGTGCTCGATCCTCACTGGATGTCGCGCGTCACATCACATGTGTCGCTGCGCGAGGCGCTAGACCTGATCAACGAAAACTCGATCACCGATGCGATCGAACTCGCCGACCGCATGATGAAGCGCGCCGGCATCGACAAGCCGCGCATCGCCGTCGCGGCGCTCAATCCGCACGCTGGTGAAAACGGCTTGTTCGGCCGCGAGGAAATCGACCTCATCCGCCCGACGGTCGAGAAAGTCGCCGCCACCGGCATCAACGTGACAGGCCCCTTCCCGTCCGACACGGTCTACATCCGCGCGTTCAACGGCGAGTTCGACAGCGTGGTGTCGATGTATCACGACCAGGGCCAGATCGCGACGAAGATGAAGGGCTTCAATCGCGGCGTCACCATCACGGCGGGGCTCGACGTGTTGTTCACCACACCCGCGCACGGAACCGCTTTCGACATCGTCGGGCAAGGCGTCGCCTCGACTGGCGGCCTCGAAAGCGCGCTCGCCCTCGCGGCGAAACTCGCGGCCAGCAAAGGCGCCCGGTCATGAATGCGCCGGGCGCGAATCGCGTCTATCGCGTCGGCGTCATTCCGGGCGACGGCATCGGCCAGGAGGTGATTCCGGTCGGCATCGCCGTCGCGGACGCGGCCGCGCAGAAGTTTGGCTTCCGAATGGACTGGACCGGGTTCGACTGGAGTTGCGAACGTTTCGCCAGAACAGGCCGCATGATGCCAGTGGACGGGATCGAGCAGGTCAAGGAGTTCGATTCGCTTTACCTCGGCGCAGTCGGCTATCCGGGCGTGCCCGATCACGTATCACTTTGGGGACTGCTGATCCCGCTGAGGCGCGAACTGCAGCAATATGTCAACGTGCGTCCCGTCCGCCTGCTCAAAGGCATCGTCTCACCGCTCGCCGGACGTGGCCGCGACGACATCGACTTCATCGTCGTGCGCGAAAACAACGAAGGCGAATATTCTGAGATCGGCGGCCGCATCTTCCGGGGCACGGACGATGAAATGGCGATGCAGGAATCGATCTTCACAAAGCGCGGCGTCGATCGCGTTCTCGATTACGCTTTCAAGCTCGCGCAGGGCCGCACCCGCAAGCATGTGACTTCCGCCACCAAGTCCAACGGCATCGTGCATACGATGCCGTTCTGGGACGAGCGGTTCGAGGCTGCGAAACAGCGCTATCCTGAAATCGAGACAGCACAATTTCACATCGACATCCTCACGGCGCATTTCGTCCTTCATCCGGATTGGTTCGACATTGTCGTCGGCTCGAACTTATTTGGCGACATCCTCTCCGATCTCGGGCCAGCGATCGCCGGATCGATCGGCATTGCGCCCTCGGCCAATCTCAATCCAGAGCGCAACTTTCCATCAATGTTCGAACCGGTGCACGGGTCGGCGCCCGACATTGCCGGCAAGGGCATCGCGAATCCCGTTGCAGCAGTCTGGTCTGTCGCCATGATGCTCGAACATCTCGGCGAAGTGGAAGCGGCGGACGCGATCGTCGCGGCGATCGAAAATGTTCTCGTGGATCCTGACGCGCGCACCGCCGATCTCGGCGGCCCGGCTGACATGCGCCGATGCGCGGATGCGATCCTGCAAGCCCTGAAAGGCGCGTAAGCGTCAATCGAAGTTGAACTTTCGGGCGCGCAGATAGGCGCCGAAGTCGGTGCGCAGCGGCTCCGCATATTGGCGCGCCTTGTCCTCCGACCATGTATACGTGTCGGCTTCGCCCCATCGCGCTGTATCGCGCTGACGCCGCGCAGGTTGCAGCGCCGCGCGATCAGCATCGTAACGCCCGATTTCCGCGCGCGCGGTCTCATCTGAAAACCGGTCGTGATGAAGCGTCGCCGACAGCGGCAGACGAGGACTGATCTGCGCGTCCGATGCGGGCCAGCCGAGACAGAAACCCGCATAAATAGCGACCCTGTCGGGCAGGCCGAGCCAATCCGAAATGAGGCCCGCGTGATTGCGAACCTCGCTGACCGGGCAGCCGCCAAGTCCAGCCATTTCTACCGCAAGCTGAAACCAGCCGAGCGCGATGGCGGCGTCGGTTGCGGCGTTGAACAACAGGTCGAAATGGTCGTTTGGAAAAGGTTTGTCGCGCCATTCCGAGATCTGCGGAAGACGCCGGCCATTGAGACAGAAAATCACCATCGCGGGCGCGCTCGCGACCCAAGAATAGCGCGGCATGAGAGCCCCGATTTTCCTGCGGAGATCTGGATCTTCAACGATGACGAGATCGCGTTGCTGAAGATCGCTTTTACTGGGAGCAGACAAAGCGCATGCGCAAAGCGCTTTCAGGAGCCCGGGGTCGACGGACTTGTCCAGAAAGTCACGTTGCACGCGATGCGACGCCAAAACCGCCAGCCGCTCCGCTCGCGCATCGTCCAAAGAAAACTGAAATTCGACACCGAAGCGGCTCGTCAAGTCGTGTCGAAGATCCCAATTCATGGCAGAGCAGCTCCGGTACGATGGCGGACACGCGGCGCTTAACGAGCAGACGCGACGCGGTAGTCACAATTAGGGGCACGCCACAAGCTATATCAACAACATCACTCCGACCATCGGCGAACCCAAAGGCTGAGTGAGGGTCGAGTCCGCTTCTGGCGCGCAGTGGGACCTGGCCCAAGCGACGTAAGACAACGCAAGATCGCGGCGCTTTCGATTGATCACCTCGAACCGTCGGAGCTCCGACTGCTGTCCATCGCGCTAAACCGCTTGGCGGAAACCGGCAAATGGGACGATGGCATCCTTCGCCTTGAAGTGGAGGAGTTGCTCGATTGCGGGGAG
>JANXTB010000403.1 GCA_025356415.1 Hyphomicrobiales bacterium
CGCGCGATACCAATCACGCGGAGCCCCTGCCCGGCCATGTCATTGACCGTGCCCATAAGTGCGGCGCGGGCGGCCTCCGGCAGGGCGCAAAGTTCGGAAATCGCCTCGGGCGCGCCTTTCGCGGCGGCTAGTAGCGAAGGATGATCTGACCGTCGCCAGAGGTGTGTGACCGCGAGGAGGTCTGGGCGAAGGCCGAACGCGTGCGCCGGGCCCCCGGTCGGCATGTGCCCGACTCCTTGGCCGGCATCCTGGAAAGCGAGTTCCATGGGATCGACAGGGCTGCTGGCGCTGGCGAGTATGGCTGTTCGCAACAAAGCCTGGCCCGCAGGGTCGGCGTTTGCAAAGTCGGACGCCTGAAGCCGCTGCCCAGTCGCGAGCCTGACCTCCGTCACCCGCATCTTGTATTCCGTAAGGGTGCCGGTTTTATCCGTGCAAAGCACAGTCGCCAAGCCGAGCGTCTCGATCGCGGCCATGCGCCGGGTCAGGACCTTCGCTTTCGAAATGCGCCAGGCGCCCATCGCCGTGAATACCGTCAGCACGACGGGGAGTTCCTCCGGCAGCATCGACGGCGATTCCCGCCAGGAAGGCCTCAAGCAAGTCGCCGCGGGCCTGCGCATACAGCACGACGGTGAGGAGGCTGACCGCCGCACCGACCATCGCGAATATTCGAACGACCCGGGCTGTCTCCCTTTGAAGTCGCGGCGGCTCGCGCTCGACATCGCTCAAGGATTGGCCGATCCGCCCGATCGCGCTCCGCACTCCCGTTGCGGTCACTTCAGCGACGGCCGTTCCGCGCACAACAAGCGATCCCGAGAACAGGAACGGGAGGTCATCGCCGCCGGGTCGCGCCTCGGCGACAGCCAGATCAACAAGAAATGCGCCACTTGCAGACATGCCCCGGACCTACCAAAGCCGCGTTCATGCAAACGTCGTCATTGTAATTTACGCATAAAACATATTTGCGCGCTCGAGCTTGCGCCATGATTTCCTGTGAGGCTGCATGATTGTTCGCGAGATTGACTTTGACGATCTGCAGCACGTTCTGCGCCTTTATGCGCAGCCGGATTTCGACAATGGCGACGTCCTTTCGGAGGCTGAGGCGCGTGCGCTTTATGAGCGTTTTTTAGCTTATCCCGATTACCGGATTTATGTCGCCGAACAGGATGGGTCCATCGTCGGCTCCTTCGCGCTGCTTGTGATGCTCAACCTCGGGCATCGTGGTGCGCCGTCTGCGATTATCGAGGATGTCGCGGTCGATCCGCAGGTGCAGGGCAGGGGTGTCGGCGCGCAGATGATGCGTGCCGCCATGCATCTGGCGCGCGAGAAGGGCTGCTACAAACTCGTTCTATCCTCGAACGCCAAGCGCGTCCGCGCGCATGCTTTCTACGAGAGCCTCGGCTTCAAGCGCCACGGCATAAGTTTCTTCGTCACGCTCTGATCAGGCCAGCCGACGCCAGTCGTTGAGCCATGCGATCTTGCCGCCGCAGATCGTGGCGACCAGACGCGGACCCTCTGGCTGCGGATCCACGAGCACGATGTCGGCCCGCAGGCCCGGCGCGATTTCGCCGCGGTCGCGCAGCCCCAGCGCCGCAGCTGGATTGGCGGAAACCAGCCGCCACCCCTCTTCGAGCGGCATGCGCGCATCCGCGGCAAGCCTGAAAGGCGCCGCCAGCATCGCGGGATAATAATAATCCGACGACAGGATGGAACAGACCCCGTCAGCCGCCATGTCGGCGGCGGACGGGCAACCGATGTGACTGCCGCCGCGCAGAACGTTGGGCGCGCCAAACACTGTGCGTTCACCGGCTTCGATTGCGTCGCGCGCAACGTCGTGGCTCATCGGAAACTCGCTGATACGGCACCCGAGCATCCGGAACGCCGCGCGGTCTCCCAGATTGCGGTCATCATGTGAGAGCAGCGGCACACCCCGCGCTTGGGCGCAGGCCGCGAGCCGCTCCAATGACGCGGCGATTTCCGACTCGCGCGACAGGACGCGTTCGACAAGCGCCATGAAATCGGGCTCGCTCAAGCCGGATCGCTCAACCATAGTCTTCAGCTTGCTCGCCTTGATGGTTTTGCCCAGCACGATGCCGCGCATGTGGTCGTTGAAGGCCAAGGCGTCGATGTAGCCTTCGCTAATCCAGCCCAGGGTTTCTTCAACAGCCGCGAGATTGAAAGTCTCGTGTCGCAGATGAAGGCGCATGTCGCATGCGGTGCGCCCGCGCAGACGCGCGATCGCGCGGATGAGCCCGCGCGCAGTCTCGATGCCGCGTAATCCAGGCTCCCACGATGATGTGACGCCGTGGCACGCGGTCGTGATTCCGTTGGCGATCAATTGCCGGTCGGTGTCGGCCAGAGCCGTGCGCAAATCGAAGGAGACGCCGGGGCGCGGCATGATCTGCCGCTCGAACGCATCGCCATGAATGTCGATGAGCCCCGGCAGGACCATGAGGCCTGACGCGTCGAGACGCCGTCCCGGACCAGCCGTCTCAAGGATCACGCCTTCGGCGATGGAGACATCCATGCGGGCGAAACCTTGCGGCGTCAGCACAGATCCCGAGGCGATGGTCAGCATGCCGTTTTCCTTCTTTGAAGGCAGGGCTAATCGGCCTCCATGACACTTGCATGACGATGTCATCCACAGGCCGGCGCGACGCGCGGCGCCTGTCACGCAAGTGTCGCGCACGGCCTTTAGATGGTGAGGCTGATCGACGAGGGCATCCATGCTGAAAATCGAAGGCCTCACCAAGCAATTCGGCGCCGCTGTCGCCGTCCGCAACGTCTCGCTGCAGATCGAGCCCGGCTCGTTCGTGGGCGTGATCGGCCGCTCGGGCGCCGGCAAGTCGACGCTGCTGCGGATGATCAACCGCCTCTCCGACCCGACGTCCGGCAGCATCGCCTTCAAGGGCCGCGACGTCAGCGCGTTGCGCGGCGCCGATCTGCGTCTCTGGCGACGATCCTGCGCGATGATCTTTCAGCAATTCAATCTCGTCGGACGCATGGACGTGCTGACGAATGTGCTCACCGGCCGGCTGGCGCATGCCTCGCATGTGCGCTCGCTGCTCAACATCTGGAGCGATGCCGACAAGGCGATTGCGCTTGCCGCACTGGAACAATTCGACATGGCGGGCCTCGCGTCCCAGCGTGTCGACCAGCTCTCGGGCGGCCAGCAGCAGCGTGTCGCAATCTGCCGCGCGCTGGTGCAGGAACCCGACGTCATTCTCGCCGACGAGCCGATCGCCTCGCTCGATCCGCGCAACACAAAGGCTGTGATGGATGCGCTGCTGCGCATCAACAAGCATTTCGGCATCACCATCCTGTGCAACCTGCATTCGCTCGATCTGGCGCGGACGTATTGCGACCGGCTGGTCGGCATGTCGGCTGGAATGGTGGTTTTCGACTCCACGCCCGCCAACCTCACCGAGAGCGTCGCGCGTGAACTCTACGGCCTGGAGGCCGGAGAAGTGATGGAAGCTGCTGCGCAGCATCAGCCCCTGCCAGGAAAAACAGCGGCCGCCGCGGCCTGATCTATTTTACAAACGGAGATTGTCATGACGAACCGCAGAAACATCATGCTCGGCGCCAGCGCCCTGCTCCTTGCATCCACGCTCGGCGCGTCCGCGCAGGAATGGAAGGCGAAATATCCCGAGTTGACCTTCGCGATCATTCCGGCCGAAAACGCGTCGGGCGTGATCGAGCGCTACACGCCCTTTGCCGACTATCTCTCCCGCCAGCTCGGCGTGAAGGTGAGCCTGCGCGTCGCCAACGATTACGCAGCGGTGATCGAAGGCCAGCGCGCCGGCAACATCCACATTGCGAGCTACGGCTCGGCTTCCTTCGCGCGCGCCCTGATCACCGGCGTCAAGATTGACGCTTTCGGCATCGACGTGAACGCCGACGGCTCGAAGGGCTATTACTCTGTCTTTTACGTGAAGAAGGACAGCCCCTACAAGACGCTCGAGGACCTCAAGGGCAAGAACCTCGGCCTCGTCGATCCGAACTCGACGTCGGGCAACAACGTGCCGCGCTTCACGCTCGACCAGAAGGGCATCGATCCGGACGTCTATTTCCGCAAGGTCGTGTTCACGGGCAGCCACGAGAACGCCGTGCTCGCGCTGTCGCAGGGTACGGTCGATGTCGCGGCCAACGCCTGGACCGACGAACATGATTCCTACCTCATGCGCATGATTACCAAGGGCATGCTGAAGAACGCCGACGGTTCGGCGATG
>JANXTB010000043.1 GCA_025356415.1 Hyphomicrobiales bacterium
ATGGCGTCCAGCGCCACGCGATTGTCCGTCCCATGCGCGCTCGCGTTGACGATCACCGCGCGCTCGACGCCCAGAATCGCATGCAGCTTGCGAAACGTCTCAAGCGGCGCATCCGGCGGCGTGTAGGTGCGGTCGGGCGCATATGGATATTTCGAGCCCGGCCCGAAGATATGGCAATGCGCGTCGCAGCTTTTCGGCGGCAGCTTGAATTTCGGCGTCTTGGTGTGCGGATCGGGGCCGGGAATCGTCGGCGTAAAATCAGTCACTAATGTTCTCCTTAAAGACCGGCTTTGCCGGCGCCGCGCTCTTGCGCGCCCGCAACCGCCAGTTCCAACTCATTGTGCATGCCGAGATCCTCGACCATCATCGCAGCCTCGCGCATTTCCGCGCCGCGCCGCACGCCATGCTGGCGCACGCGGCCGGCCATGTCGACCGAGAGCTTGCGCCAGTCGATCGACGGATAACTGGCGTCGAGCGAGCCGAAGACTTCATCCTCAACGTTCCAGCCTTTCGCGGCCTTCGCGCAATCGACGATCAGCGCCTCGATCCCCTTGATCATGATCGAGCGGCAAAGTTTCATCGCCGAAGCGCGGCCATATTCGCTGGCGACAGGGCGGATGTTCATGCCGAGCGCATTGAGTTTCGGCGCGAGTTCTTCAGCCTTCGGCCCACCGCCCAGAATTTGCACCTTGATGCCCGGCCCCGGCACCGGCGCCATGACGGCGCCCTCGACATAAAAAGCGCCCGACGGCGCGACCATTTTCGCAGCCTGCGTCTTGGTGCCGGGCGAGGCGGAATTGACGTCGAAGAAATACTGGCGCGCAACGAGATAACTTGCGGCTTCGCCCGCGACATCCTTCACCGACGCTGCGGTGACGGCGGAGATCACGACATCGGCGCCGTCAGCTGCCTCGCGCGCGGTCGCGGCGATCTTGACGCCGTCTCGCGCCGCAGCCGCGCGATGGCTTTCGCTGCGCGCCGCATCACGAAACAGAACATCGTAAGCGCGCAGCTCCTTGGCGCCGCCGGCGAGCAATTCGCGCGCGAAAATCTGGCCCACTTCGCCGTAGCCGATCAATGCGATCTTCATCCCGAAACTCTTCTTGGTTGTCATCGTCGAGGCGACCATGCGACGGGTCGGCGTCCAACGCAAATGAGGGCTTTACGCCCATTGATGAGCGCCGTTCAGGCCCGCCGCAAGCGCGGAACCGCGGGCTTGGCGCGCGCCAGCGAATCCGCCTTCACCATGCGCTCGACCAGCGCGCGAAACGCCTCCGCGGTCGGGCTCAAAGGCCGCTCGCGCGACGACAATATGCCAATGGTGCGGGTGACGCCGGGATTGTTGAGCGGCAGCGCGACCAGCCCCGCCATGTCGATGCCGTCGATGGCGAGGCGCGGCACCACGGTGAGGCCAACGCCCGAGCGCGCGATGCTGGCGGCGGTCGCGATATGCAGCACCTCCCAGCGCCAGTCGAGCTGGTCGCGGCGCGGCCCGAGCGCATCGTCGATCAGCAGGCGATTGCCCGCCTGCCGGCTCGTGCGCACGAGCGGAATGCCGGCGAGGTCGCTCCAGTTCACTTGGCCCCCCTTGGCGACGGCGTGCGTCTTCGGGCACAGCAGCACGAAGGGCTCTTTCATCAACGGCTTCACTTCAAGATCGGGATGCGTGTCGGACGACAGCGTCAGTCCGAATTCCGCCGTGCCGTTGCGCACGAGATCGCAAATCTCGGTCGCGGAATTATCATAAATGCGAACCGACACCGCCGGATGCGTGGCGCAAAATTCCCGCAGCAGCGCAGGCAGATAATGAACTGCAAGCGTAGGCAGGAAGCACACCGCGATGCGCTCCTGCTTCTCGCGGCCCTTCTGGCGCAAATCCTCGAACGACGCCGCGAGCTCGCCCACCATGCGCTGCGCATTGGGAAGCAATTGCGCGCCCGCATCCGTGAGCGTCACCTGCCGCGTCGTGCGCACGAACAGCTTCAAGCCGAGATCCTGCTCAAGCTTTTTCATTCGATGCGACAGCGCGGTCTGCGACAGGTTCAGCTGCGCCGCCGCGCGCTGGAACGAGCCGCGCTCGGCGATGGCGAGAAAGGCCTGGAGGCCCAGAAAGTCGATACGCGCGTTCATGCGAGCCAGTCTCCCCCCGGCCCGGGCCGGATTTGGCGACATGCAAGCATTTCACTAATCTGGGTGCAAGCACAATTCCATGCATCTGAGCTGTTGCCGCCCACGCGCCCGCTCCCTAGACTGGCGCGCAAACGGAGGAACCCCATGAGCCAGAAGATGCGTCTCGCCATTCTCGACGATTACCAGAACCTCGCCCTGTCGCTGGCAGACTGGTCGCGCGTGAAAGAGAAATGCGAGATCACGGTCTTCACTCGCAACATGACGCCTGATGAGGCCGCTGTCGCGCTGGCGCCTTTCGAGATGGTGATCGTGATGCGCGAGCGCATGCCGTTCGGCCGCAAGCTGATCGAACGCCTGCCCAACCTGAAATTCATCGTCTCGACCGGCGCGCGCAACCGTGGGCTCGACTCGGAAGCAGCGCGCGAGCACGGCATTCTCGTTACCCACACGAGCAATCAGCACGCAGCCGCCACCACGCTCGAACTCACATGGGCGCTGATCCTCGCGGCGGCGCGCAACATCCCATACGAAGACCGCATAATGCGCGAAGGCCGCTGGCAGGAGACGCTCGGCATGCGCCTCATCGACCGCACACTCGGGCTTGTGGGCTTCGGCAAGCTCGGGTCGGCGGTGGCGAAGATCGGCCAGGCGTTCGGAATGAAGATCATCGCGTGGAGCCAGAATCTCACGGCTGAAAAAGCGGCTGCGGGCGGCGCGGAACTGGTGACGAAGGAAGAGCTTTTCTCGCGCTCCGACATTGTCTCGGTGCATCTCGTGCTGTCGGACCGCACGCGCGGACTCGTCGGCGCTAAGGAATTCGCGTTGATGCGTCCAGATGCGATTTTTCTCAACACGTCGCGCGGGCCGATCGTGGATGAAGCCGCCCTCATCGACACGCTGCAGCGCAAGGCCATC
>JANXTB010000009.1 GCA_025356415.1 Hyphomicrobiales bacterium
CAATAAAAGCGACAGCTTCCGTCAAGTCTTGATAAATCAGTCGCCCCGCGCGCGCACACTGAACCAGGCGGGACAAGCTCTCAAACCCGGCTACCGAGAGCACGTCGCGTGGACCTGCGGCTTCCGAAATCAGCATCAGAAAGGCCTCCGCTGGGTCGATTGTTTCGCGCCGCGGCGAAGGGACCGAAGCGCGTTCAAGAAACAGCACGTCTGAAACCGGCACGTAATGGGACGCTCCAGCCCCTACCGGCAAGTATTTGACTTGCTGCAGATCCGGACGCGTGTGGGTTTTGCTGGTCGCCAAATTCGCGTAACGGGTGGAGAGAAGCTCCCAGCTCTTACTTTTCACCACGGCAGGAAATGCCATACCGCTCACCCTTCCCTGCCCATCAACGAGAGAGATGTCGTCCCCATGCAGTTCAAAAGTCGACGCGGCTAGCCCTAGCGCCAAGGTGGTTTTTCCGGCGCCAGGCGCGCCACAAAGAAGCAGCGCGCGTCCGTTTCTAACGAGCGTGGCGCAGTGGAGAGCGACATTAAAATTGCTGGCCAACAAAGCGGTTGTCAGTTCAGCTTTGAAAGCAGGTACTATCTCTTCAGCTGACCGGATTTGCTCTTCGGCGCCGACCACCAGTTTATATTTTTCGTCCTCAACCGCGATGCTGCACGCGAGATAATCTACCTCTGTATCCCAGGCAGGAAATCCGCCATGCACGATCGCGAGATCCGCGGCGATCACTGCGTCCGATTCAATTTGGATGCAGAGGGGACCAACAGCAAATCTGGAGACGATCGTCTCGCCGCGATGCTCGACCAGCAGACCTTCCTGCAGCCAATACGCGACGGTCTCGATCACGGTAGCCGTTTGGCTGGCCAATTCGGCCAGATCGAGGATTTCTTGCCGCGAGCGAAACGGAGACGCTTCAAAAAATTTCCAGAGAAGCGTCGCCGTCATGTTGAGGCGATAGAGACGCCTGCCCTGTCGCTTATACAGGATCGTCTCGTCGCCAAATGTGCGGCCAACTACATCCGCAGCCTGCCTCACAAGATCGAAGGTCACGCTAGTGATTCAACGATTGCTGTCCTGGAAACCAGAGTTTCCTGGGACGCCATCGCCGCTTCCATTGCCAAACCCGTTATTGCCTTTACTCGAAGCGGCAATGGCGCCCGATGAAAGGGTTGTCGACAGGAGATAAGTTACGGCCGGAGGCGTCACCGCCGCAAACTTTCCGCACTTCGCAACAAAGTCGCGACGTGCGAGATCTGTGATGCTATTGAGGTCAATCTCTAACTTAGCCATTCCACAAGCTCCTAAAGCGTAGGTGCAGCAGAACGACAATAGTACCGCATCTTTGATTTCAACGCCGCTCCATTCACAAACATTAGTTAATTTTCAATTAACCCTATCTGATATTACGGGCGTGATCAAACGGTCCAATGATGGTTGCCAGTATATTGATCAGCTGCTTGGTCTTGCAGCGGCTCTATAATGAGTGCGGGTTCAATGGCATTCGCACTATTATCACCGGCAGGCAGATCTCCTTTAAAAACAAAGGTCGTGAAATTGCCGTGCCCATTCAGCCACAAGTCGTCCCCGGTCGAGTGATCGGCATTGAATTGCGCCGAACGGAACCAGAGATTCCGGTCCGTATCGGGCGTTCCATCCCATTTGTCATTAACGAACATGACATTCAACGAATGCTCACCGCCATCCAACCATTGGTCGCCAGCTATCGAGATGCTCTGCCATTCACCCATCTTATGGCTCGCCGCGACTGCGTACTCCCCCACTACATGTCCGTCGACACTCACTCGAGCGATCGGCGCGCCATCATACTGATCCCCGCTAAGGACCAGGTTCAGGTTGTGCTCCAGAGCGACTTGGGCCGATGAAGACGGCGCGGATGTCGCCGGCGACTGCGATACGTCCACCCCTTGGGCGACCAATGGCTCCGCTTCATGCAGGGCAGAAATAAGCGGCACGCCACCTGTCTCGGTTACTTGAACTTCAGCTTGGGCCGTCACCTCACCCGCACTCGTCTGGAGCGACTCCTGCCCCGCTGGCTCGCTGGCAGAGTTTGAATGATTGGCCGCAGTTGTTTGAACCGCATCCGCCGGTGCGGCAGGAACTTGAATGGATGCTTCTTCATGCTGGATTGAATTTGTCGCAGGGGCCTGAGTGTCGACGGGCGAGATTGAAGCCACTGCCGGCGCCAGTGTCGGGCTGACTGTGAGGGTAGCCGCAGGAAGCGGAGCCATAGCCACTGCTGGGCTCGTCGCCTGGCCTGCAGTCGTGGCCCCGTACAATCCAGGATCCTGTCCATCGGGGGCGGAAACGCTCTGATGCGAAATGGCGGTCGCGTTTGGGTCGGCAGAGAACGCGCGAACGTAATCGATCTTCATCGAGTCCAGCACGGTCGTCGATGCCGGCAAATCGTTGGCTGTGACCGCCAGATTGGCAAGGAGGTACATCGGATCATGCATGTCGCTTGGCGTGTTTTGCGCACCCATGAACTTGCCGTCAAAGTAGAAGGAGATCTTGTCGGCCTGCCAGTCCATTCCGTACGTGTGGTATCCAGCCGCCTGTTCCGGGTTCGTCGAATAAACCTGAAGGCTGGCGTTGGGATCGGGGTGATCTTCCGTCGTATGGATCCAGCGGAAAGTCGATGGCGCCGAGACGCCGTAGTGCTCGACCACGTCAAGCTCTTGCCAGCCGCTTGTGGAACTTGGGTTCAACTTCTGCTGGTTTGGTAACAGCCAGAACGCGTCCCATGCGCCGGCGCTGTTGCTCAGGTCAGCGCGCATTTCGAAGTAACCGTATTTTTGGGAAAAGTTGCCTTGGGTGGTGATCAGCCCCGACTCCCAGGCCCCGGGGTATCCGAACGCTGTCCGGTCCGGGACAGCAGTGATCGTGAGAGCGCCTCCCCCTACCGAGAACGGATCGTAGCCGGATTGAGCATCGACAAAAGAGGACATGCCGAATCCGATGTCTGACTTGCCGTCCGCCATCCGCCATTCAACGCGGGAGTCAGCCCATGTCGCTCCCGATCCGTCGTAGGAGATGCTTCTATCGTTGAACTCGTCAGCAAAAGTCAGCTTGTAACCAGTCAGATTAAGATCCGCCATGTCTCGTCTCCCGTGAATCGGCAAGCCGTAGCAGGTGCTTCAACCGGAACCTTCGCAGGGCGCTCGTGTGGCCTTTTCGAGGCGCATAGCTTGCTTGTGGATGTCGAGCGCTTCGACGCACGCGTCGCAAAAAAGACCTAAAGGGTTGGAGCGGTGGCGGCGCTCATTCACCGTGCGCACGGGTCGCCTCTTCCGTGTGCGGTGCAAACAATATAATCTGAAAAATCACTCGTGAGAGCCGGGCCAAGCACTGGTCGGGCCAGGGATTGTGGCCAAAGCGGCTAGCGCGCTGGAGACGAGCATTGCGGATCGTGCATCTTCTGAATCATTGCAAGCACGGTCACGGTAACGCTCACGTAGCCATAGATCTTGCCTGCCGTCAGGCTTATCTGGGTCACAGCGTTATCTACGCAAGCGGCGGTGGAGAATATGAACCGCTTCTCACGGCCCATGGTGTCCAGCTTGCAAACATCGAACAAAGTTTGCGACATCCGTCCAGCGCTGTGAAAGCGCTCGCCAGCATCAGCTCTCTTGTCAAGCGCGCAAAGCCCGACGTCATACATGCGCACATGATGTCGGGAACTGTCCTTGCGTATCTCATTACGCGTCTTCAGCATGTCGCTCTCGTCACCACCGTGCACAACAGTTTTGACAAGCACTCATTTCTGATGAGGCTCGGCGACCGCGTGGTGGCCGTCAGCCAAGCTGAAAAAACGGCGCTGGTCGCGCGCGGGTTTGACGCAAACCGTGTTGATGTCGTTATCAATGGCCCTAATGGCGCTCCACGCGAAACATGGCTGCCGAACGCGTCATCGTTCGTGCTCGATCGCCCCAACATCACGACCGTCTGTGGCATCCATCAAAGGAAGGGCGTCGGAGATCTGCTGACCGCCTTCGCCAAGGTGCTTCGTGTGTCTCCTGAATGGATCTTGAATATTGTCGGAGACGGTCCCGACCGGCAGAAGATGACGAACCTTGCGCACGATCTCGGCGTGGCTGACAGCGTCCGGTTCCTGGGATCGGCTCCCTCGGCGAGCCCAATCCTGCAGCAGGCAGATATCTTCGTCCTGGCTTCCTATGCAGATCCGTGCAGCCTTGCGGTTGCGGAAGCTCTTTACGCCGGGCTCCCCGTCGTTGCGACCGCTGTTGGCGGAACCCCGGAGCTATTACGAAATGGAGAGGCGGGCATCCTCGTCCCCCCGGGTAATCCTGATGAGCTTGCGACGGCGTTGGTAAGGCTGACCACATCGCCAGAAGAGCGGCAAAAATGGGCGGAGCGCGCTTATTCCGGATCGCGTGATCTTGTCATCGAGCGCGTCACCGACGAGTACCTTGAGGTTTATCGTTCCGCGCAAAAAATGCGGCGGAAAGGCGCACTGCTCGGTTCGAACCAAGCCGGCTTTCAATAGCCGCAGATCACGCGTTATCTCTCAGCTGCGCGCGAACAGTTACCGCCGGTTACGCCGTTTCATCGCTCCCCGTATGGACAAGGCGGCGCCCAAAGCTGGCAAGAGTGCATGCTTTAGGAGCGGGAATTCACGGACGATGGCGCCCTCTCGCCAAAGATTATGATTGATCATTTTCAACTTGCTGAACGTCGTGGCCGGCGCCAGCGTCATCACGTCGACTGTTCCGGGCCTTCCAAAATCTACCGAGCGCGTACCGGTCCCCAGATATTCGATCTCGGCTTCAACCGGATTTGTGATCGCCCTCTTCAGCCTGACCCAGGCAACTTCCGCATCCCGAAACACAATGGCTCCGCCGCGCTCCGGCAAAGATTCGATATATTGAAGCGCACCGGAGAGCAGGTCATTCCCAGCTGCGGGATCCAGCTTTCCATATCGAATGTCGCCGCAATTCGCGCTGACCTGGCCAGATGCGTCCTCGCAAAAGCTGCGAACGGATTGAACAGAAGGCTCAAAAAGCCGTTCGATCAGATGCCAATATCTCAAGACGCATGAATGGATGTCGGCCGGATTATAAAAGCTGTCCTGAACGAAGAGACCCGTCACCTTTGTGAAATGCTCTTCACTCAGTCCCTTGTAATTGGATCTCGCAAACTGGACGGTTTCCAGTCTCGTCTGCGGAAATGCGCTTGTCAGCAACCGTTGCGTGCTGCCGTAAAGCCCGGTGTCGCACAGCACGATCCGGGAAGCTCCACGGGTGACTTCGTGCAGGTGTCGCGTGAACAGCGCGTGCTGGGCTTCTATATCGGCCAGCACCGGTGCGCCCGAGCTCGAGAACAGCATGTCCAAGAACTTCTGCGCGGAAAAAGGTTGGCTCCACTCGGCGCCGAGCGCGTAGTCGCCTCCCCCGAGCGCCTTCGCCACATCGGATAGCAGCCCATCCCGAAACTCGCTTTCCAGTTCCTCGGCGGCAGACACGCTTCGCGCGAGCGTCGCTCCTCTGGCCGCCACAAGACGTGATACCATCAGGTTTTCACGTGGCATGTCGAGCTGCAGAGAAAGCTTCTTTAAAACGCGTTCAAAAGCCTCACGAATTCCGATCCCGCCCCGAGCGCAGAACAACAAGGCGGCGCCCTGCCCTGCGGCGGCCTGTGTCGCATAGAGCCAGGTCAAGACACAGAACTGCGCCACGATCGGACCAAGTACAGCCTCGCCGAACGCTCGTGCAGTCGGCTCATGACGCCGGGATATTTTTAATTTGCGGCGCCCTCTCCGGGCAATTCGCCGGCTCTCCGAAAGCGCGCCGTTGCTCAAACGAAGCATTGTCCGGTACCGCGGACGCGGGAGATGAACCGCTCTGACGCCGATCGAATTCGGCGCACGAACGTCGGCGGTTGCGTCGTCGCCAATGTGAAGAAGCGCGCTGGGTGGCACGCGCTCGATTTCGGATACCGCAGTGAATAGACCCCGATCACGCTTTGTCAGCTGATGATCGGCGCTGGTGTAGATGCAATCCAGAATATCATCACCGTGGAAATGCGTGATCAGTTCCTCGACCGCCGTGCGAGGCAGGGTTGTATCGCTGATCGCAACTACGCGCTTCCCGCCACTGCGCAGCGACCGAAGCATGTCGGCAAGCGCGACGTTGGCCGTCAAAGATTGCTTTTCAACCTGGATTTCAATGTTAAGGCGCTCTTCGACAAGAGACGCCGGCAAGCCGAGCATGGCGAGTTGGCGCGCCAGAATATCCCGGAGAAGCACCTCGCCTGCGATCCCGCCAACCGACAAGGCGCGAAACGCCAGCCGCTGAGACACCAATCGCGCATCGACCAGCAAGTCGGCCGGAACGGCAAAGCCTTTTCTCGCCAGAAGCTCTGAGAATAATTTCTCGCCACAGAAGATACGGGACCTCTCCGACCGGCCCGTCCTGAGGAGCAACGTATCGAATATGTCCGTCGAGATGAGCCTCATGTCTCGCGCAGCAACTTCGATTTCAGAAAAGCTGTTACGTTTCATTTTCCCGTCCAAACACGTCGCCGGCGAGCGGCGTCAGACATGTACCACAGGTTGATCAGCTGTGGTCGGCGGACCTGTCCGAAATCAAGCCTCGGAGTTAACCGTTGGATCGCGAGAATCTGGTTCCCCACGTCTGGAAATGTAGTTGCCAAAGCTTCAGCTTCGCCTGGCGAGTCCGGATGAGCCATAATTTATCATGAAACAACACGGCAGTTGCATACTGCTTTCAGCCACGCTTAGATGCACAAAACACGATCAATCAAAGTAAAGGGAGCGGCCTTGGCAATCGGAAGGAACATCGTGTTACGAAGTGTCGCCGCTGTTTGCAGCAAAGGCGCCACCAACAAGGCCGTGCAAAAGCTCCTTTTCAACGCTGTGAGGCTAGACCGTCCCGAAGTCCATGATCTCCTGCTCCAGGACGACATCCGCTTTGTGAGCTATTGTCTGGCCAAGCGACATCTTTCGCGTTCACAAATCATGCAGGACCTTTGGGTCTGCTTCGAACTCGACGAGAAGCGTGACGGCTTCTTTGTTGAATTCGGGGCAACAAATGGATTGAAGAACAGCAATACCTGGCTGCTGGAAAGCAAATACGGTTGGAAGGGAATCTTGGCCGAGCCGAATCCAGTGTGGCATGCTGACCTGTCAGCCAACAGAAATGCTGCGATCGAACATCGCTGCGTTTCAGGAAAGACTGGCGAGGTTGTTACCTTCATCACCACCAACGATACTGATCCCGAGCTGAGCTCCATCGAAGCATTCTCGAACACGGATCATTTCGCGGCTGTCCGGAATCAAGGC
>JANXTB010000027.1 GCA_025356415.1 Hyphomicrobiales bacterium
AGCCATCCATGGCCGAGGCGGGGAAGGGCGGTTGCGTGCGCAGCGCCGCGACGTCCTGCGCCAGCGTGCGGCCGCGCGCCTGCGCGAGGGGAACCATCTCTGCGGGAAGCGGATCGCGCGCGCTGTCGAGGACGCGCGCGAGCGCGTCGGAAACTGGTAGAAGCGGCGCGCGGCTCAAGGCTCGTCCCGGCGCCAATCGCCGGATTTGCCGCCGGTCTTTTCGACAAGGCCGATGGCCTCGATCGTCATGAAGCGGTCGACCGCTTTCAGCATGTCATAAACCGTCAGCAGCGCGACGCTGACGGCGGTCAGCGCTTCCATCTCGACTCCGGTCTGGCCGCCGACTTTCACGCTCGCGGTGACGCGCACGCCGGGCAGGGACTCGTCAGCCGTCAGATCGACAGTGACCTTGCTGATCAGCAGCGGATGGCAGAGCGGGATCAGCTCATGCGTTTTCTTCGCCGCCATGATGCCGGCGATGCGCGCCGTGCCCAGCACATCGCCCTTCTTGGCGTCGCCCGACAGGCAGAGCGCCAGCGTCTCGGGCTTCATCACGATGCGGCCTTCAGCCGTCGCGACGCGCGTCGTGACGGCCTTCTGCGACACATCGACCATATGCGCTTCGCCAGACGCCGTGATGTGCGACAGCTTGCTCATCAATGGCGCGCCTCGAGCGCGGGGCCGTGCAGCAGATCATGCGTCGCGCGCACCACGTCGTCCTGACGCATCAAGCTCTCGCCGACCAGGAAAGCGCCAATGCCGGAACGCACCAGACGCAGCGCGTCTTCATGCGAGCCGATGCCGCTTTCACCGACGATGATGCGGTCTTCCGGCACGAGTTTCGACAGGCGCTCGGAGACATCGAGCGAGGTCTTGAAGGTGCGCAGGTCGCGGTTATTGACGCCGATGAGGCGTGTCTCTAACGGCAGCGCGCGCTTCAGTTCATCTTCATCATGAACTTCAACAAGCACGTCCATGTGCAAGTCATGCGCGACTTTATTCAGCGTGCGCGCGTCCTCATCCGAGATCGCCGCCATGATCAGCAGGATGCAATCGGCGCCCCAGGCGCGCGCCTCATAGACCTGATAGGGGTCGTACATGAAGTCCTTGCGCAGCACCGGGATTCGCGTCGCATTGCGCGCGGCGGTGAGATATTCGGGCTTGCCTTGAAACGACGGCTCGTCGGTGAGAACCGACATGCAGGCGGCGCCGCCTTTTTCATAAGCGCGGGCCAGCGCTGCCGGATCGAAGTCGGCGCGGATCAGGCCTTTTGACGGGCTGGCCTTCTTGATTTCCGCGATGAGCGCAATCTGGTTGGCGCCGAGCTTTTCCTCGATCGCCTTGACGAAACCGCGCGTCGGAGTCTGCTCGTTGATCTTGCGCTCCAGCGCGTGCAGCGGCATGCGCACCTTCGCCTCGGTGATTTCCTTGCGCTTGTAGGTTTCGATCTGGCGCAGAATGTCGGCCATAAGTGGTCAGCCCCGGTTGGAAACGGTTACAAGCGTGTCGAGCGTCTTCTTCGCGGCCCCGCCATCGAGCGCAAGCGCGCCGAGCGTGACGCCTTCGCGCAGATCCTTCGCGCGACCAGCCACGACGAGCGCCGCCGCCGCATTCAGCAAAGCAATATCGCGATAGCGCGACTTCTCGCCAGCCAGCACGGCGCGCAGCGCGCGCGCATTGAATTCCGGATCGCCGCCCTTCAGATCGTCGGGCCTGGCGCGCGGCAGGCCTGCGTCTTCCGGCGTGACGGTGAAGGATGTAATCTCGCCTTTGTCGAGCGACACGATATGCGTCGGCCCGGTGGTGGTGAGTTCGTCGAGCCCGTCCGAGCCATACGCGAGCCAGACTTTCTCGGAGCCGAGATTGCGCAGCACTTCAGCCATCGGACGCAGCAACGATTGCGAGAACACGCCGAGCACCTGACGCCTCACGCCAGCGGGATTCGAAAGAGGCCCGAGAATGTTGAAGATCGTGCGGGTGCCGAGTTCGACGCGGGTCGGGCCGACATGGCGCATCGCGAGGTGATGCGTCTGCGCCATCATGAAGCCGATCTTGGCTTCCGCAATGCAGGCCTCGACCGCTTGCGGCGTGACGCCGATGCCAACGCCCAGCGCCCCGAGCACATCGCTGGCGCCAGATTTCGACGACGCCGCGCGGTTGCCGTGCTTGGCGACAGGCACGCCGCAGGCCGCGGTGATGATCGAGGCGAGCGTCGAGACATTATAGGTGCCCGCGCCGTCGCCGCCGGTGCCGACGATATCGATCGCGTCGTCGGGCGCCTTGACGCGCACCATCTTGCGGCGCATCGCCGTGACGGCGCCGGTGATCTCGTCGACGGTTTCGCCGCGCACGCGCAGCGCCATCAGGAAGCCGCCCATCTGCGAGGGCGTCACCTCGCCCGAGAGGATGTTGTCGAAGGCGAGTTCAGCCTCGGCGCGCGTCAGGCTTGCGCCGGTCGCGACCTTGCCGATGAGAGGTTTGAACGCGTCCATATTTGCTCCGCTCAGGCTTTCCGTCCCGATTGCCGGTTCCAGGCCGCGGCGAGATCGAGGAAATTCTTGAAGATGAGATGGCCATGCTCGGAGGCGATGCTCTCGGGATGGAATTGCACGCCATGCACAGGGTGGGACTTGTGCGAAAGCGCCATGATCAGGCCGTCGGCCTCGGCGGTGATATGCAGATCATCCGGCAGGGTGCTGCGCTCGACGACGAGCGAGTGATAGCGCGTCGCTTTGAACGGGCCGTTGATGCCGTGGAACAGCGTCTCGCCCGTGTGGGCGATTTCAGATGTCTTGCCATGCAGCGGCGCGGGCGCGCGCACCACGTCGCCACCGTAAGCGTCACCGATGGCCTGATGGCCGAGGCACACGCCCATGATTGGCACCTGACCGCCTGCCTTGGCGATGATGTCGAGGCAGACGCCGGCTTCTTTCGGCGTGCAGGGACCAGGCGACAGCACGATGGCGTCGGGCTTTTCGGCAAGGATTTCGTCGGCGGTCTTGGCGTCATTGCGAACGACATCGACCTTTGCCCCAAGCGCGCCCAGGTAGTGCACGAGGTTCCAAGTGAAGCTATCGTAATTGTCGATCAACGTGACTTTGGACATAGCGGACCCTTATCAGCCCTTTCTTGGGACGCTGCGCGCGCAAGGTCAAGGCGGGTTGAGCGTGCGCGAAACCCTCTCCCGGCGGGAGAGGGCGGGCTCGGGCCGAAGGACCGAGCCGGGTGAGGGGTTACGGCCTGCCCCTCATTGCCCGCGCTTGCCGCCGGTGGCGAAGCGCACCGCCTCTTCCGCCGCGCGGAACAGCGCCTTCGCCTTGTTCACGCATTCGCGGTGTTCGGACGCCGGGTCTGAATCGTACACGATCCCAGCGCCGGCCTGCGCATGCATCTGGCCGTCCTTGATGACCGCGGTGCGCAGCACGATGCAGGTGTCCATTTCGCCCGATGCGCCGAAATAGCCGATGCAGCCGCCGTAGATGCCGCGCTTGTCGGTCTCGAGTTCGTCGATAATCTCCATCGCCCGCACCTTGGGCGCGCCCGACACCGTGCCTGCCGGAAAGCCCGCGCAGAGCGCATCGATATTGTCGTGGCCCGCGCCGATGCGGCCCTCGACGTTCGAGACGATGTGCATGACGTGGCTGTAGCGCTCGATGAAGAATTTCTCCGTCACTTCGACGCTGCCGATTTCCGACACGCGGCCGACATCGTTGCGGCCGAGATCGAGCAGCATGAGATGTTCGGCGCGCTCCTTGGGATCGGCGAGCAATTCGGCGGCGAGCGCCTCGTCCTCGGCCTGCGTCTGGCCGCGCCAGCGGGTGCCGGCGATGGGCCGGATCGTGACCTTGCCGTCGCGCACGCGCACCAGGATTTCCGGGCTCGAGCAGACGATCTGGAAGCCGCCGAAATCGAGATAGCAAAGGAACGGCGCCGGGTTCACGCGGCGCAGCGCGCGATAGAGCGAGAAGGCCGGCAGCTCGAAACGCGACGTGAAACGCTGCGACAGCACGACCTGAAAAATGTCGCCCGCGCGGATGTAGTCCTTCGCCTTTGCGACCATGTCGAGAAAGCGGCTCTCGCTGGTGTTGGACGTCGGCTCCTGCGCGAGCAGCAGCGGATCGGCCACGGGCGCCACATGATCGAGCGGGCTCTCCAGCACCGCGACCAGCGTATCGAGCCGCGCCTGCGCGCTCTCGTAAGCCGCGCGCGCGGTGACGCCCGCCTGCGGGCGCACGGGCGTCACGATGGTGAGTTCGTCGCGCACGGAATCGAAAACCGCCATCAGCGTCGGGCGGATCATCACCGCTTCATGCACGCCGATGGGATCGGCCTTGGCGGGCGCGAGCCGCTCCATCTGCCGCACCATGTCGTAGCCAAGATAGCCGAACACGCCCGCCGCCATCGGAGGCAGCGCGTGGCCCGCGAAATCCGGCACGGCTGATTCGGAGATCAGGGCGCGAAGCGTGTCGAGCGGCTTGCCGGGGCAGGGCTCGAAGGCTTGCGTGTCGGTCAGCGCGCGGCGGTTGATTTCGGACCTGTCGCCATTGGCGCGCCAGATCACGTCGGGGTCGAGACCGATCATCGAATAACGTCCGCGCGCCGCGCCGCCCTCGACCGATTCGAGCAGGAAAACATTGCCCGCGCGGCCAGCCGAGAGTTTCAGAAAGGCCGAAACCGGCGTCTCCAGATCGGCGACGAGTTTCGTCGAGACGAGCACGGGCCGTCCCGACGCATAGGCGCCTTCAAAAGCCTCGAAGGAAGGTTCGAACATGTGATCCCTGCCTCAATAGGCCTCGCCGCCGCCCATCGCCAGGTTCAGCGCGCCCGCGTTGATCTTGACGCCGAGATCGGCCTGCACCTTGCCGAGATACTGGCTGAGGATGTCGTCCGAATAAGTCGTCGCGAGCTGGGTCGCGATCGACTTCGCCTCTTCCGAATCCGGCTCGAACGGCGGCACAACGCTGTCGTTGACCTTGAAGACGATACGCGACAGGCCTTCGCCCGATGCAGAGCCCGCCTTGCCGACAGCCGTGTTGAACACCTGCGCGACAAGACCTTGCGACAGGCCCTCGGCGCCGCCGCGCTTCACGCTGGATGAGGATTTCACCTCGAGGCCGCCATTGGCTTTCGCCGCGTCCTCAATGCTCTGGCCGCCGTCGATGGCTTTCACGAGTTCGGTCGCCTTGGCGGCGAGCGCGCGGCGTGTTTCATCCTCCCGCCAGGACTTTGCGACTTCGTCCTTCACCTCGTCGAGGCTGCGCTCATGCGCGGGTTCGATGCCCGCGACCTCGAACCACACATAACCATTGTCGCGCGTGTTCACGGCTTCATTGTCGACGCCGATGTCGGACGCGAAAATGGCGCGAAGGACAGCTTCGGGCTCTGCCAGAGGGACTTTGTCGCCCTTCTTGTCGAGGCCCGTCTGGTCGACGGCGTCGATGGTCGTGACATCGAAGCCCGCGGTCTTGGCGGACTCGGACAGCGTCTTGCCGGACGAGCGCTCGTCCTCAATCTTGTCGTGGACTTGCTGAAGACTTGAACGGGCGCGCGACACCGCGATGTCACGCTTCACCTGGTCGGCGACTTCCTCATACGAGCGGACATTGGCGGGCTTCACCGCGCCGACGTGCACGAGCGTGTAGCCGAAGCGGCTCTTTACCGGCGCGCTGACTTCGCCAGTGGGCGTTTCAAAAGCCGCCTGCGCCACAGCCGGATCCGCGACAGACGGCTTTGTCACCGTGCCGAGGTTGATGTCGGAATCGGCAAGGTTGCGCTCTTTCGCAATGTCGGCGAAGGACGCGCCGGCCTTGATCTTGTCATCGGCGGCCTTCGCGTCGATTTCATTCGGGAAAACGATCTGCTGCAGCTCGCGCGTTTCCGCCTCGCCGTAGCGCTCGCCCTTGATGCGCTCATATTGTGCGCGGGCGTCGGCGTCGGACACTTTCGCGGGATCCGACAGTTTCTCCGGCGTGAGCGTCAACATCACGACCTTGCGATAGTCGGGCGCGCGCCAGTTGGTCTTCCGGGCCTCGTAATAGGCCTGCAGATCGGCCTGCGAGGGCTCCGGAATATCGCCGGCGGCGGCCTCGGTCAGCACGAAATATTCGGTCGAGCGGGTTTCGTTGGCGAAATGATGGATCGCCTCGACGGTCGCCTGCGGCGGCTGCACGGAGCCCGAGATGGCGTCGCCCAATTCGCGGCGCAGGTAAACTTTGCGCTGGTCGCGCACGAAACTCATTTCATTATAGCCATTGTCGCGCAGGATGTCGTTAAAGCGGGCGCGATCGAAACGTCCGTCGGATCCCTTGAAAGCCGGGTCTTCGAGAATCGTGCGGGCGATATTGTCGTCCGACATGGCGAGCCCGAGCTGCGCGACCTTCTGGTCGAGCGCGGCGTCGGCGATCATGCGGCCGAGCACCTGCCGGTCGAGGCCATAGGCGCGCGCCTGTTCATTGGTGATGGCGCGCCGCGCCTGCCGCTGCAGGTTCTGCAACTGCGTCTGGTAGGCGTTGCGGAAATCCTGCGTGGGAATGCTCGTGGAGCCGACCTCGGCGACATTGCTGACGCCAATGCCCCGGAAAATATCGCCAATGCCCCAAATCGCGAAGGAGATGATCATGGTGCCGAAGAAGATCGTCATGATCGTCTTCCCAAGCCAATTCTGCGAGCCGCGTCGCAAGCCTTCTAGCATTGTCTCAATCCGGGTCTGGTGTGGCGCCGCAACCAACCTGCGTCGCGGGCGCGGACTATAGGGACGGGGCGAGGGCGATGCAATGCGGGGGGGGGGCGTCATTGCCATCCCCGGCGCGAGACGACGCGCGCCGCTTTGCTGGGCGCCGGGGCAGTCCAGGCTTTTTGCTCACTTCCGGGGCGCTCAGTTCGGTCTTGAGCTTTCTTGCCCAACAGCAACGTTGTTGAGAAGCTTTGGACGTCCGAACCTTTAACCTTGCGGTCATGTTCAAGCTGGGCTATCGCTGCGTCAGCTGGGTGGGCGCTGCGGCGCAATCTTGTCACGCGAGCCGCAGCCGACGTGTTGCGGCTCCGATCGATTTTTTCTTCTGACTGAGGGTCGCGTTGGATCGATCCGCGAGGGGGGAGTAGCGGCGCAGTTTTGCGGTCTCCGGGTTTCCCTTGTTCTTGAAATATTTTCGCGGCGCCGGCGGTTGCGGCCAGCTTTTTTTGTACTACGATTTACTTTGCTCAGGATGCAATTATGGAATTTTATATTGGAACCGTCCTTTGGGTCGCGTTCACTTATGCACCCCGCGGTTGGATGGTCTGCAATGGGGATATTTTGGCGATTCTCGATTACGGGAAGCTATACGGGGTGATTGGCGCAACTTATGGAGGCGACAAAACCCATTTCAGGTTGCCGAACCTGGCTGGGCGGACGGTCTTTGGCCCTACCACCAAACTGGGCAACTTTTCGTGGGGGAATTCCGGAGGGCAGTATGATGTCTCTGTTCCATTGCCGGAACATACCCATGCCGCGAGAGCCACCACTTCGGGCGGTTCGGACGACGTCCAAGTCTTTGCGCAGGACGAAGTGCCGGTAGAATCGGTCGTGAGCGGTCCCCTGCCGGGATATACGTTGGCCAATACGTACGACGCCGTAACCGCGGGAACGCCGGGGATTTATGCGCCTGAGAACACCGGCAAAAAACAAGTGCCTCTGGGCGGCATGGACGCCATTTTATCGCCCGGTCAGGTATCCGTCACGGTTGGGAAGGCGGGGACGATTGCCGACAAGATTCAAACCCTGCCGCCCTATCTGATCCTCCTGCCGATCATCTGCGTCGAAGGTCACTTTCCTGCAAGATAATAGGGCCTGTGCGATGTCGGGAAATCTTGCGCTTCTTCAGCGATTGACACGCGCGTCCAAGCGCGCGGTGACCTTTGCCTTACTGGTTTTGGCGAGCTTTGCCGTTTTGCTGGGGCCGAATGAAGCCTTTGCAATTTCGCAGGGCTGCACAGCCTTGAACAATGGTGACATGAACACCACGGTCTATTACGACGCTGCAGGTAAGCCCGACCATTTTCAGTTAAACGTCAATCCGTTTGACGCAGGTGATACGCTGAATATCAGTTACAATGGAACCGCCTATGCCTACGCGAGGGTTGTCCTTCTCTACACGAATCCCGCCGGAACTGCCACGCTCCTTGACGTTGCGAGCTCGAGCGCCGGCATTTCGGGGAGCGCGTCCGTCACGATCAACCGCACCGCCTCAAGAATTTTTACTAATCAAACCTATCCCGGTCAATCAGTAGGGTATCCAGTAGGTAGCGGCGTCACTGCCAGCGTGACATATAATTTCACGTGTACGCCGGCCAGCACGACCCTCTCCAATGTCGCGACTCTGTCTTCCCTTGCGCCGAGTTCGGGAACCCTGTCGCCGACTTTCGCCTCCGGCACGACGAGCTACACGGCCTCGGTCGCCAACAGCGTGTCCTCGATCACTTTGACGCCGACCGTCACCGACGCCAGCGCGACCGTGACGGTCAACGGGACAACGGTGGCGTCCGGCAGCGCGTCCGGCGCCATCGCGCTCAATGTCGGGTCGAACACGATCACGACCATCGTTACGGCGCAGGATGGAACAACGACGCAGACGTACACGCTGACGGTGACGCGCGCTGCTGCGGCGTCCAATGTTGCGACTCTGTCTTCCCTTGCGCCGAGTTCGGGAACCCTGTCGCCGGCTTTCGCCTCCGGCACGACGAGCTATACGGCCTCGGTCGTCAACAGCGTGTCCTCGATCAAACTGACGCCGACT
>JANXTB010000045.1 GCA_025356415.1 Hyphomicrobiales bacterium
GCGCGAGATACATGATGAAGCCGAGCATGCGGAACGAAATGCGCTGCACTTCGCCGACGAGAGACACGACCTGTTTGGCCTTGTCGCCGACGAGCAGTGTCGCGGTGCCGAACATGACCGAGATGATCAGGATCTGCAGGATCTCGCCATCGGCGAAGGGACTGACAAAGGTCTTGGGAATGATCGCAAGCAGAAACTCGACGAACCCACCGGCTTTCGCCGCGCTCGACTGGAAGCCCGCGACGGCGGGCGTCATTTCTCGGCTGGCATGCATGCCGACGCCGGGTTCCAGAAGGTTGGTCGCCACCATGCCGATCGCGAGCGCGATGGTGCTGACCACTTCAAAATAGACGAAGGCCTTCACCAGCACGCGGCCAAGGCGGCCGAGATCGCGGATCTGCGTCAGCCCGGTCACCACCGTCGTGAAGATGATCGGCCCGATCATGATCTTGAGGAGCGAGATGAACCCGTCGCCCAAGGGTTTCATGGAACGGCCAACTTCGGGCCAGACCATGCCGACAATCACCGCGAGGACGATCGCGACAAGCACCTGTGCATAGATCGGGCGAAGTCCCCGTGCAATTCGACCCAACATTCGCCCCTCCACTTCAAATTCTTTTCACGACCCGATCGGCATCGCGTGCTGTATTTTACGAGGCTTTCAGAATGATCTCCGCCAGCCACTCGGGCTGATCGATCATCACGTCATGCCCTGATGTTTCGTTGACCAATGTCTTCCACGTCGAATTGGCGCGGCATTCGGCCAGCGCCTTGTCGAACGCTGCCTGTTCGTATTTCGGCGCGCGGATGTATGTCTTCTTGGCTATCGTCTCGAGCTTGCCGGTGAGCGTGATCGGCTGGAAGACAATGTTGTTTGGCTGCGGCGTCAGCTTGGATTCGATCCACGGCCACGATTTCTCGTCACGTGAAAAGACGCTCGCCTTGGCCGGCGTGCGGCCCGCTTCACCACGCGTTAGCGCCTCTTCCATCGCCTTGCGGCTGAATTCGGAAATGTAATCGACAGGCCGCTCGCCGGTCTTCGGCTTGAACGCGTCCAACCAGACGATCGAGTCCACACGATCGTGAATCTGCTCGAGCGCGCCCGAGGCCGGCCAGCCGCCGAAGGAATGCGCGACGAGGCAGATGTTCTTCATATCTTCCCATTTCGCAAGATTGACGATATCGGCGATCTGCGTGTCGAGCGTGAGGTCCTTGCTGAGCAGATGCACACGGTCGCCGTTACCGGTGAGCGAGGGCGCATACACTTTGTGGCCCTGGGCCTCCAGAATGTTGACGACGCGCTGCCAGCACCAGCCGCCATGATAGGCGCCGTGGACGAAGAGAAACACCTTCCGGCCCCCCGTCTGCGCACGCACGGGCGCGATGCCGGCTGCGGCTGACGCGGCTGCAAGTGCGGCAAGCGCCGCGCGGCGCGTGGCCAGAACCTTCCTCATGCGATTCTCCCAATTTCTTTGGCTGACAGGGGCACACACCGACTCAAGAGGCGTAATGCAATCTGCGCTCGTCTCAATGCACTCCATGCATCAGCGTGTGTCGATCAAAACTTGGCCGCGCTTTCCCCCAGCGTGACATGGATGGAGGGCATTGGCTTGGCGCTCTCGTCGTGCCCTTGCGCGAGTGTGCGCCGCAACATGGCGGCGATCATTCGCTTCAGCATGTCGGCGTCGGGCGACAGCTTCTCCCCCGCACGGCACAGAATGCCGATGGCGCGCGAGATCTGGGGCGATCGGATTTCGACGCTGCGGACATTGTCCGGCGTGCGATCGCCCACGATCAGCCGCGGGGCGATGGTGTGGGCGACGCCCGCGCCGGTCCATTCGATGGCGGTTGGAATGTGCTGCACCTCATGGCGCCATTCGAGCTCGATGCCGATATGCGCGCGCACGCTCTCGACCAACGAACGGTTGCCCGACGGCCCGCCGCCCGCAATCAGCCGCTCGCCGATGAGGTCGCTCCACGCGACCCATTCGCGTTTTGCAAACGGGTGGTCGCAATGCACGAACAGAACCAGCGGATCCTCGCCCAGATATTCCTGGCTCAATTCGGACGGCACCATGCCCAACAGGCTGACGCCGAAGTCGGCGCTCTTGTCGATCACCCGCCCGATCACCTCGTCGGCCGAGGAATCGTAGACCTTCAGCCGCGTCTCCGGCCGTTTCCGAAGAAATCCACCCACGACTTCGGGGAGCAGAATGCGCGACACCGACGGCAGGCAGCCGAAACTCACCGAGGCGTTGCCGGAGCGAGCCTCCTCCTTCATCTCGCGCACGGCGGCGAGCAGGCCCTCGAGATGCGGCCGGGTGCGCGCGAACAGCCGTGTTCCGTGGGCGCTGAGGGAGAGCCGCTGGCCGCTGCGCACGAAAAGCGGCGTTCCCAATTCGGCCTCCAACCGCTGCAAGCGGCGCGTAAGGGCCGTCTGCGAAATGTTCAGCCGCCGCGCAGCCGCATGCACGCTGCCCACCTCGGCGACGGTGATGAAGCCGAGCAATGCTGGTCCGTTAATCAACGCCGCCGTCTCCCTGCACGCGGGGGCTTCATGCCGAGGATGCATTATTCGCATCTCAGATTGCATCAGCACGGCCACCCTGCCGTGGCTTTATACTCCGTCTGGACAACAACCCCATAGCGCCTGAGGCCAGCCGCCCGGACGCCCACGAAGAAGGATGCCCGATGAGCACCATCTCCTCCCAGATCGCCGACTGGGTGCGCCGCACCAGCCTCGCCGACCTCCCCGCCTCGGTGACCGAGGGCGCCAAGCTGCGCGCCATGGACCTCACCGGCGTCATGGTCGCGGCCAAGGATCTGAAAATTGTGCAAGCCGCGCGCAAGGCGTGGACCGCGACCGAAGGCGGCGGGACGACCAATCCGGTCGGCTCCAAGGATTCGACATCCGTGACGACGGCGGCCTTCCTCAACGGGATCCAGGCCTCGGCGATGGAATTCGACGACACCTATCTGCCGACAACCATGCACGCCACCGGGCTCGCCATGTCGGTCTGCTTTCCCGAAAGCCAGCAACGCAAGATCAGCGGCGCCAAACTGATGGAAGCCTCTCTGGTCGCCAGCGAGATCATGATCCGCCTGTCGATCGTGACCAACCGCCACTGGTTCGACTACAGCATTCATCCCAGTGGATCGTTCGGTCCATTCGGCGGTGTTTGCGCCTTGTCGAAATTGCGCGATCTCGATGAGACCACCATCGTGCACGCACTGGGCCATGCAGGCTCGATGTCGACGATGCTGACCGCTGCGTTCGAAGACGGCACGTCGACCAAGAACCTGCATCTGGGTCTCGCGGCGGTGAACGCCTTCAAGGCGACAGCCTTGGCGCAGGTGGGCATCTCCGGCCCGACCGCTGTCTTTGAAGGCAAGTTCGGTTGGTATCGCGCGACCGTGCAGACCGAGGACGAGCGCCATTACGAGCGCGTGACAACCGAACTCGGGCAGGAGTGGATTTCGGAAAACATCGCGACGAAACTCTACCCCGTCGCCAATCCGCTGATGCCGCACATCGAGGCGACGATCACGCTGCGGAACAAATACAACATCAAGCCCGAGGACGTGGAGTCCATCGACGCCTACATCAAGCAGCGGTCTTTCCTGACGCTTTGCAATCCGCCGGAGTTGAAGCGCCGCCCGCTGACCACATGGCACGGACGCATCAGCATCTATCACACCATCGCGGAGGCGCTGGTGCACGGGAAGATGGATAAATACGCCTATTCGGAAGAGGCGATCCGCGATCCGCGCATCAACGCGCTGGCCGATGTCGTGCGCGCGCTGCCCGATCCGGAAGCCACCGATTACCTGCGTTCGCAGGGCCGCGTGGTGATTCATCTGAAGGATGGCCGGAGCGTGGAACACAAGATCGACGACTTCCGTGGAACGCGTCGCAACCCGATTACGGTTGACGATTACCTTGCCAAGTTCCGCAGCAATGTCGGCGACATTCTGCCGGCCGCGAATGTCGACAGGGCGATCGAGGCCTTCCTTAATCTGGAACAGGTCGACGATATCGCGCCGATCCTGAAGCTGCTTGAGGTCTGAACAACTTCATTGCCGAGCGCCGGGGTTTTACTGAAGGACTCCCCGGCGCGATCAGGCGCCGTGCATGCCCGGTTACGGCTTCAGGAAATCGAGCACCGCCCGGTTGAAAGCCTCCGGCTGCTCCCACATCAAACCGTGCCCTGCCTCAGGGATCAGCTTGAATTCCTTGTTCTTCAGATGTTTCGTCCAAAGGCGAATTGCGCCCGACGGCGTCGTCAGATCGACATCGCCGGCCAGCACGAGCACCGGCATCTGAAGGGTCGCGAGCTTTTCAACGGTGTTGGGCGTGTGCAACAGCGGACGCGCAGCACCTTCCGGCGTAGCCGAGTGCTCGATCTCGAGCCAGCGCTTCACGCCCGCCGGATTGAAGCCCCGATAGGTCGGGCTGAGTTCGCGCACCTCGGGAGGAAGCTTGCTGAAGCCCGGGATGGCGGCATTCTCACGGAACTTGCGCCCCTCTTCATCAACCTGCACGCCAAGCCCCGTCGCAGCCAGCACGAGCTTTTTCACCCGCTCGGGTTTCCATGCGGCGAAATCGAAAGCGAAGTAGCCGCCCTCCGCAGCGCCCACGAGATTGAAGCGCGCGAGCTTCAGATGATCGGCCAGCGCATCGAGCGTCTCGACATAGGGAACCACCTTGGCGTCCGCCAGAAGTGAGCTCTTGCCCGCGCCGGGTTTGTCGGGCGCGATCACGCGGAAGCCCGCCGCGGCGAGTGCGGAAATCTGACCTTCCCAAATTTCGGATGTTCCGGTTCGCGGGTGCAACAGCAGGATCGTGTCGCCGGTCCCGCCGGTATCGACGACCCATAATTTCACGCCGGGAAGCGCGACATAGTCGCCCTGCGTGGCTGCGACAGCGCGGCCGGATGCGATTGTGGCGAACGCCATGGCGGCAAAAGCGACGCGCGCAAGAATGCGGCGAAAAGGAACAGCTGACATCTGCATAGGCGACCCTCCCGTGAAGACAGACGCAACGAGCGCCGCCTAATTTTTCTGATTGTAATCCGACAGCATGCGCACGAGGAACGAACTCACCTCTTTGGGCGTCGCGTTGATCTGCTGAATCAGAGTTTGCAAATCTTCGCCCGACATGGGCGCTTCCACATCCAACGCCTGGTTGCGCGCCTCCTCGATGAAATCCTTGTCCGCGACCATGGCGCGGAACGCATCGCGATAGATCTTCAGGCGGTCCGCAGGGATATTCGGCGGCGCCATATAGGGTTTTGAAATTTCCTCGCGCATGGACATGATCTTCAACATCGCGCGCTGCGCATCGCTTGTCGTGAGGTCCATGAACAAGGGCACATCTTTCAGCTCCGGATTTTTCTCCGAGCCCCATTGATAGAGGATGCGCACCTTCTGATCTGTCCAGAGGCTCGAACGCTTGAGGCTGAACCAGCCGCTCGCCATCGTTCCCTGGACTTCCCCACGATCCATCGCGAGCTTGATTTCCTGACTGTTCTTGTAGCCGGCGATAACTTTCACCTTCAGGCCAAAAACTTCCCTTGCCATAAGCGCCATATCGACGCCCGCCGTGCCAAGCGCCGTTGCGCCGGCGATCATTTCCTTCGTCTTCAGATCGGACAGGCTTTTGATGGGACTGTCGATATTTACATAACCTATGTAGACGTCCTTGGTGATGTTGCCGATCCAGCCGAACTTGTTCGTATCGAAATCGGTGAGTTCAGGCAGCAGCACCGGCGCTGTCACGACCGAGCCGTGCACGGCGCCAATCGTCGATCCGTCCTTTGGCGCAATTCTGTAAAGATAACTTGCGGCCCGTATTCCACCGCCGCCGGGAAAGTTCTGGACGACAATTTTCGGGGCGCCCTTGATGAAACGCGGCAAGTGCCGCGACGCGAGCCGCGCATAGGCGTCATAGGCGCCGCCGCCGCTGACGATCAGAAAGATTGTCCGATTCTCGAAAAAGGAATCGTCGGCCTTGCCTGGCGATGCTGCAACGCAAACTGTCGCGAGAGCGATAGCGCGGACCACAGACGCATTGAGCCTGATCATCCATCCTCCCCATGCGTGCCGGCTTTGCGCCGTCATCGTTTTCTGGCGCGGCCTGACAGCTGCCAGACAAGAGACTACCGCATTTGGCGCTGAGGGAAAGGCGCAGATCACAGACTTGCGTCCGTGGCTTTGCGGCTCGATACTCGACTCAAGAAGTGCGGACAAAGAAACGCACACTTCTGGGGGAAACCGATGAAGATTATGGTGATCAACCAGGCGCCGCTGACCGCCAAGTCGAAGCCTAATTATGACGTCGAGAAAATAACGCGGCAGCTCAACGCCTACGCGTCTCCCGGGACCACCATCGAACTCGGCTTTCCCGACGACTTTGCCGGCGCGTCGCTCAAGAATGCGATCGGCTCGCAAGACGTGCTCAATGGCTTGCATCATATTTTTGAAGCGCCATCGATCATCGCCAAGATTTTCTGGGCTGCTGAAAACGGCTACGACGCTGTCGTGTCCAGCAACACATTCGATCCCGGCGTGGATGGAGCGCGTCTCGCGGTCAACATCCCCGTCATCGGCCCGCTGCGGGCGACCATGCATGTCGCGCTCACTCTGGCCGACCGCGTCGGCGTCACCGTTCCGCTCAAATCGCATGTTCCCTATACACGGCGAATCCTGCGCGCTTACGGACTAGAAAATTTCGTCACGGACGTGATCCCGATCGACGTGTATCGCGATGTGCAGACGCGCAAGGACGAGATCTTCGAGAAGACCGCCGACATCATCCGCACCATGGTCGACCGTGGCGCCGAGATCATTCTGCCGCTCGGCGGCGCGCTGATTCCCTACGTCGTCGATCCGGACGACCTTGCGCGCGAAACGGGCGTTCAGGTTCTCAACACCAAGGCATGCTCGATCGCCATGGCGGAAATGTGCGTCCGCTTCGGCCTCACGCAGAGCGCTCTCACCTATCCCAAGGCGAATTTGAAAACAGCCGACTTCACCGGCTCGACCTCGTAATCAACGACCAAGAAAAAACATCCGGGAGGAACGATGTTCGAAGATTTCGCGCCAAAGTACAAACTGGGCTGCCTGCTGCCCGGACAGATCATCGACAATCACGCCTATGAATTCTATCGCCTCGCGCCCAAGGGCGTGATGCAGGTCATGGTCGGCGTCGGCCTCAAGGAATTTTCAAAAGACGATGTCGAGCGCGTGTTTTCGCCGGTGGACAAATACGTCCAGATGCTCGTCGATCGCGACGTGGACATGATCATCCAGAATGGCGTGCCGCTTCCCATCCTGATCGGCGTCGACGCGCATGATCGCCTGATCGATCACATTCACAAGCTGTCTGGTCTGCCCGCAACATCGACCGTTCTGGCGGTCGTCCAGTCGGCGCGTGACCTCGGAGCCAAAAAGATAGCCGTCGCCAACAAGTGGACGGATGAAATGAATGCGTCCCTCGACCAGTTCTTTGCGCGTGGCGGTTCGCGCATCGTCGGCAAGGCCGTGAACGAACTGGCGCCCGCCGACTTCCACAAGATCAAGTCCGGCGACCACATGCGCCTCGCCTACGAACTTGGCAAGAAAGCCTTCCTGGAAAACCCGACATGCGACGCCGTCTACATCGGCGGAGGGTCATGGATCGCCGAACCAGTCGCAGCCCAGCTCGAAGCCGAATTCGGCAAACCCGTCATCTGCAACCAGGCCTCCGTCATCCGCACCGCCATGCAAATGCTGGGTGCGTGGACGCCCTACAGCGGCCATAGCCGGCTGCTCGCCCTGCCCTGAGGCGGGCATTCGCGCTCCCGAACAGGCAAAGGGGGAACTCAGAGGGCCAAAGGAGATTATCACAACAGGACAGGAGCTCGACCATGACAAAGTTGCTTATCATCTCAGCTGCAGCGTCGATCATGATGGCCGGAGCCGCGGCCGCTATGCCGGTCGCGCCGGTCAAATCTTCGACGAACATCACCGAAGTACGCACCGTCTGCAATCAATGGGGGCAGTGCTGCGCGAGCGGCAGCGGCGAATGCTTTTATCAGGGCGGCCCGAGGCGGGTCTATCGCGAGGCCCCTCGTCGCTACTATGCGCCCCCTGCCTATGGTTACTATCGTGAGCCTTACGCAGAACGGCGTTCCTATTACGGCGGCCCGTCGGTCGGCGTGTATGGTGGTTATGGCCGCTACTAAGCCGTGCGGGCGCGACGAGCTTACCAGGTGAGCCTTACTTGGCGACCGTAAGCTCGAGCGCCCGTTCCACGACGGCGCGATCGAATCCGCTTATGCGTTCAATGAGGGTCTGCATCTGTTCGCCCGGCACGGGGTCCACGTCGATGCTGAGCCGGGCGGCCTCAGCCAGGAACTCCGGATCCTTCATGGTCTGCATGAAGGCGTCCCGTAAAAGCGCGACACGCTCCTTCGGCACATTGGGCGGAGCCACCAGCGGCCATGCAGTCACTTGAGGCGTGAACAGAAACTCCAGCGCCTTGCGGTCCGTCTCTGTCTTGGCGAAATCCATGATGAGCGGAACATCGGGAAGATCGACAGCTTTTTCCAAACCCATCTGAACGATGATGTCGACCTTCTTCTCGTCGAGCCAGTTGCGGGACCGGCTCTTCAAACTTCCCCACGACCATCCGAAGCGAGCGTCGACCTCGCCTTTTTCCATCGCCATGGTGACGTCATTTCCGCCGGGATAACCGGTGATGACCTTTATCTTTGCGCCAGTGAGATTGACGAGCAGAGTCGGGAAGCGGCCCGTGTCATCGGTCGTCCCGGTTGCGCCGGTTGTGATCTGTGTTTTGTAAAGATCGCCGATATCCTTGATCTTTTTCGTATACCAGACGACGCCGACCGAAACCTCCCGGCTCGTGCTGCCGATCGGATTGAAAAGCCGTGGATCGTAGCGCGCGGTTTGTGGATTGAAGGCCGGTTCCAGCGGATAGGAGCGCGACAGCATGCCGAGCGTGGTTCCATCGCGCGGTGCGACTGAATAGAGATTCAGAATCGTCTTGATGCCGCCCGAACCTGGAAGATTCTGCGGAAGGAAAATCGGATTGCCGGGAATGTGACGGCCCATATGACGCGACAGCAATCTCGCTGTCGCATCATACGTTCCGCCCGCCGCATAGCCGATCAGGACAGTGACCGGCTTGCCCGCATAAAATTCCTTCTCGACGGTATCGGCGCTTGCGGCGCAAACCATCAGGCCGCTCAGGGCCATTGCATAACTTGTCAGCCGCAACACGGGCGCCCCCATTTTCCGCTCAACACAAGCACGTGCAACACGTGCCCGGGCCGTTACAGATCGAGCCCGAACAACTGGATGGCGTTGTCGCGCGTCAGCCTGTTGCGGCGCTCATCCGTGAGGCCCTTCAGGTGATATTCGACCACCTGCCGCGAGTGGGGGAACGTCATGTTGAAATGCGGATAATCATTGGACCACATGCAGTTCTTCTCGCCCCACCACGGGAAGAAGCGCGTGCCGACATAATCCTCTAGGAACGTGCCGTAGACGTGTTCCTGGAAAATTTCGGACGGCTTGCGGTTGATCGGCATCGCCCGATCCTTGCGGAAGCGCTCGAAATAATAATCCCATTGCTGCAGCAGGAA
Organism: Hyphomicrobiales bacterium; assembly: GCA_025356415.1. Lineage (GTDB taxonomy): Bacteria > Pseudomonadota > Alphaproteobacteria > Rhizobiales > Beijerinckiaceae > Terripilifer. Next base: position 9,648 of record JANXTB010000045.1, read on the forward strand.
CGGCAACCAGCCGATCTCGCTCTCCGCCAGCAGAAGGCGAAGGTTGGGATGACGATCGAAGGCGCCGGAGAAGATAAAATCGAAAAGCGTGTTGGCTGAATCGTTGGTCTTGACGTTGGTCGCGTCCTTGAGACCCAGCACGCCGCCCTTCTGTCCACCCTTGATATAAGAATGGCCCGTCAGGATGTGACAGACGACAGGCGCTTTCGCTTCCGCGCACGCGGCCCAGAATGGCTCGTAATGCTCCGACGTGAAGGGGAGGCGCGGATCCGGCACTTGCCAGATCATTGCACCCTTGAGGCCCATGTCGTGACCTCTGTGCATCTCCTTGATGGCGCCCTTGATGTCGTAAACCGAGATCAGCGGCGAACCATAAAGGCGCTTGGGATCGGCCTGACAGAAGTCATGCATCCAGTCGTTGTAGACCTTGAAGGCTTCCTGCTGGGTGTCGATGCTGTCGATACCAAACAGCGCCATGCCGTAATTGGGAAACAGGATTTCAGCCGCGACGCCATCGGTGTCCTGATCTTGCAAGCGCAGATGCGGATCGGTCGCGCCGGGCGGTGAATTCCGGAATGGAACCTTGGGGAGATGTTCCTGCAGGCTTTTGGGAATTTCCCGCCACAATTCATCCGGCTCCATGACATGTGAGTCGGTTGAGATCATCTGCGGCATGGCCTTGATCTGCTGCTCCGACAGCTCTTCCCCAATCACCACGCGGCGCGGGAAGCTCTGCTTCTGCTCGTCCGACATTCCGGCAAATTTCGCCGCATCGACTGGCAATTCGGGCATGGGTCTCTCCCTTGGGTTTTCTTTTTCTTGTTTGTCGTCGTGTCGTTCAACTTGGCGAGAAATAGCGTCCCTTGGCGTAGATTCTCTTCTTGGCCGTCTCGCCATTGCGGGCAGAATCGCCGATCTTCTCGGCGCCGTCGCTGAAGATCGTCTGCTTGGCGATTTCGCGCGGCGTTCCGAAAGGATTCAACTCGCCCAATCCTTCGATCGCGCGCTGCCCGCCGCCAACACGCAGCAGGACGAGATTTTCAGCTTGGTCAGCCTCGAATTTATAATGGACGTTTCTGGGCAGCATCACGCCTTCATGCACGCCGACGACGCGCGTCGAGCCGTCGCCAAAAGTGAATGTCGCCTTGCCCTGCAGGACGATGAAAGCATGGTCTTCACCGCCATGCGCGTGCAGCGCGTTTTCACCGCCGCTGGCATAGACCTTGATGCTGAGCCAGAGATTAGGGGCCGTGGCGAGGGAATCGTAAGTGGTGCCCTGCTCGAGCAGCGGCAGATTACGCATGGAGAAGATGTAAGGTTCCCCAACGACGCCCACAGCTTGGCGTGGCGCAGTTTGCGCATCGTCCATATCGACTCCTCCCCAATTTATTTTCTTGGATGCTGGGACACGCGGATAGTTCTGTCAAATTATCCCGCATGCGACTTTCAGCTAGTACGAGAGGCGAAAGGAAAATCTTACTCCGGCAGATTCCAGCTCTGCCCGCCCAACGCCTCCGGGGCGCCAGCTTAACCCGTCTCGTCGCCAGTGTCCGCCACCATCGCGAGCCGCCGCACAGCCCGCCTGATAGCCTTCACGTTGATGGTCGCAATTACATCATGTTGATCATCCGTTATCGTCATACCATACAGGTCGTCGAAGTCGGGCGAAGCAATCACGTCCACAAGAGCGTCAAGGCAGTCGCTGAGCGCCGCCATGGGATCGACAACGTCAACTCCAGACGTGTCTTGTTCGACTCCGGAGCCGGTTTGGATCTCAAAGTAAAAGCGCGGCATGACATAACCCTCACCTCAACCCGAAGAGTCAGTCGGTACGGCCCTGTCGCATGCTCTAACGAAGCAGCTTATCCAACCTGGCTACGGCTCCGGGTTGATCGCTTAGCTGGACCGGACTGCTCAAGCAGCGCCTCAAGTTTGCTTCGAAGCTCTGCATTTTCTCTCTCAAGATGTTTGATGCGGTGATCTCGCTCCATTCGCCTTGCGACGGCTCGATTCACAGCCTCATGCAAGCGTTGAATTAACTCCTGCTCCTTGCGAACCATTGTTGAAACCCCAATTTCCGTCAGCCGCGTGCTAAAATTATGTTAAATTTGGACCATTTGGCAGCAAAAAAATGAAGCGAAGCCGGGGCTCTGTCCGAATCCAGACACAGGCGCAGATCTGCAATTTAGATGCGCGTGACGGGCAGCAGCACGCGCGCAAGAAAGCGATCCGGCGCGAGCTGTCGCCGAGCGCGTTGAAATGCATGCACCAATTTAAAGTGGGCTCCCAATTGCTGGAAATTTTGCAAAAGCACATTACGGCCGCAGATAGGTCCATCCCTTTTCTTCAAGCATGACGAGTTCGACAACGCCCGATGGCACGATCTCCGCCTGGGAGATAAGAGGAACAGTTTTCCCCTCGTCCTTTTCCATCTTGCTCTTGGTGTTTGCGCAAGCAGCGAATGACAGGGTCGAAGACGCTTTCTTCATCGAGGCCAGCCTGTCCTTGACCGGCGACGTATCGTCTCGGAACATGTGAAGGCCTGGCCCGTGAGCCACGATGCGGACCTCGAGTTTCTCGCCTTTGCTCGCAAAGTATTCGTACATGTTTTGAACATTGTTCAACGCGAAGCCCTGCGCGACAGAGTCTTTGTAATTCACATGAACCGCTACTTTGTGTGTGGTTTTGGCGCCGGCGGCGGATGCCTGTCTGGCCAAGGCCAGCCCAGCTAGGGGCGCAAGGGTTGAGAGGGCGGCAAGGCGGCGTGACACGATCATGACCTGCTCCTTCTTGGCTGCTGGCTTACGAAAATCTCAGCGTTTGTCGCGCGCCCAGCGCAAGAAGTCGCGCAGGAGGCGCTCCTGATCGGCGATCGGCAGACGCGTGTCGCGTGCGAGCTGCTCGCGCGCCGCATTGACATCGATCTCACGCTCCACTGCGGGGCCGCTCTCTCGCGAAGTCCGGCTCAACCATTCCTGAGCGGCTGGAGTGCGATCGAGCGACGGGACCGACGCCGCCAGATTGATCGACGCCCATTTGGAATCGAACCCGGGCGATTGCAGGCGATCGAGATTGTCGAACAAGGAAGTCACGAACCGGGCGACGCGACGATAGCGGTCCGAATTCGTGGGCCAGTTGAAAGCGACGAGACTCGTGGGAACGCTGATTGTCTGGACCTCGCGTCCATCTGGGATCAAGGCAGGATAATCGTCATGGCCGAGTACTGCTGGCACGTAGAAATCTGAAAGCCGGTCGTCGTAGGGAATCGACAGGAATTTGTAACCTGCCGGAAATTTCTTTTTCAGGAAGACATCTATGGGCTTCGACGTGATGAAGAAAACCGCGGCGATGTCGCCAGACTGCATCTGCTCGATGGCGGATGGATGCGGAATGAACGTCTTCTCGACATCGACCCCGAGCCGATCGAAGATGAGCGGGCCGGAAAAGGCCGCCGCGGTGCCCTCCGTGTTGAAATTGACCTTCTTGCCTTCCAGGTCTTCGAGCGACTCTATGCCAGGCCGCACGAGAACATGCACTTCCGAAGGGAATAAGTTGAGAATGTAGGAAATTCGATTGCGCAGATTCGGCGCCTTTTCCCTGAACTGACTCAGGATGTCGGTGCTGATGATCGCCAGATCGACACCGCGCAAATAAAGCAGGGCATCTAGGTTTTCCGCAGGGCCTCGCGTCACGATCGGCAAGACGTGCATCAGGCTGCCACTGTCGACGACGCGCGCAACTTCCGTCGCCAGCCGTATCGGCGCCCCTTCGAGCTGGCCCGCCGCCAACCCGATCACGTTGGCGTTCATCTCATCCTTCTTCTGTGCTTCGGATGAGTGACGCAGCGTCGAACTTCTCTGCGCGAAGGCCTCCTCAGCGCTGGCGGATACAAGCGCCAAAGCAGCCACTGCAAGGTATAAAAAGCGTCGAGCGCGCATGAACTCCTCCACTCTCGGCAATACTTCGAGTCACGGTCGTTTTTGTGCGGCGCGCGCTGCCGCCGCGCGGTCCATCCCCGACTCGCGGTAGAGCGCCTCCGCGCGCGCCGGGTCTGGCCTGACGCCGCGCGCGCCCCACTGCCGCAGCATTTTCTCGTCGTAGGTCTCAGCGAGGCGATACTTGGCCTCCTGGCTCCCGAGGCTTGCGGCGCGCTCAAGAAAAAGTCGCATCACCATGATGTCGCCGCGCCGATGGCTCTCATCTGCGCGCCCCATGAAAGTGTCGATCTCGTCTGCGCGTGGGCCCGGCGGCTGCGAGCTCGCAAGCGGAACCGGGCGGCCGACCGCGGCCTCCCGGACCGGGTCAGTGGCAAGCTGGGCCGCGCTCCCGGCTTGCGGCGCCGGCGCGATCAGTGTTGACGGAGCGAAGGGCGCCGGAGCCGCCGGATGCTCGGCCGCGAGCTCGTTTGGGGCTCGCGAGATTGCCTGCGCCTGAGCGGAGACGTCTGCATGAACGCTCGTCTCGTCGGGCTCGCGGAAGTCATAAACTTTCACCACTCTTCGTGACAGCGGCAGAAGAAGCCCGATCTGGTTTCCGGAGGAGTAGAACTGCAATGGCAGCGCAGAATAGGGGTTTCTCGGCGGCGCCAAGCGCTCGAGCACGTCGTGCGGAACGTTCTGCACTGGATAATCGTCGGGAAGCGGTTCGCCCTCGATGGGTCGTGCGCGAGTGTCGTCGCGTGGGGGCCGGATGCGCATCAAACGCAGGAGCGCATCCTGATCGAGGTTCCAGATATCTTCGCTGACGTAGCGCTCTACGCCCGCTCCGTCCTGCGCCGATGCGCGCCAGCCAACAGACACAACGCATCCGGAGAACACAAACGCGGTAAAGACTACGCGCATAAACACCATCGCCAAAGCCCCTGAGAGAGCCTCTTTTTGCGACTATGCGAGAATCGACGCCGGGGCCAATGTCCATTCGGTATGCCGCTTCGAGAGCCTACTCGGGATTCCGGAGTAGCCCACCCGGGTATCGGTCTCGCATTGCTTGGCAGCAAAGGTTTGCCGCAAGTGTGCGGGGGTCTTCAAACGGCTGACGCCCCGGAAATTGCTCTCGGGGGGCGTCGTTGGTTGCGGGGAGGCGAAACGTCCTTATCGAACGCGGCTCAGGGGCCAGCGCGCGGCGTCAAAGATAAATTCAAGCGTTCAAAGCCGGATGTTAGCCACTTTCGAAAGTAAGCGATATTTTGAAATTCCTTCCTTCAAGGCGACGGCGAATTCCGCGGAGCTGTTTGCGATGATTTCAAAGCCCATGTCGGTGAGCCTCTTCTGCACCGCAGGAATTTGCATCGCTTTGACCGCGGACCGGTTAAGCAGGTCGATGGTCGCCGGAGGGGTCTTGGCTGGCGCAACCAAAGCTGCGTAAGTGGTGAAGTCGTAGCCCGTCACGCCCTGTTCAGAAATTGTGGGCTGGTTCGGGAATACCGGCGAACGCGATGCCGACGTGATGCCCAGCAATTTCAGTTTACCTGTGTTGATCAATTCATTGGGCGCTGGCAGGCCGGTGATCATCAGCGGAACATGGCCGCCTACAACATCGTTGAAGGCCTGAGCGACTCCACGGTAAGGGACGTGATTGAGCTTGATTCCCGTGGCATGCATCAGCAGTTCCATGGCGACATGCTGCGGGCTCCCCGGTCCGCCCGATCCATAATCGATCGCCCCCGGGTTCGCCTTCGCCATCGCAATCAGGTCCTGAACATTGGAGCCGGCAAAGGAAGGATGCGCGATGAGCGCGAAACTGATTTTCACAAGCTGCGTGACAGGGGTGAAGTCCGTCACGGGATCGTAGCCGACTTCGTCCTTCATCGTGGGCAACATGGTCATGATGCTGTCGTTGACGCCGAGGATCGTATACCCGTCGGCGACAGCTCGCGCGCCGGACCGCATCCCGACCATGCCTGACGCGCCTGGCTGGTTTTCAACGACGAACGCTTGCCCGAGATCGCGACCCATCTCGTCCAGAACCAGACGGAGCGCCACATCTGTCGCGCCCGCAGCCGCCAGGGGGACAATCACGCGGACCGGCCGAACTGGAAAGGCCTGCGCCATCAGCTCGGTCCGCCATCCAGCAAAAGCGCCAGCCGCCAATGTGGCCCGAATGGCGTTTCGACGGGTGAATATGACCATAGCTTTCCGTTCGTCCTGTCAGCGCCGCACCGGACGGCTTCATGACGATGCTCCGCTATTTGCGACGAGAGAGCAACAGGTGGCGCAGCCGGCCTTTCCTTATCGTTGAGACCCTAGCCTGCCCATCCGGCGCGCACCCGCTTCCCCATTTTTGCAGTGCAGGAGAATGCTCGCGAAGGCGCCAGGTAGAACACGCGCAAACAACACGGCCTCAAATGTCGTGTCGAGCTTCTTCTAAATGGCTCGGCGTCTGCCCCAGTCGATCACGGCGCTGTCGCTGCTCGCGACGGAGATCCCGCTCCTGACTCGCTTCCATGGAGGCGTTGTCGCAGCGGATACGATGCGCGCGGTGAGCAAGAGGAGCGCGAATCCGGAAAGGTTTGCGATGGCGACAACCACAAAGCCAATGAATATAGCGTCGCGCAAATCAACGAACGATCGAGGTCTTCACGGATCTTCGGCGCGGTTCTCGACTGAGCGCCAGGGCGTCAAGCGCGGCGTAGCGCATCGCCGCTGAGGGTCATGTCGATCTGGAGTCCACGCAAAGCGATCAGCTCATCAATCAGGGCGCGCATCATCCGTTCTTCGCGTAATTGTACGACCTCCGACGCATCGCGCTGCATGGCCAGATCCTGATGCATGAGAACTGAGTCGATGGCGGCGATCCGCACTTCGATCTCCATGGCGTCCAAAAGGTCGTTCATTGCTAGCCCTTCCGGTGATGACGCCCCCCAACACGTCGGGGCCAGCCAGGGTTTCAGCGCGACCTGTATTAAATAGCCGTCAAATTTCAGCCAAGGGTTAGCTCATCTATTGCAACTTATGCTTAGCAATAATTATTGTGACAAGCGCTCAAGCTTAAACCAGGCATAACGGGGAGCTTCATAGGCGGCGCGAGTGGTGAAAAATCGGATCCGTCATCAGCATTATTCAAGTCGCAAGCCGGCTTCTCATTGGCCCTCTATTTTTGCAGTCCTGGATACATCTCTAGAAAAATATTTCGATCGAAGATATTTTTCTCATCCAGTCTCTTGCGGAAGTAGCCGATTTATTTTCCTATGCTGGGCCCGCTGTAAGGACAACGACTTTTGTATTACGACGAGCCTTCATAGGCTGGCGAAAGCGAGCCGTCAGATCCGCAAATGCGAGCGGAATCTTTCCACGTTTGCGGGGGCGGACGGGCAGCAGTAAAGACGGAGGCGCTTGATGAGATCCGACACCTGTTTGAAAATTGTGTTCGCGGTGCTTTTTGTCGGCGGTTGTTCCAGCACACGAACCGAAGTCGCCACCCCCGCAGTCGCAATCGCACCTGCTTACGCTGTTGATGGCCTGGTTGGCCGTTGGGGGGTAGCATCATATCGCGTTGAAAAGGACCGCGCGCGCACCGAAGCGATGGCGCGGACCCAATGCCGCCTTCCCTACGTGATCACGAAGGGCCCGAGCGATGGCGTCATGATGCACGTCGCGGATGACGCGCAGCTTTACGAACTGACGCTCAAGGGATCGAAAGACGGCAAGACATATCTGGGTTTCGACGCGCCGCCCGGCGACCCGCAGGATAGGGAGATACTGTCGTTCTCCGACAAAGTCGTCGTCATGCAATACGCCAATCCCGAGACGCATGCCCGGTACGGAACATTCATCTACACGAGATGCGCGTAGGATTAGATCGAGGAGCTTACGATGCATGTCAAAGCGTATTCGGGCCGCAAGAAACTGAACCTCCGTGCAGCCGTTGCTTTTGGACTTTTCAGTCTCGCCAATGGCTCGCTCGCATTTGCGCAAGCGCCAACGCCGTTTGCTGCTCAAGAGACAATGGACATCGGTGACGAGCCTGGTCGAATTTCGACCGAGGAGGTCGTGATCGAAGACGGCCCCTATAAGCGTCAACTTGTTTCGTTTCGATCGAGTGAGCCGGCCGGCACGATCGTCATCCATACCTCCGAGCGCTTTCTCTATCTCGTTCTCGGCAACAATCGTGCGCTGCGGTACGGGATCGGCGTTGGCCGAGACGGGTTTCAATGGTCGGGGCTTGTGAAAGTAACGCGAAAAGCTGAATGGCCTGATTGGACGCCGCCACCTGAAATGATCGCAAGACAACCCTACCTGCCGCGGTTCATGGCCGGTGGCCCGGGAAATCCCATGGGGGCTCGCGCGCATTATCTTGGCTCCACGGTTTACCGCATCCACGGAACCAACCAACCCGAGACGATCGGACACGCGGTATCATCCGGCTGCTTCCGACTGGCGAATGGCGATGTCATTGATCTTTATTCAAGGGTCGCGGTCGGCGCGAAGGTGATCATACGTCACGCGGCCACCCTCTGACACCACTCAACGATTGAACATGAAGGAAGGTTTGTGCCGATGTTTCATTCAATCCGGCAGGGTTCTTGCGCGATTTCCATCATGGCTTCCGTGTTGGCGACTTGCATCGGCCAGTCACCTGCATACGCGAGCACTTTGAGCGACGTGCAAAAGCGTGGTGTGCTGAATTGCGGCGTCAACCCAGCCCTTCCCGGGTTTTCAACGAAATCGGCATCTGGCGAATGGTCTGGCTTCGATGTCGACTTTTGCAAAGCCGTCGCGGCTGCGATTTTTTCAGACGCCTCGAAGGTCTCCTACGTCCCCCTCACGGCGACTGCACGATTTGACGCACTCCAAAAAGGCTCTATCGACATCCTGTCTCGAAATTCGACATGGACACTGGAACGCGAGGGCGCATTAGGACTGCTCTTTGCTGGCGTCACATATCACGATGGCCAAAGTTTCATGGTCGTGCGCAAGCCAGAAGTGACTTCGGCGCTCGAATTGAATGGAGCGAAGATCTGCGTACAGGCCGCCACGACGAGCCAGCGTAATCTGGCTGATTTTTTCAAGACGAACTCCATGCAGTATCAGGAAGTCATTGTTCAGGATGCGGCAGAAGCTATGCTCGCCATTACAGCCGCGCGATGTGACGTGTTCACGGCAGACCAATCCGCGCTTTATGCTGAACGCTTGAATCTCACAGGACAGAAGGACGTCATCATTCTTCCTGACGTGATCTCGAAGGAGCCGCTCGGTCCTGCGACGCGATCTGACGACACAGGCTGGTTCAACATCATCAAGTGGGTCAATTTCGCGCTCATCAATGCGGAAGAACTTGGGATCACCCAAGCGACAGCCGACGCTGCAATCCAGTCCAAAAGACCTGATGTCCTCCGGTTCGTCGGAGCCGACGGCGCGCTTGGGCGATCAATCGGACTCGACGAAAAATGGGCCATAAACGCAGTCCGCGCAGTTGGAAATTACGGCGAAATTTTCGCCCGCAACGTCGGCGTCAAATCCAGGCTCGCCATACCCCGCGGTTTGAACGAACTGTGGTCCACAGGCGGCATTCTCTTTGCGCCCCCATTGCAGTAGCTGCGCAAGCCGCATCGCGCTCTGTTTTTGAATCGCCGACGGTCCCCATTGCATGGGCATCATGATGCTGGATCAAGCGTGAAGGCTGTGATGGCCCTAGCAAGCGCAGACATTGACGAGGCGCACCGCCGCGCGCCGGTGAGCGGCGATCGACCTGCGCCGCAACCTGAACGCATCCGCGATCGTTTGCCTGAGTTCTAGGCGTCGACATCACTCAGGACATTGCCGCTATAGAATGGCCATGACCAATATCGTACTATGAGTTTGGATATTCGGCTGAGCTGGAGTTGTCCCATGCGCATAGCGATGTTCAGCACCAAGCCCTATGACCGCCGTTCCTTCGAAGCTGCGAAAGGCGGGCACGATATTGTTTACCTCGAGCCGAGGCTCGCGCTTGAAACCGCTACCCTCTCGGCCGGCGCGCAGGCCATTTGCATCTTTGTGAATGACGACGCTTCCGCAACCGTGCTGCGGGCGCTGCACGCGAGCGGAACGCGGGTGGTGCTGCTGCGCTGCGCGGGGTTCAACAATGTCGACCTTGATGAAGCCCAACGGCTCGGCATTGTGGTGGCGCGCGTGCCGGCCTATTCGCCCAATGCCGTGGCCGAGTTCACCATCGGCCTGCTGCTCTCGCTTGTGCGCGGCATCCATCGCGCTTACCAGCGGACGCGTGACGGCAATTTCGCGCTGGAAGGGCTGCTCGGCTTCAACCTGTGTGGCCGCACAGCAGGCGTGATCGGCACAGGTAAGATTGGCGGACTGGTGGCGCGCACGCTGGTGGCCGGCTTCGGTTGCCGCGTCCTGGCGCATGACGTGCATCACGATCCCGATCTGGAGAAGCTTGGAGTCATCTATACGGACCCCCGCACAATCGCGGCGGAGTCTGACATCATCACGCTGCACTGCCCGCTCTCGCCGGAGACGCACCACATTATCCGAAGAGAGACGTTAGCGCTGGCTAAGCCCGGTCTGATCGTCATAAACACCAGCCGTGGTGGG
>JANXTB010000072.1 GCA_025356415.1 Hyphomicrobiales bacterium
CGGGGATGTCGAGAAACGCTTCGTCGAACTCGCCCATCAGCACGACCGGCCATTCGACGAGCCCGGCGACTTCGTTCAACAAAGCCTCGTCTTCAACCAACTCCAGCCCCTGCGCGAAAGCGAGATCGCGCGCGTCGGCGAGAATGATTTCCTTGCGGCGCGCGGGGTCGAGAACGACTTTCGCCTTCTCAAGCGCGGGCACGTAATCATCGAAGCGGCGCACCTGAATCGCGCCGGGCGCCAAGAAGCGATGGCCGTAGGTCACATCGCCAGCGTCAATGCCGTCGAGCGAGAAGCGCACGATTTCCGGCTCTTCCGTTTCCGGCCCAAAGGTCGCGACGATGGAATGCAACGGGCGCACCCAGCGCAAGGCCTCCGGCTTCGCCGAGCCCGCGCCCCAGCGCATCGACTTCGGCCACGGAAACGTGCGCAGCACGGCGGGCAGAACTTCGGCCAGCAAATCGATGGTCGCGCGGCCCTGCCGCTCGACGATGGCGACATAGAATTCACCCTTTTTCGGGTCTTTGTCGATGGTCGCCTGATCGAGCGAGGTCAGCCCGGCGCCTTTCAGAAATCCCTGCACCGCAGCCTCAGGCGCGCCGACGCGCGGGCCCTTCTTTTCTTCGCGCACATCGGGCTGGCGCGCAGGCAGACCCGCGATATGCAGCGCAAGGCGGCGCGGCGTCGCGAAAGACGCCGCGCCCTCATATGTCAGTCCGCGATCGACAAGCGCCTGCGTGACGAGTTTCTTGAGATCCTCGGCGGCCTGCGCCTGCATGCGCGCCGGGATTTCCTCTGAGAAAACTTCGAACAAAAGATCGGGCATGTGTGTCAGCGCTCGTTATCGCGGGGCGGTGTTCAGATCTTGCCGTGCGTGCCGTCGCACAGCGGTTTGTTGACGGATTGCTTGCAGCCGCAGAAATGCGCCTTGCGCGTTCTGGGCGCAGTCCATTCCATGGGGCTGAATTCAGTGCCCTTGTGCGAGCCGTCGCAGAAGGGCTGGGTTGCAGACCTGCCGCAAGCGCACCACCAATAAGTGACGCCCGCTTCGACATCGACAGTATAGGCGCCCTTCTGGGCCATCACCGGTTCAGACATTTCACTTCCTTGAATGACAAAAAATCAGGCCGCGCCGCCGGCTTCAGTCTTCAGCCAGGCCGCGCCGCAGGCCTTTGCAAGTTCGCGCACGCGCAGAATGTAATTCTGGCGCTCGGTGACCGAGATCACGCCGCGCGCATCGAGCAGGTTGAAGCGGTGCGAGGCCTTGATGCACTGGTCATAGGCCGGCAGCACCATGAGGTGGCGCTCGCCCTGGTCGCCCTTGGCGAGCAGCGCCTTGCACTCGGCTTCCGCGCCCTTGAATTGTTCGAACAGCAGCGCCGTATCGGCGTGCTCGAAATTGTGCCGAGAATATTCCTGCTCGGCCTGCAGGAACACGTCCCCATAGGTCACCTTGTCGGCGCCCTCGAGCCCGTTGAAGTTCAGGTCGTAGACGTTTTCCACGCCCTGCACATACATGGCGAGGCGTTCGAGCCCGTAGGTGAGTTCGCCCGAAACCGGCGAGCATTCGATGCCGGCGACCTGCTGGAAATACGTGAATTGCGACACTTCCATGCCGTCGCACCAGCATTCCCAGCCGAGCCCCCAGGCGCCCAGCGTCGGGCTTTCCCAATCGTCCTCGACGAATCGGATGTCGTGCAGTTTCGCATCGACGCCTATGGCCGCGAGCGAGCGCAGGTAGAGATCCTGCAGGTCGGGCGGCGAGGGCTTCAGGATGACCTGGAACTGGTAATAGTGCTGCAGCCGGTTCGGGTTTTCGCCATAGCGGCCATCCTTGGGGCGGCGCGATGGCTGCACATAGGCGGCCTTCCACGGCTTCGTCCCAAGCGACCGCAGCGTGGTGGCCGGGTGAAACGTGCCCGCGCCCACTTCCATGTCGTAGGGCTGCAGGATGACACAGCCCTGCTCCGCCCAGAACTGCTGCAGGGTCAGAATGAGGCCCTGAAACGAGCGCGCGGGATCGAGCGCCGGACGAATGGCTTGGCGATCGGCTTGGGTGGACGCGGAAAGCTCGGTCTGCGCCGGCATGGGCGTGTGATCCTCGAAGGCGGGAAGCGGGGGGCGTTGCGGAGCGCAACCTAAGGGGCGACCCCTGCCCGGTCAATTCTTGAGCCTGAACGATAAATGAACGGCGGCCTCACCGCCCGTTCAGGCGGCCTCCCCTACAAAAGCACAACGCCCGGCATGATCGGCGGGCGCAACAACAACAGGAGGACTTCCATGGCGTTTTCCAACTTCGGCAAGATCGCTGTCGCCGCCGCTGGCCTCACCCTCGCAAGCCTCGCGGCGAGCGCGCCTGCTTCCGCGCAGGGCTTTTACTGGGGCGGCGGACCCCGCGTCGAGTCGGTGCAATATTACGGCGGCGGCTATGGCGATCATTATCGCGGCGAAGGCTGGCGCCGCCATCATTGGGGCCCGCGCTGCTTCACCGAGCGCGTCGTCCGCCACACGCCGTATGGCCGCCGCGTGATCGAGCGCCGGGTGTGCAGGTAATCGACAGCTTCAGGTTGGGGGCTCTAGCCCCCAACCTCGTCAATACAAGGAGCGAAGCGACGAAGCTTCGCTCCTCGAAATGACGGCTACCAATCGATCACGGCCTCGCCCCGGTGCAGAGCCTCGGCCAGTGGCGTGAATCTCCCGTCGGCCTCATGCAGCACGAGCGGCGGGCGCAGGCGCAGGGGCGCGCGGCTGCCCTTGCGGGCGCGCAGCAGCACGCGGATGGCGTCACTGTCCGCCCTCGCGTGAACCGGCGTCACCGCCACGCCCCCGGCCCGGCCTTTGAGCGCGTCCAGAAGCTCGGCCAACCTGTCGGCGCGGTGAATGAGAATGATCTCGCCATGCGGGGCACAGAGCGCCGTGCAGGCCCGCACCCAACGCTCGAGACCATCCGCCTCATCGAAGACATGCGCGCGGGCGCGGTCCTCGTCGGGCGAGCGGCGGCCCTGGCCGGGGTCGAGAAACGGCGGATTGGAAATCACGAAAGCGCCCGAGCCATCTATAACACCGGCCGCCCGGCGGCTCTTGGCGACCAGCAGGTCGGCCATTCTGGCCTCGCCGCGCGTCTCCAGTCTGTTCAGGCCGAGATTGCGCGTCGCCAGCGCGACCGCCTCCGCCTCGCGGTCGATCAACAGAAGGCTCACACCCGGCCGATCGAGCGCAGCCGCCAACCCCGCCGCGCCCGAGCTGGAGCCGGCGTCGATCAGCAGGCCCTGCGCCTCGCGCGGCACGGCGGCGGCGAGCAGGATGGCGTCCGTCCCGGCGCGATGGCCGGCCTCCGCCTGGTGAAGATGCAGCCTGCCGCCCAGCAGAAGGTCGGCGGGATTATCGGGCATCGGTAAATGTGCAGGAAAAGCCCGCCCCCTCGATGAGCGCGCGGGCCTGCGCATGGCGCCGGCCCTCCACCATGACGCGTCGGGGCAGGAAACCGAGCGAGCCTTCCATGGCGCTCATATGCGAATCGGCGATGAAACAGCCGATCCCCGCCGAGGCGAGCAGAGCTTCCACCGCGGAGATGAGCACCAGATCGTTGGTCCTGAACAATTCGACCATGCGGCCTCTCGCCACCGAGCATTGTACCTGAAAGATGGTCGCCTCCACTTGCCGCGCCAGCGCTCCGCCCCTAGTTTGCCGCGAGCCAAGGTAAAACAGAAGGGCCTCGTCGTGGGCGTCGTCATTCCCCTCGAAGACAAATCTCCGGAAGCCGGTATCGCGGGCCTTGTCGCGCTCGTCAAACCGGACATGGAGCGAGTCAACCAGATGATCCTGTCGCGGACGGGATCGGATGTGACGATGATTCCCGAGGTCGCCAACCATTTGATCTCCTCGGGCGGCAAACGCCTGCGCCCGATGTTGACCCTCGCGACCGCGGCGCTCTGCGGCTACAAGGGCGACGGCCAGATCAAGCTCGCCGCCGCTGTCGAATTCATGCACACCGCAACGCTGCTGCACGACGATGTCGTCGACCAGAGCGACATGCGGCGCGGCAAGCTTGCGGCCCGCATGTTGTGGGGCAATGAGGCAAGCGTGCTCGTCGGCGATTTCCTGCTGGGGCAGGCGTTCAAGATGATGGTCGAAGTGGGCTCCCTGCCCTGCCTCGACATTCTCTCGGACGCCGCCGCCGTGATCGCCGAAGGCGAAGTGATGCAGCTCTCGGCTGCAAAAGACACCGCCACGACGGAAGATTCCTATCTCGCGGTCATTCGGGCCAAAACCGCCGCGCTGTTTGCAGCCGCCAGCGAAGTCGGCCCGCTGCTGGCGCAACGCTCGCGCGAGCATGTGGAAGCCTGCCGCAGCTACGGCGCCAATCTCGGCGTCGCCTTCCAGCTGATCGACGACGCGCTGGATTACGGCGGCACCGCCGCGAAACTCGGCAAGAATGTCGGCGACGATTTCCGCGAAGGCAAGATCACGCTGCCAGTGGTGCTGTCGTTCCGTCGCGGGACCGAGGCCGAACGCGATTTCTGGAAGCGCACGCTGGAGCGCGGCGAGATCGCCGACGGCGACCTGGAACAGGCGCTGGCGACCATGCGCAAGCATCGTGCGCTCGAGGACACGGTGGAGCGCGCCCGCCATTATGGCGCCATGGCCCGCGACGCGCTGGAGATCTTCCCGGCGTCCGAATGGAAACAGGCGCTGCTCGACGTGGTGGATTTCTGTGTGGCGCGCGCCCATTAGCCGGTGACGCCGCCTAGCGTCGCTATTGCGTGCACCGCAGCAGAGGCGTATATGCACGCCGCCCGGCCGTGGTATCGCGGTCTTTACGTGGTGTTCTCCGATGTCGATCGGATCAAAGTCTGACCAGCCGCCCGACGTGGTCGCTGACGCTCAAGCCTGCGCTCCCCAACAAACGCCCGAGACGCACAACGCCAGATTCTGGACGCTGTTCGTCGGCTGTATCGGCGTTGTCTATGGCGATATCGGCACCAGCCCGCTCTACGCCTTGCGCGAGGCGCTGCTCGCCGCCGGCGCGGCTCATGGCGGCGCGCAACGCGCCGATGTCATCGGATTGCTTTCGCTGATCCTGTGGACGCTGACGATCATCGTCACGCTGAAATATGTCGTCATCCTGCTGCGCGCCGATAATGACGGCGAAGGCGGCACGCTCTCCTTGATGGCGCTGGCGCAGCGCGCGCTCGGGCGCCCTTCAACGCCCGTGTTCCTGCTCGGCGTCGCCGGCGCCTCGCTGTTTTTCGGCGACAGCATGATCACGCCGGCGATTTCGGTGCTCTCCGCCGTTGAAGGCCTGAAGCTCGTCACGCCCGCTTTCGATCCTTATGTCCTGCCGATCACCATCGGGATCATCATCGGCCTGTTCCTCGTGCAAAAGCGCGGCACCGCGGCGGTCGCTGCTTTCTTCGGGCCGATCACGGTCGTGTGGTTCATCCTTCTGGCCATCGGCGGGTTGCGCCATATCGCTGACGACATGGGCGTGCTCGCGGCGATCAATCCGCTCTACGCCGTCGATTTCCTGCTGAAAAACGGCATGCTTGGCCTGATTGCGCTGGGCGCCGTCTTCCTCGCAGTCACGGGCGCCGAAGCGCTCTATGCCGATCTCGGACATTTCGGTCGCAAGCCGATTCAGATGGCCTGGATCGTGCTCGTGTTTCCCTCGCTGGCGCTGAATTATCTCGGCCAGGGCGCGCTCGTTCTCGCCAATCCCGCCGCGATCGAGAACCCATTCTTCCTGCTCTATCCCGATTGGGCGCTGATCCCCGTGGTCGTCATTGCGACCTTGGCGACGATCATCGCCAGCCAGGCGGTCATCACCGGCGCCTTCTCGCTCGCGCGCCAGGCGATCCAGCTCGGGCTCCTGCCGCGCCTCGATGTGCGCCATACGTCCGACGAACACGCAGGCCAAATCTTCATGCCGCAGATCAACCTGATGCTGCTGATCGGCGTGCTGTTCCTCGTTGTCCTGTTCGGCTCATCGAGCAAGCTGGCGACCGCCTACGGCATTGCGGTCACCGGAACGATGGTGGTCACTGCCTGCCTTGCATTCATCGTCGTGTGGAAGCGGTGGAAATGGCCGGTCTGGGCGGCGGCGCTTCTCATGACGCCGTTTCTCGTTATCGACCTCATCTTCCTCGGCGCCAATATGGTGAAGCTGTTTGAAGGCGGCTACGTGCCGCTCGGCATCGGCGCGGCTTTCATGATCTCGATGTGGACCTGGCGGCGCGGCTCGGCGATCCTGCTCGCCAAGACGCGGCGCGACGACATTCCCGTGCTTGAACTGATTTCCATGCTCGAGAAAAAGCCGCCGCAACGCGTGGCTGGAACGGCGGTGTTTCTGACCGGCGCGCCGGAAACGGCTCCCACCGCGCTGATGCATTCGCTCAAGCACTACAAGGTGCTGCACGAGAAGAACGTCATTCTCACCATCGTCAACGCCAACAAGCCGCGCATCGGCGACGATGGGCGTGTGCAGATCCAGGAGATCGGCGACAGCTTCATGCGCGTGGCGATGACGTTTGGCTATATGGAAGAGCCGAACGTGCCGCGTGCGCTGGCTTTGTGCCGCAAGATGGGCTGGAAGTTCGACATCATGTCGACCTCCTTCTTCCTCTCGCGCCGCACGCTGAAAGCCGCTCGCGGCGGAGAAATGCCTGCATGGCAGGACAATCTCTTCATCCTGCTCGCGCATAACGCGACAGACGCGAGTTCGTATTTCCAGATCCCGACGGGACGCGTGGTGGAAATCGGCACACAGATCACGGTGTGAGGCGGCTGGGGCGTTTCCCTTCTCCCGCACGGCGGGAGAAGGAGGCGCGCACGATCACCGCAACACAGTCGCCTTCACCCACCATTCCGGATGATCGCGGCGGATGACTTTCGCTGTCGTCGCCGCTGCGCGACACGTTTCAAAAAGCGCGAAACACGTTGCGCCGGAGCCTGACATGCGCGCGAGCTTCGCGCCCCGCGCCGCCGACAACACGGCGAGGCAATGACCGATGACGGGCGCCAGCACGGTTGCAGCATCTTCCATGTCGTTGCGCGCGCGCTTCAGCGCGGCAAATAATGCGTCGCGCTCGGGCGCGTCGGCGATATCGGGATGCTTGCCGAAACCCAGCGGCTCGCCGGGATTGAGCCCGATGCGCGCAAACACGCTCTTCGTCTCCAGCGGCACGCCGGGGTTGACCAGCACGGCAAACAGCGGCGGCAGTTTCATCAGCGGCCCGAGCACATCGCCACGCCCGCGCATCATGCGCGCCTGCGCGCGCAGGCAAACCGGCACGTCCGAGCCTGTCTCCGTCGCGGCCTCAAGAACGCGCGGATCGTCGAGCGGCAAATCATTGGCGCGCGCAAGAAGCCGCAGCGCCGCAGCCGCATCTGACGATCCGCCGCCAATGCCAGCAGCCACCGGGAGCCGCTTGGTCAATTGAAATTCACCCGTGCGCAAGCCGGGAACGCGCGCCGCCAAGGCGCGGGCCGCCCGCGCGACGAGGTTGTCATCATCCGGCCCAGCCGCGCCCGCGGTCGGGCCATCGACATGAAGGACAAATGTTTCGCCCGGCGCCAGCGTCAATGTGTCGGCGGCGCCGGCGAAAACGACGAGGCTTTCCAGCTCATGCCAGCCGTCCTCGCGGCGGCGAGGGATGTGCAGCGTCAGATTGATCTTCGCGGGTGCGCGTTCGATCAGCGGGCGGGCCGGCATGGAAGATCAGCCGCCGCTTTTTGGCTCGTCAGCAGGCGCCGGCGCGCGGTCGTCGCTGGCCGCTTTCGGCGCCGGCTCCTCGGGAATGCCGTTGTCGATCTTGGCGAGAATCTTTTCGAGATCTTCCGGCTCGGGGTTCAGGTCGCGCGCATGGTTCCACTGGAAGCGCGCCTCCAGCTTGCGCCCCGTGCGCCAGTAGGCGTCGCCCAGATGATCGTTGATGACGGGATCCGCCGGCTTCAGCTCGATCGCCTTTTCAAGCTCGCGCACGGCTTCCGGATATTGCCCGAGGCGGTAATAGGCCCAGCCCAGACTGTCGATGATGTAGCCGTCCGTCGGGCGCAATTCGACCGCGCGGCGCAGCATCTTGAACGCTTCGCCAAGATTCAGGCCCTGATCGACCCATGAATAGCCGAGATAGTTGAGCACCAGCGGCTGATCAGGGAAGAGCTCCAGCGCTTTGCGGAAATCGCCTTCCGCCTGCGGCCAGCGCTTCGAGCGCTCGTAGGAGATGCCGCGGAAATAATAGGTCGACCAGTCGCTGCGCGCGCCATCCGACAGCGCGAGCGCGCGCGTGTAGGTGTCGGCGGCTTCCGCAAACTGCTTGCGCGAGCGCTGCAGATTGGCGAGCGCCAGCACCGCTTCAGGATCCTGCGGGCGCTCGTCGACGATGCTCTTGAGATGCTTCAGCGCCTCTTCCGACTTGCCTTCGGATTCAAGAAGCAGGCCGATCTGCACTTCCGAATTGTCGCGCAACGGCGAGCTTTCCGGCACCATTTCGTAGACGCGGATCGCCTGTTCGTTCTGCTTCAGGCGCTCGTAGACATCAGCCAGCGTCACGATCGCGAGGCCCTGCTGCGGATCCATGTACAGCGCGAGGCGCAGATAGATCATCGCGGCGAGTTCGTCGCTCTGGCGCCCGCCCACCGAGCCCAGCCCGTAAAGCACTTCCGCGGCGCCCTTCTCGGCGTCGGCAATCACCGGCGGAATCGGCTTTCCGGCGGCGAGCGCGGCCATGCCGGCGCGGATCACCGGATGGCGCGGCAGCAATTTGTCGAAAGCCTCGTAGGCGCGCTTCGCCTCCGGCAGATCGCCGCTGCGCGCCATGATGCGGGCGTAGGCGTCGACAATGCGCAGCGTCGTCTTCTCGGCCTCGTAGATGACCTTGATGCGCTTCACCGCTTCGGACTTCTGCCCGGCGAGATCGTACATCAGGGCCGCGTGATAATCGCGGAACAGGCCGAAGCGATCGTCGCGCAGCTTGTCGATGGTTTCCACCGCGCGCTTGGTGTCGCCGCTGCCGACATAGGTCCAGCCGGTCAGCAGCGTGGCCGTGATGTCGCGCTGGCGGCCGACGCCGCCGCCATTGGCGAAGGATGTGCGCGCGCTCTGGAAGCGCTTGGCTTTCATGGCCTTCACGCCAAGCACAAGGTTCGACAGGCTGTTCTTGGCGTCACGCTTGAGGAGGCGATCGGCCAGCACCGACGCATCCTCCATATTGCCGTTGGCGAGCGCAGCCACGAAGGCGCGCTCCAGCAGTTCGGCGTTGCGGGGATCGAACCGCAAAGCTTCGCGGAAATAGGCCGCCGCGGCCGCCGTGTCGCGCTGCGCGCCGGCCGACAAGGCTGAAAGGTAATTGCCGGCCGAGGTCATCGAAATGGCGAAGGAGTTCGGCGGCAGGGTCGAGCGCGCCTGCGCGCTGGCGGTTGGCGTCCAAAGCAAAGCCGTCAGCGCGGCCCCCGTGAGGCAGGAGCGGAGATGGCGGGCCTGGCTGGAAATGTTCGGCACGGACAAGTCTTTCTAAGGATCGCTGGATGCGCCTCGCAAGGGACCGGACCGGCCCGAAGCAGGTGCAAATGAGGCTTGGAACATGGCGGTTTTGCGCCGCCACGGCAAGGGGAAGCGCGCTGGTGCGCCGAGGCTACAATCCCGATGCGATTCGGCGCGCCTCGCGCAGCGTGAGGCGCGAGCGACGCGCCTGATTCGGATCTGCATGAGGGAAATCAGTGCGAAAATGGCCGCCGCGACTTTCCTCGCGCGCCAGCGCGGCGGCGGCGACCATCAGCGCGGTGGCGCACATATTCTTGATCAATTGATCGCGGGCCTCCTGCTCGAGCGCGCCGATCACGCCCAGCGCACGGCGCAGACCCGCGCCATCGCGCAGGACGCCGCAATGAGTCGTCATCGTATCGCGCAGCCGTTCTTCGATGTGCGGTTGCGCGATGAGGGGCGATTGCGGCACGCGGCTGCGCAGGAAGGATTCGACGGGAGCGATATCGAACTGCGGCTCGTCGCGCGCCGACAGATCCTCGGCTACGCGCGCGGCGAACACCACGGCCTCCAGCAGTGAGTTCGACGCGAGACGATTGGCGCCATGCACGCCCGTGGAGGCGACTTCGCCGATCGCCCAAAGACCGCCGAGGGACGTGCGCCCGCGCGCATCCGTCCACACGCCGCCCATGTGATAATGCTCGGCCGGACACACCGGGATGAGATCGTGCGTCGGATCGAGCCCGGCTGACAGGCAGATCTGAGCGACGGAGGGAAACGCTTCCGTGAAACGCCCGCCAGGATGCTTGCGCGCGTCCAGATATGCGCCCCGCCCCGCCTGCAGCTCCGCAAACACGCCGCGTGCGACAATGTCGCGCGGCGCCAGTTCTGCGTCAGGATGAAGCGCCTGCATGAAGCGGACGCCGTCGCGGTTGACCAGCGTCGCCCCTTCGCCCCGCAAGGCTTCGGTGGCGAGCGGCGCGGGGTCTCGGCCAATGTCGATGGCTGTCGGATGAAACTGCACGAATTCCGCATCGGCGATGATGGCGCCCGCGCGCGCCGCCATGGCGAGGCCAAGCCCGCGCGATTCCGCCGGATTGGTGGTGACGCGATAGAGATGGCCGATGCCGCCCGTCGCCAGAACGATGGCGCCCGCGGCAAGCTTCTCGCGGCGACCCTCAGCATCGCGCAGCATCACGCCGATGACGCGGCCATGATGGGTGATGAGGTCTTCCACTGTCCGATCCTCGATCACCTCGATCGAGGGCGTGGCGCGCACGCGCGCAATCAGCGCCTGCATGATTGCGTGGCCGGCCATGTCGCCGCGCACACGCACGATGCGCCGCTCGCCATGCGCGGCCTCGCGCGATTGCGCAAGATGGCCTTCGTCATCCTTGTCGAACGGAACGCCATAGGCGAGCAGATCATCGATTCGCGCACCGGCCTCGTTCGCCATGCCCAGCACAACGTCGCGATCGCAAATGCCCGCGCCCGCGACAAGCGTGTCCTGCATGTGCTTTTGCGGCGTGTCGCCCTCGCCGATCGCCGCCGCAATGCCGCCCTGCGCCCAAGCCGAAGATGCTCCGGCGCCGAGCGGCGCGGGAGCGACCACCGTGACGCGGCGCGGCGCCAGCTTCAGCGCGCAAAAAAGCCCGGCAAGGCCGCCGCCGACGATCAGGATGTCAGAACTGGGCATTTACGGCTGATATCCTCATGTCTCCGTCACCGCGAGGAGCTAAGCGACTCGGAGATCCATCCCTGCGGAGATGGATGGCTTCGCTTCGCCCGCAATGACGACCGGATTAAGGCCGCCGCGTCAACCCAAGTGCGAATATCCCCTTGCGATTATCCGAGGTCGATCATTCGCTGCACGCTCTGGCGCGCACGCGCCGCAAGAGCCGGATCGATCGTCACTTCCTCGCGCAAGTAAACGAGGCTCTCCAGGATCTTCGGCAGCGTGATGCGCTTCATGTGCGGGCACAGATTGCACGGCCGCACGAACTCGACGTCCGGAGTCTCGGAGGCGACATTGTCGGCCATCGAGCATTCGGTGACGAGCAGCACGCGGCGTGGCTGATTCTTTTTCACATAATCGATCATCGCCGCCGTGGACCCAGCGAAATCGGCGACTTCGACGACTTCACGCGGGCATTCGGGATGCGCGATGATCTTCAGGTCGGGGTCGCCCTCGCGATAGGACTCGATTTCGGCGGCCGTGAACCGCTCATGCACCTCGCAGGCGCCGGTCCAGGCGATGATTTTCACCTTGGTCTGCGCCGCGACATTCTGCGCGAGATAGCGATCCGGCAGGAAGATCACGCGATCGACGCCGAGGCTCTCGACGACTTTCACCGCATTGGACGACGTGCAGCAGATATCCACTTCCGCCTTCACTTCAGCGGATGTGTTGACATAAGCCACCACGGGCACGCCCGGATATTGCTTGCGCAGCGCGCGCACATCGGCGCCCGTGATGCTCTCGGCCAGCGAGCAGCCGGCTTTCGAATCCGGGATCAGAATGGTCTTGTTCGGGTTCAGCAGCTTCGATGTTTCCGCCATGAAGTGCACGCCGCCCTGCACGATGATGTCGGCGTCGGAGGCGCCCGCAAGCCGCGCAAGCTGCAGCGAATCGCCCACGACATCGGCGACGCAATTGTAGATCTCGGGCGTCTGGTAATTATGCGCGAGGATGACCGCGTTGCGCTGCCGCTTGAGATCGTTGATCGCCTTCACGTAGGGCGCGTGGAAGGGCCACTCGACCGGCGGGATGATGCGCTTCACCTTCTCGTACAGGTGCGCGGTCTCGCGCTCGACTTCGGGCGTCCACGCGAGGCTCGGCATGGGTAGCACGCCATAGCGCAGCGCCGCGTCCGACAGGCCCGCGGGGGGCGGCGTGACCACACGTGAGGTGACATCAATCCGGGGCTGCGCCTGCATGGAACCCTCCACACTTATGCTCGATCTGAGTATATCAAGGGCCGGAAAAACGCCTGGGCGCGAGCCGAGGCGCTACTTGCATTTTAGATTTAATATACTCGTTCGGAGCATATACCTAGGCTCTTTTTGGGCGATTACATCCCCCCCAGCGCATAAAAATCGCGTGTGATGGCGTCACTGCCCCTTGTCTCGCGCTTCGCAATGAGGGCAAGACACAGGCATGATTTTCGTCACGCTCACCTTCTTTTTGGCCACGCTGATCATCGGCATCGCGCAGACCCTGCAGGGCGAGGTCCTTCCGGGCCTGTCGTTCATGGCTGCGGGCCTGTTAGCCTATTGGGCTGGGTCGTCGCTGAAGCTCGCGGTTTTCGCGCCCTCGTCGCCGCCGCGTCGGGTCGGCTTCGCGTTGGCGGCGCTGCTGACAGCCCTCGCCTTCGGCGCGACGTTCGCCACCGGCGTCCATTTCGACGCCTACGGGCACGACATGCCGGGCTACGCCTGGGTGCTCGCGGGGTTGATCGGCGGCATCATGGGCACCAAGAGACGCCGCTACATCGTGGCGCCGCCCGAAGCGCCGCAGGTTTAGCTTCGTCATTGCGAGGAGCCGAAGGCGACGCGGCAATCCATCTTCGGACGCCGGCAAGATGGATTGCCGCGTCGCTGCGCTCCTCGCAATGACGAGAGAGATTACGTCTGGCCCGGGCGCAGCTTGTAGAAAATGTGCTGGCCGATCTTGTCGGTTCGTTTCAGCCGCCGCGACCAGCCCGGCCGCACGTAGTCGGCATGGTAATGCGTCGCCATGCCGACCTGCTCGTCATAGGTGCGGCCCTCAAGGACATCGCGGGCGATGCGCCGCGCCGCCGCCCATGGCCCCGCCTCGGTGACGCGCAGCGAGCGGCCCTCGCAGGCGAATGAGAACTGGCACGCCTTGTAGCGCTGCGCATTCTGGAACACGACCCCGCAGATAGAGGGCGG
This sequence comes from Hyphomicrobiales bacterium, assembly GCA_025356415.1. Lineage (GTDB taxonomy): Bacteria > Pseudomonadota > Alphaproteobacteria > Rhizobiales > Beijerinckiaceae > Terripilifer. Next base: position 13,394 of record JANXTB010000072.1, read on the forward strand.
ATAGAGCCCGCTCGATACGCGGTTGAGCACCACTTGCGCGACAGCCGCCTGCCCGGCCTCCGGCTCGCTGCGGGCTTCGAAATAAATCGCCTGCGCGAGGCAGAGTTCTTCCTTGGCCTCGTGGCTCGGATCGACGAGCGACGCGTAATCCGGACGCTGCGAGCGCGGCACGATGCTGGCCTGCGGCGCAGCCGGATCTTCGAGTTTCGCCATCACGGGCGCCTTGCCGGCGCCATGCGGCGCGAGGAGCGCTGTGGCGTTGACGGGCTTGTCGGCGGGCGTCGGCGTCGCCGAGGCGAGCGCGACGGCGCGCGGCGTAGAGGGCGTGGCGCCATCATAGACAGCGCCGCGATCGCCGAAATTCCCGCGCAGGACGGGGCGCGTGGTCGTGCCGCTCGCAACAGCGCCGGGCGTTGAGGGGCCGGCGGAATCGCCGTTGGTGGGCGCAGCAGCCTCTTCGCTCGGCTCCGGCGGCTCGAAGAAAGACACTGACTCAGGCCCGGGCACGGGACCATCACTGGGCGCAAAACCATCGAACGCGAGCGCGCCATTGGGCGACAGCGCGAGTTCGGTCGCGCGGTAAGCGTCGATGCCGCCGCTCTTGCGCAGGCGCGTGTCGAGCGTCGGGCGCAGGCCGATCACCGGATCGCCGCGGCGCGAGCGATCGACCACTGGAAAAGCCTTGGCGCCGTTTTTCAACTCGCGGCGCGGTTCGATTTCATCAGGCGTGGCGATCAGGTCGGCCTTGTCGCCGAGCTGCAATGAGGCGAGACGCACGCGCGCCGTTGTCGGCTGCGACAGGCCGAACGACTGGCGCATCGTGGCGATGGAGGGGATGAGGTCGAGCGGCGGCGCAGTGACGCCGAAGGAGCGCGCTGCGATGCTGGCGCCGATCCCCGCGTCCTGCCCGGCGACCGCCGTGAATGAGACCATGACGCCGAGCCCCAGACACCAGGGAGCAATCACGCCAACAGCCCATGAAAAACGCGACTGACCCATACGCACTCGCACCGAGACCCGGAGGTTGAACCGCCGCGCGCAGAACAAGCGCAACAACGTCAGGGCATTAAGCGCGAACATGCTTGACGGGCGGTTACCGGAACGTAGCAGGCCTTCGTCCCAAAATGGGATTCAGGCGCCCCAGAGGGCGATCAGCGGCGGCGCTGCGACGACAGCGAAATTGTAAAGCCCGTGCACGATCATCGACGCACGCGGGCTGCCGCAAAGCGCGCGCACGATAGACAGGCCGATGGCAAGAGGCAGCAATATCAGCGCCCGCGCGCCCGCCCCCGCAAGCTGGCCGCGCAGGAGGGCCTCGGTCGCATGGGCGAAAAGAAACAGAAATCCGGACAGGAAAGCCGCGCCTACGACGCCGGTGCGCAGCCACAGCGCGGTCCACAGCCAGCCTCTAAAAAATGTTTCTTCGGCGAAGGGCGTGACCGTGGCTGCCAGAATGGCCGCCAGCGCCAGCAGGACGGGGTTGGTCGCAAGGTTCGCCTGTTGCATCTCCGGCGACAGGCGGGCGAGCGCGACGGCGAGAAATATGGCGAAGGGAGTCAGCAAGATGGCCGCGAGTGCGATCACCGGCCAGCGCCGAATGGGTCGGCGCTCCACGCTCGCGCGAATGCGGTCGTCAGGGGAACGCCCTGCCTCGCGCCGCGCACCGCGCTCGAAAGCGAAAGCCGCGCAGATAAGTGCGCCTATAAAAGTCGCGCCCTGCAGGTTGGCTTGCGAAATGACGCCAATCTTCGCGCCATTGATGAGCCCGCAGACGAAGCCGACGACGAATGCGCCCAGCGTGCCGGCGAAAAACGCGACGACAAGCCAAAGCAGCGCGCGCAGGAGTGTGCGGGAAAGTGACGGCAGGCTCATGATGGACAACAAACGCCGCGCGCGATGGGTTCGTCAATGCAGTGTTTGTGAGGCCTCACGACCCCCACCCCGCTCAGCCTTCGGCTGAGTCGCCCTCCCCACAAGGGGGAGGGATTCAGGTTACGCTTGTCGCAAGCTGACCTCTTTCAAACGACGCATGGTGTTCCCCTCCCACTTGCGGGGCGTGAGGCTTTTCACCCGTCATTGCGAGCGCAGCGAAGCAATCCAGAGGCCGCGCGTGTGGGGCTTGCTCCCTCACGCTCAACCACTCGTGGCTGGATTGCTTCGCTCTGCTCGCAATGACGGCTGAACTAGCTCGCCAGCGTCGTCCGCAAGATCAGATAAATAATCCCGCCGGCGAAGAAGCCGATCAGCCGCGAACTCATTTGCAGCGGCATGGCTTGGCCGGCCGCTGCGCGGTTCATGATCACGAGGTCAAAGGCCAGCGAGATGATCAGCAGCGACATGAGCGGCGGCACGGGGCCGTCGTTCACGGCTGGCCAGCGAAGGCTGGCCAGCCCGAGCGCGAGGCCGCCGATGGCCATCGCGGCGATGTAGATGTTGCGGGCAGTGAGCATCATGCCTGGCTCGCCGCCTTCTTGCCGAGCGCCGCTTGCGCCGCCGCGAGGCGGGCGATCGGCACGCGGAAGGGCGAGCAGGACACGTAGTCGAGCCCGGTGCGTTCGCAGAATTCGATGGATGCCGGATCGCCGCCATGTTCGCCGCAGATGCCGAGCTTGATGTCGGGACGCGTCGCGCGGCCGCGCTCGGCGGCGATGCGCACAAGTTCGCCCACGCCTTCCTGATCGAGCGTGACGAAGGGATCGTAAGGCAGGATGCCCTTCGCGGTGTAGGGACCGAGGAACGACGCCGCATCGTCACGCGAAATGCCGAGCGCGGTCTGTGTCAGATCGTTGGTGCCGAACGAGAAGAACTCGGCGCTTTTTGCGATCTCGCCCGCGAGCAACGCTGCGCGCGGCAGCTCGATCATCGTGCCGACCTGATAGGGAACGGTGACGCCCGTTTCCTTCGCGACGGCTTCCGCCATGGCGACGATGCGCGCCTTGGTGAGATCGAGTTCGGCGCGCGTCATGACCAGCGGCACCATGATCTCCGCGGTCACCGGTTGACCGGTTTTCTTGCCGGCCTGCACAGCGCCTTCAAAGATCGCGCGCGCCTGCATCTCAGCGATTTCCGGATACGCGATGGCGATGCGCACGCCACGGAATCCGAGCATCGGGTTGAACTCATGCAGCTCCGAGGCGCGGCGCTTCAACTTCGCCGGATCGGTGTTCATGGCCTTGGCGACTTCCGCGATTTCCTCGTCCGTATGCGGCAGGAATTCGTGTAGCGGCGGATCGAGCAGACGGATGGTGACCGGCAGGCCCTGCATGATTTCGAACAGCTCGGCGAAATCCTGCCGCTGCATCGGCAGCAGCTTGGCGAGCGCCAGGCGGCGGCCCTTCTCGTCATCGGCGAGAATCATCTCGCGCACCGCGATGATGCGGTCGCCTTCAAAGAACATGTGCTCGGTGCGGCAAAGGCCGATGCCATCGGCGCCGAATGAGCGCGCGACGCGCGCGTCCGCAGGCGTCTCAGCATTGGTGCGCACCTTCATGCGGCGCACCTTGTCGGCCCAACCCATCAGCGTGGCGAATTCGCCAGACAGTTCGGGCTGCAGCATGTCGACGACGCCCTCAAGCACCTGGCCGGTGGAGCCGTCGACCGTGATCAGGTCGCCCTTCTTCAACGTGCGTCCCGCCGACGTCAGCGTCTGCGCCGCGTAATCGACACGGATCGTGCCCGCGCCCGAGACGCAAGGCTTGCCCATGCCGCGCGCGACCACCGCCGCATGTGACGTCATGCCGCCGCGTGTCGTCAGAATGCCGGATGACGCATGCATGCCGTGAATGTCTTCGGGGCTGGTTTCGACGCGCACCAGAATGACACTCTTGCCAGCCGCTTTCAGCGCTTCAGCTTCGTCCGACGTAAAGACGATTTCGCCGCAGGCCGCGCCGGGCGAGGCCGGCAGGCCGGTCGCCAGAATCTTGCGTTCGGCCTTGGGATCGATGGTCGGATGCAACAGCTGATCGAGCGCTGCCGGATCGACGCGGGTGATCGCCTCTTCCTGCGTGATCAGGCCTTCGTCGGCCATTTCGACGGCGATGCGCAATGCTGCTTTCGCGGTGCGCTTGCCGCCGCGCGTCTGCAGCATCCAGAGCTTCCCGCGCTCAACGGTGAATTCGAGATCCTGCATGTCGCGGTAGTGCTTTTCGAGCAGGTGCGTGACGCGGACGAACTCATGATAAACGTCCGGCATCACCGTCTCCATCGACGGCTTGTCGGAATGGGCTGCGATGCGCGCGCGCTCGGTGATGTTCTGCGGCGTGCGAATGCCCGCCACCACGTCTTCGCCCTGCGCGTTGACGAGGAACTCGCCATACAGCTCATGCTCGCCGGTGGAGGGGTTACGCGTGAAGGCGACGCCGGTCGCCGATGTCTCGCCCATATTGCCGAACACCATGGCCTGCACGTTGACCGCCGTGCCCCACGAGGCCGGGATGTCATTGAGCTTGCGATAGGTGATGGCGCGCTGGTTCATCCACGAGCCGAACACGGCGCCGATGGCGCCCCAGAGCTGTTCGAATGGATCCTGCGGAAACGGCTTGCCGGTGGCTTTTTCCACCTTGGCCTTGTAGCCCGTGATCACCGTCGCCCAATCGGCGGCCGAGAGATCAGTGTCGAGCATGTAATTATGATGATCCTTGAATTCCTCGAGGATCTCTTCGAATTCGTGATGATCGACGTCGAGCACGACGTTCGAATACATCTGGATGAAGCGGCGATAGGAATCGTAAGCAAAGCGCTCGTCGCCGGCGCTCTTGGCGACTGCATCGACGGTGGCGTCATTCAGGCCGAGGTTGAGGACCGTGTCCATCATGCCCGGCATCGAGGCGCGGGCGCCCGAGCGCACCGACACGAGCAGCGGGTTTGTGGGGTCGCCGAAAGCGCGGCCGGTGATCTTGCCGACATGCTTCAGCGCGGCCTCGACGTCGGCCTTCAGCTCATCAGGATATTTGCGGCCGTGGTCGTAGAAATAGGTGCAGACTTCGGTAGTGATGGTGAAGCCGGGGGGAACGGGGAGCCCCAGATTGGCCATTTCCGCGAGGTTCGCGCCCTTGCCGCCAAGCAGGTTACGCATGCTGCTTTCGCCCTCGGCCTTGCCGTCACCGAAGGTATAAACCCATTTCGTCATTGTCACTTGTCCTCGGCAGGGGTGAACAGGGGGCGATTCCGCCCCGCTACGCCAGCTTTCTCTAGGCTCTGGCCCCAGAGATATCAATTGACCAAAAGGCCGCCGCCCCTTCCCGGCGCAACGCGAACGCTGTCCAAGGGCTCATTGGCAGGCGGAGACCTGTGGTGTAATCCACCAAGCACCCTATGTGAGCCTCTAGCGTCGTCCAATCCCGATCAGAGCGAAGATATTGCCCAATCCCTCGAAAACGCCACTCCTCGACAGGATTTCCAAGCCGGAGGACCTGCGCGCTCTGCCGGAATCAGACATCCGCCAGGTGGCGGCGGAGCTGCGGGCGGAGACCATCGACGCGGTCTCGGTCACCGGCGGGCATCTCGGGGCCGGGCTCGGCGTGGTCGAGCTGACCGTGGCGATTCATCATGTTTTCGATACGCCGCGCGACCGGCTGATCTGGGACGTCGGCCATCAGGCCTATCCGCACAAGATTCTCACCGGTCGGCGCGACAGGATTCGCACGCTCCGCCAGGCGGGCGGCCTGTCCGGCTTCACCAAGCGTAGCGAGAGCGAATTCGATCCGTTCGGCGCGGCCCATTCCTCGACCTCGATCTCGGCGGGGCTCGGCATGGCTGTGGCGCGCGATCTCGACGGACGTCACAACAATGTCATCGCGGTGATCGGCGACGGCGCCATGTCGGCCGGCATGGCTTTCGAGGCCATGAACAATGCCGGCGCCATGCATTCGCGCCTGATCGTCATCCTGAACGATAATGACATGTCGATCGCGCCGCCTGTCGGCGCCATGTCGGCCTATCTGGCGCGGCTCGGCGCGACGCGCACCTATCTCAAGCTGCGCGACATCGGCAAGCAGCTGACACGGCAATTGCCCGCACGCGTTGATCGCGCCATCACGCGCGCCGTCGAGCACGCGCGCGGCTACGTCACCGGCGGCACGCTCTTCGAGGAGCTTGGTTTCTACTATGTCGGCCCCATCGACGGGCACAATCTCGACCAGCTTCTGCCTGTGTTGAAGAACGTGCGCGACACCGATGTCGGCGGGCCGGTGCTCATCCATGTCGTGACTCAGAAGGGCAAGGGCTATGCGCCCGCCGAAGCCTCTGACGACAAGTACCACGGCGTCAACACATTCGACGTCGTCACCGGCGCGCAGGCCAAGCCGAAGGCGAATGCACCCTCTTACACAAGGGTCTTTGCCGACAGCCTGATCAAGGAAGCGCGCAAGGACGACAAGATCGTCGCCATCACGGCCGCCATGCCGACCGGCACGGGGCTTGATTTCTTTGGCGAGGAATTCCCGACCCGCACCTTCGATGTCGGCATCGCCGAGCAGCATGCGGTGACGTTCGCGGCGGGGCTTGCGACCGAAGGCTACAAGCCGTTCTGCGCGATCTATTCGACCTTCCTGCAACGCGCCTACGACCAGGTCGTGCATGACGTGTCGATCCAGAGGCTTCCTGTGCGCTTCGCCATCGACCGCGCGGGCCTCGTCGGCGCCGATGGCGCCACGCATGCGGGCTCGTTCGACGTCGCCTATCTCGGCTGCCTGCCCGACATGACGATCATGGCCGCCGCAGATGAAGCCGAGCTGGTGCACATGGTCGCCACCGCCGCGGCCTATGATGACGGACCGATTGCGTTCCGCTATCCGCGTGGCGAGGGCGTTGGCGTAGACATGCCGGAATTCGGCGTCCCGCTCGAAATCGGCAAGGGCCGCGTGCTGCGCGAAGGAACGCGCGTTGCGCTGCTGTCGCTGGGCACGCGCCTCGCCGAAGCCTTGAAGGCGGCCGATGTGCTGGCCGCGCACGGGCTCTCCACCACGGTCGCCGACGCACGCTTCGCCAAGCCGCTCGACCGCGACCTCGTGCGTCGGCTGGCCGCCAACCACGAAGTTCTCATCACGATCGAGGAAGGCTCCGTCGGCGGCTTTGGCTCCTTCGTGCTGCAGGCGCTGGCCGAAGACGGCGCGCTGGACGGGACCGGAGCCACGGCGCTGAAGTTCCGCTCGATGGTGCTGCCCGACGTCTATCTCGACCAGGACAAGCCCGACCGGCTCTACGCGCAGGCAGGACTCGACGCGAAGGCCATCGTCGCCAAGGTGCTGGACGTTCTGGGCCGCAGCGAGGAAGCCGCGAAAAGCCTGATCGCGTGAGGATTCTTGCCGTCTTTGCGAGCGCAGCGAAGCAATCCAGAGGCCGCGCGCGCTATCTAGATTGCCGCGCGCGCCGCCATTCGGCTCACATTCGACACGCGCGCCTGGATTGCTTCGCTCCGCTCGCAATGACGGCTCACTTATGAGCCGCCTCCGCGCCGATCTCCTGCTCGTCGAACGCGGGCTCTTCGAAAGCCGCGCCAAAGCCCGCGAAGCGATCGAAGCGGGCCTCGTGGTCGCCAATGGTGCGCCGGTTCGCAAGCCCGCCGACATGCTGGACCCCGGCGCGGAGATCAAAGCGGAGGCCCCCTATCCCTGGGTGTCGCGCGGCGGGCTCAAGCTCGTCGAGGGGCTTGACCGTTTCGGGATCGATCCCGCGGGCCTCGTTTGCCTCGATGTCGGCTCGTCCACCGGCGGCTTCACCCATGTGCTGCTCGCGCGCGGCGCAGCCAAAATTTACGCGGTCGATGTCGGCCAGGGCCAGCTGCACGCCAGCCTGCACGGCGAGCCCCGCGTCGTCTCGCTGGAAAAGACCGACGCCCGCGACCTCGACGCCAATCTCATCCCGCAGGCCCCGCAACTCGTCGTCTGCGACGCCAGCTTTATCTCGCTGAAGCTCGTGCTGAAGCAGGCGCTGGCGCTGGCGGCTCCGGGCGCGCGGCTGATCGCGCTGATCAAGCCGCAATTCGAGGCCGGGCGCGCGGCGCTGAAGAAGGGCGTGGTCCGCGACGGCGCCATTCACGTGGCCGTCTGCCGGGATATCGAGGATTGGCTCGCCAGTCAGGGCTGGAAAGTGCTAGGGGTCACGCCATCACCGATCACAGGCGGCGACGGGAATGTTGAATTCCTGACTGCTGCGGAAAAACCCAAGATCGCTTCGGACAAATCCAAGACATGAACGACTTCGAATTGAACGCGGAACTCACCATCGCGCGCCTTGGCCAGCGCGGCGAAGGGCTCGCGCGCCAAGGCGGCGACATGATCGCCGTGCCCTACGCCTTGCCCGGCGAAACCGTTCGCGCCGAGATCGACGGTGACCGCGCCAAACTGATCGAGGTGCTGACGCCCAGCGCCGATCGCGTCCCGTCCTTCTGCAAATATTTCACCATCTGCGGCGGCTGCGCCGTACAGACTCTGGCCTGGGCGCCTTACGCCGACTGGAAGCGCGGCCTCGTCGTCGAGGGCCTGTCTCGCGCCAAGATCGAAACCCAAATCCTGCCGCTGGTGGATGCCCATGGCGTGGGCCGCCGCCGCGCGACCTTCCATTCGCGCGTGCATGACGATGGGGTCGGCCGTAAACGGCTCGACCTCGGCTACATGCAGGCGCGCGCGCATTCCATCGTCAACATCGACCATTGCCCCATTCTCGACCCCGGCCTCGACGGCGCGCTTGTGGCGGCGCGCGATGCGGCCCGCGTTCTGATCCCGCTCGAAAAGCCGCTCGACATTGTCGTGACCACCACGCTGGAAGGCCTCGACATCGACGTGCGCGGCACCGGGCCGCTCGATTTCGGCTACCGGCAGGCGCTCATCTCGGTCGCCGAGCGTTACGATCTCGCGCGCATTTCCAACCATGGCGAGACGATCATCGAGCGTCGTCCGCCGACTTTGCGCATGGGCAAGGCGCTCGTCACCCTGCCAGCCGGCGGCTTCCTGCAGGCGGCAGCCGCGGGCGAAGAAGCCCTTGCCACGCTGGTGCGTGAGGCCGTGGGCGGCGCCAAGAAGATCGCCGATCTCTTCGCAGGCTCAGGCACATTCGCGCTGCGGTTAGCTGAGAAAGCCGAAGTGCTGGCGATCGAGGGCGACGCCCCGGCCATGCGCTCGCTGGCGCGGGCCGCGCATGAAACCGAGGGGCTGCGGCACCTGACGACACAGCAGCGCAATCTCTATTCGCGCCCGCTGATGGCGGGTGAACTCGAACATCTCGACGCGGTGGTGTTCGACCCGCCGCGCGCGGGCGCGCAGGCGCAAGCGGAGGCGCTCGCCGTCTCCAAGGTGCCGACCGTCGTCGGCGTATCGTGCAACGTGCAGACCTTCGCGCGCGATGCGCGCATTTTGATTGATGGCGGCTATACGCTTGCGAGCGTGACGCCCGTCGATCAGTTCCGCCATTCCGCCCATGTCGAACTCGTCGGCGTGTTCAAGAAGACAAGCGTGATGACGAAAGCCAAGCGGCGCGGGCGACTTCTCGGCTGACGTGGCGTGACGTAGGATCGGACCATGCTGGACGAACCTGATACTTCCCTGCATGCGCGCCTCGCGACCATCGTCGGCGAGAAGAACGTGATTTCGCATGCGCCCGACATGGCGGCCTACTTGGCCGAGCCGCGCGACCTCTTCCACGGCGCGGCGGCTTTTGTCGTGCGCCCGGGCTCCACGGCGGAAGTCGCAGCCGTGCTGCGGCTCTGCAATGAGACGAATACGAAAATCGTGCCGCAGGGCGGCAACACCGGGCTCGTCGGCGGACAAGTTCCCGATTCGTCCGGCGCGCAAATCATTCTGTCGCTGACGCGCATGGACCGTTTGCGCGAACTCGAACTGCCGTCGAACACCATGATCGTGGAAGCCGGCATGACGCTGCTGCGCGCGCAGGATCTCGCCGAGCAGGCCGACCGCCTGTTTCCGCTGTCGCTTGCATCAGAGGGCTCCTGCACCATCGGCGGCAATCTCTCGACCAATGCGGGCGGCACCGCCGTGCTCGCCTACGGCAATGCGCGCGACCTCGTGCAGGGGCTTGAAGTCGTGCTCGCCGACGGGCGCGTGCTGAACAATCTGTCCAAGCTGAAGAAAGACAATACCGGCTACGATCTGAAGCACCTGTTCATGGGCTCGGAGGGCACGCTAGGCATCATCACCGCCGCCGTGCTGAAACTCTATCCGCGCCCGCGCAGCACCGAGACCGCCTTCATCGGCTTGCAAAGCCCGCAGCGCGCGCTCGATCTTTTCCTGCTGGCGCAGAGCCAGGCCGGCCAGGATGTGAAGACCTTCGAGCTCGTGCCGCGTATCGGCATCGACTTCGCGTTGAAGCATGGCGCCAACACACGCGAGCCGCTGGCGTCCCGCCACGACTGGTATGTGCTCATCGAGATCGCCTCGCAGGCGGAAGCCAGCGCGCGCATGCTGGGCTTGCTGGAAGAGGCTTTCGCGCAGGGACTTATCGAAAACGCGACACTCGCGGCCTCGCTCGAACAGGCGCGTGATTTCTGGCGGCTGCGCGAATTGATGTCGGACGTGCAGAAGCTGGAAGGCGGCTCGATCAAGCACGATGTCTCCGTGCCAGTCGCGCGCGTGCCGGATTTCATCGCGGCAGCGGGCGCGGCGGTTGCGAAGGCTATGCCTGGCGCAAGGCCGGTGCCGTTCGGGCATCTGGGCGACGGCAACATTCACTACAACATTTCGCAACCTGTCGGCGCGGACAAGCAGGCGTTTCTGGCGCGCTGGGACGAGGCGAATTCCATCGTGCACGCAATCGTCGTGCAGATGGGCGGGTCGATTTCCGCCGAACACGGCATCGGCGTCCTCAAGCGCGACCTGCTGCCGGGCGTGAAGGATGCGGTCTCGCTCGACGTCATGCGCGCGATCAAGAAAGCGCTGGATCCCAAGGGAATCTTGAACCCGGGGAAATTCCTGCCGGATTGAGCGCGCCCCTCTCCCGCACTGTCGGGAGAGGGTGGCTGGCGAAGCCAGACGGGTGAGGGCGCCAGCAACGCAACGTCATGGGACAAGACGCGCACAAACGGCGCCGCCCTCATCCGTCATGCTTCGCATGACACCTTCTCCCGCCAGCGCGGGAGAAGGGCGGCGCTCGTACTTTTTAAAACAATTCGCCTTGCGCCTTCGCAGGTTCAAACTTCGCCACACGCGGCGCAACATTACGTGCGGGATCCTGAATCCACACGCCATCATTGGCGACCTTGTTCACCCCCGGCCCGATCTCGCACAGATCGAGCACATCGTTGTCCGCCGGGCGCATCAGCTTGATGGCGTCCTTCGTGGTTTCCTCGTCGGGCGATAGCCACAGATCGAACTGCTCGCGTTCCAGAATCACCGGCATGCGGTCATGCACGGCTGACATCAGCCCGTTGGCGTCCGTCGTCAGCACGCAGGCGGTTTCCATTTCTTCGCCGTTGGGGCCGATCCAGTTTTCCCACAGCCCCGCCATGGCGAGCGGCGCGCGGTCGCAGCGGCGGATGAGGAAGGGCCGCAGGAGGTCGCCCTTCTTGCGCGGCGCGGGCGGGCGCAGCCATTCGTAGAAACCGTCCGTGACGAACAGGCAGCGCCGACGCCGCAGCGCGTTTCGGAAGCTCGCCTTCTCGGGCGCGGTTTCGGATCGCGCATTGATGACGAGCGGATAATCCTTCGGGTCTTTCACGAAAGCGGGCAGAAAACCCCAGCGCACCAGCCGGAAATGCCGGCGCGTCTCACCATCCGCATCGCGCTCCGCGCGCACGATGGGCACGGGCTGCGTCGGGGCGACATTGTAGCGCGGCGGAAAGTTCGGCTGCTCGACATAGCCGAAATAAGCCCGCACCGCTTCAGGCGGGAGAGTAACTGCGAAACGTCCACACATAACGCTAATATAAGGATTGGTTCGCGGCGACGCCAGCCGCCGTCTTTGCGAGCGAAGCGAAGCAATCCAGAAGCCTCACGTGGGGCCTCTGGATTGCTTCGGAGCTCACGCTCCTCGCAATGACGCGCTACTTCAAACTCACCGGCGCCACGCTGTCGTCCGGCACGAAGAAATCCTGCTGCAGAGCCACGCTTGGATCCACGCGATAATGCTCGAAGTCGCGCACGCCGCGCTCCCATAGCAAAGTATCGTCGATGAAAAACTGCCCCGTCAGCTCGCGTGACGGCGAGGTGAAGATCGCATGCGCGGCGTCGGCGATGATGTCGGGCTTGCGGGACGCGCGCATCAAGGCGTCGCCGCCGAGCAGGTTCTGCACCGCTGACGTTGCAATGGTCGTGCGCGGCCACAGCGCGTTGACGGCGATGCCCTTGCGGCGGAACTCGCCCGCGAGCCCCAGCACCGCGAGGCTCATGCCGAACTTCGCCATCGAATAGGCGGTGTGCGCCGCGAACCATTTTTCCTTCATGTCTAGCGGCGGCGACAGCATCAGGATGTGCGGATTGGCGGCTTTCTCCAGCCAAGGCGCGGCGAGTTTCGACACCATGTAGGAGCCGCGCGCGTTGATCTGGTGCATCAGGTCGAAGCGCTTCATGTCGGTGCGCTGGCTGTCGGCGAGAAAGATTGCGCTGGCGTTGTTGACGACAATGTCGATGCCGCCGAAAGCCTCCGCGGTTCGCGCCAGCGCCTCGGCGACTTGCGCCTCATCGCGCACGTCGACCACAAGCGGCAGCGCCCTGCCCCCGGCTTTCTCGATCTCTTCCGCTGCAGAATAGATCGTGCCCGGCAATTTCGGATTGGGCTCCGCGGTCTTAGCCGCGATGGCCACGCAGGCGCCGTCGCGCGCGGCGCGCAGCCCGATTGCGAGACCGATGCCGCGCGAGGCGCCGGTGATGAACAGGACTTTTCCACGAAGCGTTTCAGTCATCCCGCGCCCCTCAAACTTTCGAACGTGTCATGAAAGCCATGAAGGCTTTTTGCGCTTCGCCCGATTGCAGGGCTTTTGCAAAAGCCTCGGTTTCAAGATGCATTTGCGCGCGCAAGTCGCCACGATCGCCGCGCAACAAACGGCGTGTGGCGTTGAGCGCCCCGCGCGGCTTTTGCGCCAGCGCCGCCGCGCGCTCCTGCGCATGTGCATAGAGTTTCTCGGCGGGAACGACCGCATTCACGAGGCCGAGCCGATGCGCTTCCGCCGCATCGAACGCCTCGCCAAGCAACAAGATCTCGCTGGCGCGCGCCATGCCAACGCGCTGTGGCAACAGCAGCGACGAGCCTGCTTCGGGCACGAGCCCGAGATCCACGAACGGCATGCGAAAGCGCGCATCGGGTGACGCATAGACGAGATCGCAATGGAGCATCAGCGTCGCGCCTATGCCGACCGCAACGCCATCGATGGCGGCGACCAACGGCGTCTCGACCATCGCCAGAGCCTCGACGAAACGCATCGCAGCCATCTCGCCGGGCGCCTGCGCGGCGGCGATGAAGTCGGCAATGTCATTGCCGGCCGTGAACATTCCGTCATCGCCACGCAGCACGATCGCGCCGATCTCCGGATCATGCGCCGCAGTCTCGAACGCATCCAGCATCGCCTCGTACATGGCGGCTGTCAGCGCATTCTTTTTCTGCGTGCGCGCGAGGCGGATGGTGAGCAAGCCCTCGCTGCGCGTGATGGCGACGTCGTTCATGTCAGGACTCCAGGATGGCGCTGGCGCCAACAATGGTCGCGGCGCTTTCCTCGATGCCGCGCGCCAGCGCCGGCGCATGGCCCGCCATATCGAATGCGAAGAAGCGCGCCAGCACATGCCAGCGGCCTTGTGTGTCTGCTTCGGCCTGCGCGCATTCGGCCAGCGCCACGCCACCGAGCGCCATTGCAAGGAGCCGCAGAAACGGCGTTGCGCCAGCAAGCGCCGCAGCGGGTTCCTTCGCGAGCCGCGCTGCAAGCCAACCACCCGCGCGCTCCAGCGCATCGATAGCTTCCGCAAGGCGTGGCGCCAGTGCAGGATCGATACGGCCGAGCGCATCACGCAGGCGCGCGATTTCGGCGCGCAAAGCCGCGCCGCCCGACAGGCCAATCTTGCGCGTCACGAGATCGATCGCCTGAATGCCGTTCGTGCCTTCATAAATAGCGGCAATGCGCGCATCGCGCATCAATTGCGCGGCGCCCGCCTCCTCGATGAAGCCCATGCCGCCATGCACCTGCACGCAAAGCGAGGCTGCCTCATTGGCGACATCGCTGCCATAGGCCTTGGCGACGGGCGTGAGCAGGCCGGCGCGCTCCTGCGCGGCACGGCGTTCGTCCGGCGTCGGCGCGCGATGCGAAAGATCGATGGCGTTGGCGGTCATGTAGCAAATCGCACGCGCGGCTGCGGTGGACGCCTGCATGGACAACAGCATGCGCTGCACATCTGGATGGCGCACAATGGCGCTCATTGTCGCGGAGTCGCCTTGCGCGCGGCCCTGCCGACGCTCGCGTGCGAAGGCAAGTGCCGTTTGCGCCGCGCGCTCGGCCATGCCGACGCCCTGCAGGCCGACGGCGAGCCGCGCATTGTTCATCATCGTGAACATGCAGGCGAGGCCGCGATTTTCTTCGCCGATCAGACAAGCTGTCGCGCCCTCATACAGCATGGTGCAGGTGGGCGAGCCGTGAATGCCCATCTTGTGCTCGATGCCGCTGCAGCGCAGGGAGTTCCGCGCGCCGAGCGCGCCATCGGCGCCCACCAGAAACTTCGGCGCGAGGAACAACGAAATGCCGCGTGTGCCTGCAGGCGCATCGGGCAGGCGCGCGAGCACCAGATGCACGATGTTTTCGCTCAGATCATGCTCGCCATAAGTGATGTAAATTTTCTCGCCCGTGATCTCATAGGCGCCGTCGCCCCTGCGTTCGGCGCGCGTGCGCAAGGCGGAGAGATCCGATCCCGCCTGCGGCTCGGTGAGGTTCATCGTCGCCGGCCATTCGCCCGACACGATGCGCGGCAGATAGAGCGCGCGCAGATCATCGCCGCCATGTGCGGCCAATGCCTCGATGGCGCCGAGGCTCAATAGCGGCGCCAGCGCGAAGGCCATGTTGGCGCCGTTCCACATTTCCAGGCACGCGGCGTTGAGCAGATGCGGCAGGCCCATGCCGCCATGCTCCTCGCGCGCGGTGACGCCCATCCAGCCGCCCGCAATCCATTGCGCATAGGCCTCGCGCCAGCCGGGCGCCGTGCGCACCACGCCGTTTTCGAACTGCGCGCCTACCGTGTCGCCGATGCGAAACAGGGGCGCCAGCGCGCCTTCCGCCATCTTGGCGGCCTCGTCGAGAATGGATTGGGCTGCGCCGTCGGCGAGATCAGGGTACACATCCGGGCGCATGCACGCCGCATGCGTCATCGTGAACAGCATGTCTGCGACCGGCGCGCGATACACCATCTCTGTCTCCCCGGCAGGGCCGCGCGGCTTGACGCCAGCCCCTATCGGACCGACAACGCGCGACGCCCTCTTGTTAGTTCACCTGTAAACTAAATTCAGATCGAGCTCAATGTCGCCTCTCGTCACCCGTCTCCTGAAAGCCGACCCGGCCGCCATCGCGGAAGCGGGCGTGATTTTGCGCGCCGGCGGACTCGTCGCCTTTCCGACCGAGACGGTTTACGGGCTCGGCGCCGACGCGACCAGGGGCGAGACGGTCGCGAAAATATACGCGGCCAAAGAGCGCCCGCAATTCAATCCGCTGATTTCGCATGTGCCGGATCTGGCAGCCGCCGAGCGGTTGGGCGTGTTCAATGCTGACGCCCGGGCGCTGGCGGAAGCCTTCTGGCCCGGCCCGCTGACGCTCGTCGTGCCGGCCGCGCCGGGCTGCGCGGTGAGCGACCTCGCGCGCGCCGGGCTCGACAGCGTCGCGCTGCGCGTGCCCGCGCATCCGGTTGCGCAAGCGCTGCTGCGTGCTGCTGGCGTGCCGGTGGCGGCCCCTTCAGCTAACCGCTCGGGCAGGGTTTCGCCGACGCATGCGGGGCATGTGATGGGCGATCTCGACGGGCGCATCGACTGCGTGCTCGATGGCGGCCCGACGCAGGTGGGCGTTGAATCGACAATTGTCGCGTGCCTTGGCGATGATGTGCGGATTCTGCGGCCTGGCGGCGTGGCGCGCGAGGAGATCGAGCGCGTACTGGGGCGAAAGGCGGCTGCCGCGCAGGCGGATGCCGCCATCACCGCGCCGGGCATGCTGGCCTCGCATTACGCGCCGAACGCAAGGCTGCGGCTGGATGCGACGAGCATCGAGAAGGATGAAGCGGTGCTGGATTTCGGCGGTCGCTTTGCCGATGTTCAGGCCGCGAGTTTTGATCTCTCGCCCACGGGCGATCTGGCGGAAGCCGCCGTAAACCTCTTCGCCTTCCTGCGCGCGCTGGATGCGACTGGCGCTGAGACGATCGCGGTCGCGCCCATCCCGCACGAGGGCCTGGGCGAGGCGATCCGTGACCGGCTGCAAAGGGCGGCGGCGCCGCGGGGCTGACACCCCCATCCCTTGCCGCCCTCCCTGCCCTCGCCTAGACTGCGCCTCAAGAAGCGAACCAACCGCTTCCGCGCGAAACAGCGCGACAGGGAGGACGACATGCTCAAACGCAGCGCGGCGCCCGCGCTTTCCATGGCCGCGGCGCTTGGACTGATGGCGGCGATGGCGCCGGCCAAGGCCGATCCTGTTTCCGATTTCTATCGCGGCAAGAACATCCAGCTCATCGTCGGTTACGGGCCGGGCGGGGGTTATGATGTCTATGCGCGCCTCATGGCGCGGTTCTTCGGCAAGCATGTGCCAGGCGCGCCCAATGTCGTGGTGCAGAACATGCCCGGCGCCGGATCCCTGCGCGCCGCTAATTACATCTATGTCACCGCCCCGCGCGACGGCACGGTGATCGGCACTTTCGCGCGCAACATGCCGCTGCTCGGCGTGCTGCACGACAATCCAAACGTCCAGTTCGATCCGCGCAAATTCACCTGGCTCGGCTCACCCTCGAGCGCCGAGAACGACGCCTATCTGCTGTTCGCCAACAAGGACGCCGCCATCAAGAGCGCCGCCGACCTGTTGAAGAAAGGCGGCCCGCCGCTGGTGCTCGGCGGCACGGCGGAAGGCGCCACGGGCAACGATGTCACCATCCTGCTGAAAGACGCGCTCGACCTGAACTTGAAAATGATCGCCGGTTATCCGGATTCCGGCGCGCTGTTTCTCGCCGCCGACCGCAAGGAAATCGACGGACGCTTTGTCGGCCTCTCCGCTGTCTCGTCCTCCAAGCCCGATTGGCTGAAGCCCGATTCGCAGATGCACGTGTTGATGCAATTTGCGCGCAAGACGCGGCACAAGGATTTCCCCGACGCGCCAACCGCGCGCGAGATGGCGCCGAACCCGCGCGCGCTGGCGCTCGTCGAGCTGGCGGAAATTCCCTACTCGCTGTCGCGCCCCTTCGTCGCGCCGCCGGCGCTTCCGGCCGATCGGGCGGCGGCTTTGCAAAAGGCGTTTCTCGACGCGAACGCCGACCCGGAATATCTGACGGAGGCCAACAAGATCGGCGTGGACGTGAGCCCCGTCGGCGCCAAGGAAGCCGCCGAGATGATCGAGAAGCTCGCCGCCGCGCCGCCGGATCTGCTGGAATATATCAAGTAGCTGCAGTGATTTTTTACGCATCGTCATTGCGAGGAGCCGAAGGCGACGAGGCAATCCATCTTCGGGTGGCTGCCGCTAGATGGATTGCCGCGTCGCTGCGCTCCTCGCA
>JANXTB010000075.1 GCA_025356415.1 Hyphomicrobiales bacterium
TCGCCGATCAGCGCGTCGAGCGGCAGTGGCTCAGCATGATCGCGCGCAAGGGGATGCCGTGACGGGAGCGCGACCAGGACCGCCTCGGCCGTGACAATCTCGCTCTGAAGGTCGGGATACCGATCCATCGATACGTGCAGGAATGCGGTATCGATCCGGCGATCCTTGAGCGCAAGGACGAGCTCGTAGGTTTCGCTCTCCTCGACGTCGATGCGGGCCTGCGGATATTGCCGGTGGAACGTCTTGATGAGAAGCGGCGTCAGCGGATGCAGCGAGGCCGAGCTGGTGAAGCCGACGCGCAGCGTTCCGGACTCGCCGCGGTCGTAGCGGCGCAGGAAATCGACAGCGTCCTGCGTAGCCGCCAGAATGTCTCGTGCGCGGCCCAGGAACACCTTTCCGGCTTCGTTCAGGCGGACGTGTTTTGGCTGGCGGTCGAACAGAGTGACGCCAAGCTCCACTTCAAGCGCCTTGATCTGATGCCCGAGCGGAGGTTGCTGAATGCCCAACCGCTTTGCGGCACGGGTCATGCTGCCCTCTTCGGCGACCGCCACGAAATAACGCAAGTGACGCAGCTCCATATCACGCCTCAAACCTTAAAAGTTCTAAACACGGATTAAATAAATATTTTACATTCGTAAAGAGCTGCCGTTAGCTCGTCGTCAAAGATCAACGACGAGGGAGAAGAACATGTCCAAGGCCAAGCCAAGGATCGCAATCGTAGGCGCGGGAATGGGCGGCCTTGCCGTCGCGGCTGCCCTTCGGCAACTCGGCGTCGATGCGCCGGTCTACGAACAGGCGTCGCGTTTCGCCCGTATTGGCGCCGGCATTCAGATGCTGCCGAATTCGACGCGCGTCCTGCGCGGTCTTGGCGTGCTGGACCAGCTGCGCGAAAAGGCTTTCGAACCCTACTCGCACCTGAATCGCGAATGGGACACCGGCGAGATCAAGCGCGAATTGCCCATGCCCGAGAGTCTTTACGGCAGCCCGTTCCTCTGCATGCATCGCGCGGACCTTCACGAGGCGTTGTATTCCGCGATTCCGCCGGAGAGCGTGCATCTGGGCAAGGAGCTCGTTGGCCTCGATCAGAAGAACGGCGGCGTCACGCTCTCCTTTGCGGACGGATCCAAAGCCGAGGCCGACGCCGTCATCGGCGCCGATGGCGTGCATTCGCTCGTGCGCAAACTGATCGTCGGGCCGGACGCGCCGATCCATCGCGGGCGCATAGCTTATCGCGCCGTGTTCGATTCATCGTTGATGAATGGCGGCGACATCGGCCCGTCGCGCACCAAATGGTGGGGGCCCGATCGTCACATCGTTATTTATTACACGGCGAAGGATCGCAGCCAGCTTTACTTCGTGACCAGCGTGCCCGAGCCGACAAACTGGATCACCAAGGAATCCTGGTCCGCCAAGGGCGATGTGAATGAATTGCGCGCGGCCTATGAGGGCTTCCATCCCGACGTGCAGATGGTTCTCAACGCTTGTCCCGATTGCCACAAATGGGCGATCCTCGAGCGCGATCCGCTGCCGCACTGGAGCGACGATAACATCGTTCTGGTGGGCGACGCGTGTCACCCGATGACGCCCTATATGGCGCAGGGTGCGGCGACCTCGATCGAGGATGCTGTGGTGCTCGCACGGTGCGTCGCAGCGCGCGGCTTTGAGGACCTTCCCGGCGCGTTCCGCATGTTCGAAGCCAACCGGAAACCGCGCACCTCCAAGATCCAGGCGATCTCTAGCGCCAATACATGGATGAAGGGCGGCGACGAAGATACGTCGTGGCTCTACGGCTACGACGCCTACAACGTGCCGCTGGTCGAAGCTCTCGAAACTGCGGTCTGATCTTTGAAGTCCGCCCGGCGAATTCAATTCGCCGGGCCAAAAAAATAAAAGGAGCAGCCCACCGGAGGCATGCCCTGGAAACAAAGGGGAGGACTTCATGGTGAGCATTCAGGATGCATCACTGGCTGCGGGCGCTGCGCCGGCGCCGAAGGTGGTTGCCGGGCTAGATGCGGGCGTTCGCGACAAGGCTCAGGAACTGATCTTGCGTATGGAGCGCATTCCGTTTTCTCCATGGCACATGCGCGCGCGAATCGTGATGGGCTCCGCGACCTTCCTCGATGCATTCGACGCGCTCTCGCTTGCTTTCGCTCTGCCGGTGCTCATCGGTCTATGGCACATGAGCCCTGTCGAAGTTGGCTGGATGATCGCCGCTAGTTACATCGGCCAGCTCGCGGGCGCGCTGTTATTCAGTCGTCTCGCCGAGAGCTATGGACGCGTGCCGTGCGCCGCGGTGGCGACAGGCGTCATGTCAGTCATGAGTCTTGTCTGCGCGCTTGCCGGCAATTTCCAGATGCTGTTTCTCTTTCGGCTCGTGCAAGGCATCGGTGTCGGCGGCGAGATGCCCGTAGCGGCCACTTATATAAGCGAAATGTCGCGTGCAAAAGGACGCGGACGTTTCTTCATGCTCTACGAAATGATCTTCCCCGTCGGCCTCATGGCATGTGGCCAGATCGGCACCTTGCTGGTCCCCATCTTCGGATGGAAAGTGCTGTTCGCACTTGGCGGAATTCCGGGGCTCATCGTCACCTATTTTCTCCTCCGCCTTCCTGAGTCTCCGCGCTGGCTCATTGGCCGCGGCCGCCTCGCTGAAGCCGAAAGAAATATCGAAAAAGCCGAGGCGAGCGCGCGCGGCAAGTTTGGCGATGATTGTCTTGCGGCCATCGATTCCGCGCCTCAGCAGGCCGCCACGCGTGCGCCCTTGCCGTCCGTGCTTGTGCCGAAAGGTCGCTGGAGCGAAGTTCTTTCGCATTTCTATCGCCGCCGCACGCTCATCGCATGGACGCTATGGGCGTCGGCGTTCTTCATCGCCAACAGCCTCAATAACTGGATGCCAACGCTCTATCGGACTGTCTATGGGTTGACGCTTCCCGACGCGTTGCGCGCGGCGTCCATGACGAATGTCGCGCAGGTCATCGTCTTGCTTCTGTGCGCGTTCTTTATCGACCGCATCGGGCGTCGCGCATGGACAGTAGCCTGCTTCACGGCGGGCGGCGTATTGAGTCTGGCTTTGGCCATTGGCGCCGTGCATCAGTTCAGCTTTGTGGTCGTCATGGCGACGCTGATTTATGGTCTGATCGGTTCGATCAATGCCGTGCTGTATCTCTACACGCCGGAGATTTATCCGACCCGCATCCGCGCGATCGGCACGGGCCTGTCGACTTCGTGGCTGCGCATCGGCTCGGCCGTCGGTCCGCCCATCGTCGGGTATCTTGTCGCCGGCTACGGCGTTTCAAGTGTCTTCGTGATGTTCGCAATGGTGGCTGTGATTGGTGCTGTTGCTGCATCTGCGATGGTGAAGACCGAAAACAGACAGCTTGAAGAGATAGCGCCATGACGCCAGCAACCGCTGGTTCGAGGTGCAGATTTGTGCGTAAGGCGCGGTCACCTGTTCAAAGTCGGGGCGGGTGCGCCGATCTCGTGCCGCGCTCTTTCCGTTGCGACCGGGGCAGTGCAGACCCCCCGCTCCGATTCTGCGGACTTCGCGCGCTCAAGCTGCGCGGACCTTACCAAGGATTTGGCTAGGCCGTTTTCTCACCGGCTGCTCGATATTCCTCATATGCGCACTCCCAATCAACATTTGGGAAGGCAAGCTTGATGGACGGTAGAAAATCTGACCGGTTCAGGGTCTCGAATGTCACATCCTTGTAGGTCCGCTCGAGCTCCATTTTCTGGATCAGTTCTTCAGCTTTCGGGAATACTCGATCAAGCTGCTGTTGGAGCCATTTGCGAGCGTCGGCCAATTAAGGCAGCGTTGGGGGCAGAGCCGTGTGCCAAGCAGATCATGTCTGCTTTTGTCGAGGAGAGCTCACGATAGCGGTCAATATCTCAAAGCAGCACGTCAATTGATGAACGCTGTGAATGCGCTCACACTCAAAGATGCAGCCATCATCCCAGTTCGGCGTCAGCAACTGCAAGGGCGAGCTGTTCGAATAAGACTACAGGCCCTTCTCGCGCGAACGCTCTTGTGCCGCGACAAAGCGGATGCCAAGCCCGAGAGCTGATTATTCGATGTGGCTAGGTCGTGCCGCTTTGACGAAATGTGGATACACAATCCAGCGGAAACAGCGCCTTCTATAAGCCCTCCGGGAGCCTTCGGAGGGCCATGGTCCATTTGCAACAACGACCTCTCATCGGCAGCTATGTAGTCTTGCGCTTCGCCCAGAATCCAGAGGAAGATCGGTAGCCACACCAGTCCAACTACCGGCCAGCATCGTCGATGGACCTGAAGCGCCACAATGTTCGTGTAGGGTTGTCATGAGCTTAGCTGAATCAGGCAACAACTCGATTGCGTTCTCCAATGGGCATGTGAGCGAGTTGACCTCCCGTCGCAGAACTTGTCAGATCGAGTTGAGCCGCCGTCAACGAGCGGTGACGCGGGAGGACTGCGATGTCCGTCATCGAGAACCGTTGCAGCCGGGCGATGCGCCCGCCTGTCTATTTTCATGCGACACCCCCCGCCACCGTTCTGCTCATTCACAAATAATCACACGCGTGAATCACAACGTTGGCGCAGCTTACTCAAGCAATGAATAATCAGTGGAGGACCTCGTGGCGCGCATTCGACATATCGCAATCAAATCGGCTGACCCTGATCGGCTCGGAAAGTTTTACGAGAGCGCCTTCGACATGAAGGTCATTCATCGCTCGCCGAATGGCGGGGTCTACATGAGCGACGGCTACCTGACCCTCGCGCTTCTGAAGCAGAGACCGAATGATACGCCGCCTGGCCTCAACCATTTCGGCTTCGAAGTGGAGGATGCGGAGGCGATCTCCAAGACGATCACCGCCCTGAACTTGCCCACGCCCACCAAACGTCCCGCGACGACGCCATTCGCCGAATGGCGCGGCATGGATCCGGATGGAAACCTCTTTGATATTTCCGAACACGGTTACAACGAACCGGAATGATCAAACATGGCGTGGCGTTTCATCACTGCTGTCTGCGCATGTTTGATCGCCGCAAGCGGTTCAGCCGCGGGCGCCGCTGAGGATTTCTACGCGGGGAAGACGATCACGCTGTTCGCCGGCTTTCCGCCCGGCGGCGGCGTGGATGGCGAAATGCGCACGGTCGCGCATCATCTTCCCCGTTTCATCCCGGGCGCTCCCACCATCATCGCCAAGAACATGCCCGGCGCGGGTGGGATCGTTCTCGGCAACTTTCTTTACAAGGTCACCGACGCCGACGGGCTGACGCTAGGCATGCCCGGTCGAAGCGGTTTTCTGCTGAGCAATGTCACGCGCACCAAGGGCGTGCAGTTCGAGCTGAGTAAGTTCGCCTATGTCGGAGGAGCCGGAGGCACCAACAGCATCCTCTGGCTTCGTGCCGAAACAGGCGTGCGCAGCATCGCCGATATCGCGCGCGCAAAGCAGATCGTGCTGGGCGCATGGTCGGCTAACTCCACCAACGCGATCGTGCCGAAAGTGCTCGCGAAATATGAGAAATGGCCATTCAAGATCGTGCAAGGGTATCCGGGAACAAACGAGGTCATGCTGGCGATTGAGCGTGGCGAAATCGATGGCCTCTTCTCGCATGAAGGCACGATCCAGAGCACGCGCCCCGACCTCATCTCAAGCGGGAAACTGAAACCCGTGTTCCAGAGTTACGCGCAACTTCCCGAGGTCCCGGTGCTGAGCGAACACCTGAAAGACCCAAAGGAACGAGCGTTGCTGGCCATGCTCGACGCCTCGAGCCGCATCGGCCTTCCGCTGATGGCGCCTCCGGGCCTCCTGCCGGAACGCCTGAAGATCCTGCGCGCGGCTTACGCACGCATGCTGCAAGACAAGGACTACCGCGAGGAAGCTGAGTTGCGTGGCGCGCCGGTCGGAAATCCTGTTCTCGGGCTTGAACTTGAGAAAATGGTCGTCGAGAACCTTTCGTCCATTCCGGAAGACGTCCTCGCGGAATATCAGGCCTATGTCGAGGGTCAGGGCGGTCAGTGACCAAAATGCTTTTGGGCCCGTTCGATTCAGCAAGCTGATGCAGGATGCGTAGCGCATTATGGTCGCGCTATTTTTTGCCACGGCTCACTATTTCTCACAGCCGATACTAGGGCCAGGATGGTCGCTTCAGCACGGCTGAGCTCATGAAGCTGTGTAGTGATGCTCATAAGACGAGATATGATTATGGGGTTCATACTTCAGCACGCGGAGGAAATGACGACGCTCCCCCGATAGCCGTTCACCTGAGCTTTAATTCAGAGACGGTCGCCCTGTTGCAGCCATTTTGTAGTGACCAAGGTGGATGATGGCTGCGACCCCATGTGGGACAAAACACCGGCAATTTCGTTTTCTACGCTGGGACGCGGGGGACCGATGATCGGCAAGGAGCGAAGAACCGACGCCAAGGCTGGAAAAACGATGAGCGACTACTTGCGCCCGTCGTTTAAGGCTCTTTACCCGCCCTCAATCAGGGAAACCCCTAAAGACATTGAGGCACGCCTCCAGCGGCTCCGGAGGCTCCGATTCATCCTTAACGAGGATGGTGACAAGGTTGGCGGCTAACCGCTGGCGTCCTGCACCGACCCGTTTGCATTCCGGCATGGCGCTTGTTCAAGCCCTGAGCGCCGCAACAAACCGGAGTGAACTCACATCGCCAGCATATGATTGACCGCACCGCTGACATGCCATGTGCCGATCAATTACCAGCGGAGAACGGCAAGCGCCGTAATTCACTTGCCACCGCATCCTGCATTTCGGCTAACAGGAGTTCAAGGACGACGGTGTTCCGTCCCTTGGCCTTTCGGCAACGAATGAGCGCAGCAAGGCGGAAGCATTGGGCCTCCGCTTGCGGTAGGTTTTGCTCGACGTATCGCATAAGGTCTGTGTTCGGGGACACGATAGCCATAACGGCCTCCCCTGCTCGTTACGATGCAAGGGTGCACCCGCAAAGCGCGAAGATCAATGGCTGACCGCATTCCTACGTTTAGAAGGCTCGTGAGGGTGCTTTGTCAAATGCCCCCCTACCGTCTAGTTCAGCCCCCAAGTTGATAGATGTAAGCAGTCGAGACGCCGTGTTTGCTGGCGATTTCTTCAACCCTCAAGCCCTTCTTACGCTCCCCCTTCAACATTTTACGGAATGCGGCCAGCTCTTTTCCAGACCGCCGCGTGCGCCTTCCGACTGCCAACTTCGTGCGCTTCGCCGCCAGTTCCATTTTTGGGTCAGCGGAAGCCAGAAGTTCTTGCGCAAGGCTGATCAGCTTTTTCAGCTTTGTGATTTCGTTCGGTGACAGCGACATGTTGGCCTCCTATGACTTCAAGCATAGAGCCAACACCACAAGCCGTCCGCAGTTGCAAGCAGAAAGCTTACTTGCACGATTGCCTAGACGCAGTGCTCAACGTCGATGGCTTCAAATCACTGCAATAGGCATTTGCCCGCGCTATCAGCAGTTCATCCTCGACCAACAACAACAGCGTCCCGGTCATCTCATTTTCCACTTGCCGAGTGCCAATCCGAGGCGCCAGCACCATCATCCGCTATAATTTCAATTGCGAAGAATGTCAGGTTTTTCCTGACTCCTGAGTTGGCGTCAAATATTTCAATGCATTTACAGCTAAATAGGCTCGACCATCATCGCCAACATTGGGGTTAGATTTATCATCCGGTGCGGCTTTGCATTCCGTTCGAAAAAGCTTTTTCGCCGGGATGATCGTCAGCGATTTGCATTCCTCTTGGCCCAAGCACTCAGGCCATTGGCCGTTATAGGTGCAAGCGTTTGGAAGGATTCCAACTCGTCGTCTGTCAACGCCCTTGCACCTGAGTGCTTGAAGTCGAACTCGTCGCACAAGTTATCCTGCCGCACCCGCAAGCCCAGCAGCTTGCAGGTCGAGACGCTTCCGGGCCGAGAATGGTGCTTGCAATGGCGGCAGGCTGGCTGAATATTCATGATCCGGCCATGTGGTCGTTGGGCGGTGCGGACCTTGGCACAACGGGTAGTCGCAAACATCTACGTAATATGTCCAATAAAGCATCCCGCAAGCGCCGTAAGGCAGCTCTGGCCGCCATTCCCCGGTTCACCGCAAAAGAACTCATCGGCCTGAAGCTGTTGGATATCGAATGGAATCCCATCGACCCGCCCTTCATTGACGAACTTCCGAAGCCGGTGACATTGAGTGATCTGGTCAACGAAGTCCGCCGACGCCGGGCGGTGCTGTTTCAACAGCTTCTCGATGGCACCTACGTTGCGGATCGATGACAGTGTCCTCCAGCCTTCAAGGGCGCCCGGTGTCGCTGCGACGCATGATGACGTCATTTGTGCAAAAAGCGACCAAAAATCATCGGCGCTGATTTCGCTTTGCAACATAGTCCAAAGGCCGAGTAGCGTTCCTGATAATCCCGCCACTGGGAGTTCAGGCCATGTCCGCCTATGAAGCGACTGCGGTATTCAAATGCAAATGCGGCGCAGAAACCCATGTATTCATGGAATGCGATGAAGGTCCTACCGGCGACCGGAGTAACTCGGTCTACTGTTGGCGATGCGACGAGAGACTGGGAACTACGCCCTCCACAAGGGTCTGGTCATCATCAACCGCTCAAGGCGCTCGCAGGCTCCGCTTGATGGGCCTTCACGACGCTATGAGTCAGGTGCCCCGGAATCCAGCCGACTACAAGAACACGCAATCCCCGGCATGGGATGTTCTCTGACCGATGTGCGACCGCACGGCGTGACCCGATTAGATCAGGACTCGCATCCGGCGAGCCAAACCGTATTCCCCCGCAAGTAACGTCTTCGACCACATGTGCAACCACCGAGAAGCCGATTGATGCGAACAGGGCCTAGTATTCGGCTGAGTTAAGACTTGCGTGATAGAGCGCCTTGCCACGGTATTCGCCGAGTTCGAAACGAACCTTCGGAAAGAGCGTTGATCCTCCCGATGGGTCAGCCGTTGTCGGCCCGATTTGCCTTGATCACAGCGCATTGCCGCCTCTGGCGGAAGCCCATCCGGCACCATACGTAAGTAGCATGAGCAACAGAGCGAAGCTTGTCATTACTTAACTTATTTGTGCGGCCGAGAGGACAATTCTTACAATAGAAATCCATGTGACGGGTTCACGTGCATCACATCGCGCGACGGCCGGATAACACGTTGTCAAACTTAAAGGCCCACTACATCGAATGCCATGCAAAGGAGCCGAAGCATTCACGATTGCGGGGCCAGCCCTATTTTTGAGAGCTTTCAGAAGCTATTCGACTTAGAGGCGGACCGCCTAGCCGCGCTGAACACGCGGGGGGGGAGTGGCTCTTCAAAGCCTGTTCTAATGAGCGAGAGAGACGTCCGCATATTCCATTCCGTGTCGGGAAACGTTCTGCAATAGACTCACGGGCGGCAGACTGCTCAAATGTCACAAAAATAAGTATCGGGAGGAGATTATCATGCAGCCACGCTCGTCAGCCCGGCGTTCGCGTCGATCATATTTGGCGCCGCTTCGGCTTTGTGTCTGCGTCAGTCTGCTCACCGGAACCTTGAACGTGCACGCGGCCGATCAGGACGTTGCAAAATTCTATGCGGGCAAGACGATAACCCTCGCCGTGCCCTCCGGCCCAGGCGGAGGCTATGACACCTATGGCCGCACCCTCGCGCGGACCTTTTCTAAACACATCCCGGGGCAGCCATCCATCGTCGTGCAGAATGTGCTCGGCGGAGGCGGCATGGTGGCGGCCAACAACCTTTACAACGTGTCGCCCCGCGATGGCACGGCGCTCGGACTACTTGCCTCGAGTTCGCTTCTAGTTTCAGCCATGGGCGAACGGCTTGCGAAATTCGACAATCTCGGTTTCACGCCGATTGGAAACCTGAGCGAAGAATCGGACACCTGCCTAGTGTGGCGCAGCTCGTCCATCCAGAACGCACGCGACTTCCTGTCGCGTGAAGTCGTCCTAGGCGGCGAGGGGATCGGCTCGAATTCGCAAACCTTCCCGTTAGTGATGAATGACGTGCTCGGCGCAAAATTGAAGGTGATTCCCGGATACGGTGGAACGCAGCAGCGCTTTACCGCAATGGAGCGCGGCGAACTCGAGGGCGCCTGTGGGATCTTCGTTTCGACGGTGAAAGCGCTCTTTGAAAAGCAGGTGAATGAGGGCACGTTGCGCGTCGTCCTGCAGATGGGCCTCTCGCGTCACCCGACGTTCAAGGACGTGCCGAATGCGCTGGAACTCGCGACGACCGACAGCGGCCGCGCTGACCTCTCGCTCATGTTTGCGCAACTGGAACTGGGACGGCCCGTGCTCGGACCGCCGAACATTCCGCGCGAGCGTGCCGACGCGCTGGTCAGGGCTTTCGCCGAGACGATGGAGGATCCGGAATATATCGCCGACACGATGCGGATGAAGATCGATCGACGCTGGTTCGGGCCGGAACGGATCGTTTCCATCCTGCAGCGCATGAACGCCGCTCCTGAGGACGTGAAGCTCCGCGTCCGGAAGGTCCTAAACATCGAGCCGTCTTCGAAATAGAAACGCGGCAGGGTCAGCCCGCTCTGGAAAGCCGTTCCGTCTCGGTGCGATAAGGCGCTATCACTTCCGCACCAATGCGGCGAACTTCATCGACGCTGGTCGCCATTTTGAACAGGATCAGCTCGATACCCATGTCGCGAAAGCGGCCGATCTGCCGGCGGATTTCGACAGGAGTGCCCATGCAGCCGCCCAGCGTCGCCGGCAGCATGCTGCGACGAATTTTTTCCGTGTCGGGATTGCGCTCGTATTTGATGATGCGCGCGATTGTCTCTTCCACGGCGGAAGCCGAATCCTTGCCGAAGCCGACGAACGGGTTGAAGCCGAACCGAACCTTTCGCCCGAGACGGTTCATCCGCGCGGTCATGTCGGCGATGGACTTTTCCAGTTCGCGGAGCAATTCATCGGTTGTCCTGATGTCGCGATCATAGGGAAGGAACCACCAGTCTCCGACCTCCGCCACCATTTCGCGGCCGCGCTCTGAGCTTGCTGCGGTGAACATCTCAGGAGGCGTCGCGTGCCGCGGTCGCAGGCGCAATTCCGCGTCCCGGACCTGATAGTATTCTCCCTCAAGCGTGAACTTGTCGTGCGTCCACATGCCCTGAATCGTCTTCACGAATTCGGTCGCGCGCACGTAACGCCCGTCGGTGTTGAGCATCGCGGTGCCGCCGAACATCTGGAATTCAGCCTCGCTCGCCCCCGTCACCAGATTGATGGCCATACCGCCCTTGCAAACACGGTCAAGGGTCACAGCCAATTTGGCGATCAGCGTGGGGTGCCACAACCCGGGATGCACGGCGACCATCGATCGCATGCGTTCGAGCCGCGAACCGATCGCGCCCGCCACGACCCAAGTCATCAGATCCGGGCCGAGATGCCTTTCGGCAAAAAGGATAATGTCGAAGCCGGCCTTTTCGGCGGCGAGCATGACGTCGAGGCCGAACTCGAACTGGAGGTCCTGTCGACCGTCAGGAAGTGGCCCTTGCGCTTCGACGATAGCGTTCGCGATTTCAGGCGCGCCGACTGTCACATGAGCATTCGTGCCATAAAGTCCGAATTGCATTTACAGATCTCCAAATCAGCACTTGCTCGCATGAATGGGCGAGGCGTTATCAGATGAATTCAATCATCGGGCGGGGTCCGATATGTTGAGCATCTTCCGAACTTGAGCTTTGACCGGTTCGGGCGCCTCATTCATCTGCGCCATAATGCGATCCATTCTGTCTGGACCAAACCAGCGCGTTTCAATCTTCAGGCGCTGCGCGTCGGCGAGGTAGTCCGGATCCTTCATGGTCTCGGCGAATGCTTTCGCGAGCGCTTCAGCGCGGTCTTTCGGCACGTCCGGAGGCGCCACGATCGGCCGCCCTAGCGCCAGTTGCGCAAACAGCAGTTCAAAGGCGCTGCGGCCCTTTTCGTCCGGCGCTAATTCAAGCGCGTTGGGAATGTCTGGAAACAGGGGATGGCGCGACAAACCCATCTGCAATACAACCTTCAACTTGCCTTCGCTCAGCAAGTTGTTCAGCTGTGAAGTGAGCGTCGAGACGAAGATGCCACAAGTCGCCTGCAGTTCTCCGCTTTCCATCGCCGTCGTGCGCAATGTCGCCGAGCCCTGATATCCCTGCACGAACTTGAACTTCGAATGCAGGACTTCATTCATGGCCATAGGAAAGGTCTGTGAGTTCGAGCCGATCCCTGCCGTTCCGACAATCAGCGGTTTTTGCAGAAAGTCACGGTAGTCGTTGACGCCGGTGGAATTCCACACCGAACACGTGTCCGTTTCTTCGCTCATATTGCCGATATTCGTGAACTTTACATTGTCGAACTTCGCGAGCGGCTCTCCCAGCGCTCCGACCAGGAAGGAGCTTGAGGCCAGCATAGCGAGCACCGTGCCATCCCTCTTCGAGAGATTGTAGATCGTATTCGCCGCCACCATGCCGCCGCCGCCGGGGATGTATTGGATCGAAAGGGACGGGTTGCCTGGGATGTGTTTGGAAAAGTGGCGCTCCAGCGTCCGAGCATAGGCGTCGTATCCGCCGCCTGGAGTCGAAGCGACGATGAACGCGATACTCTTGCCGGAGAAAAACTTCTCAGCGTCTTGAGCTTCCGCTGCAGCGGAGAACATTCCTAAGGTGAATAGCGCGAGACATGCTGTCTTGCAGGACCGCATCGACATCCCCCTGGCTGAGCTCCTGAGCAACGTTTTCTTGCTCGGGCTACTGTTCTTTAGCCAAAATGGTCTCACAAAGAATCAGGATGGGCAACCTTGCGCCATAAGTCGTCGCAGCGAACCTGTTCACGCTCATGGCTCCCCGAACGCGCCTCCTTCTAATGCGGAGCAGCGAGCGCGTGCGCAGCAGCTGTCGGAAGCTTCCATGGAGCGGACGCGATGGAGAATGTCCAAGATCTTGATCTAGCGATCATAATCATAACGAGCACGCTCGCGCTCGTTATGTGTGGCGGGATAGTGCCGCTTCCGTGCTCTGAGGGCGGGCAAATTCGCGGAACAGCAGCTTCCGTTCAAGTCCAAGAGCCTTCGGAGGGCAACGCTCTATCCAGCTGAGCTACGGGTGCAGAGTGGGCCGGAGCCCGCATGGGCTTATGTGGCTGATCCGCAGCAGGCCCTCAATCGGGTAGGGCCAGCCTGAAGGCCTAGTCACGCGTTCAAAGTCAGAGGAGTTGCGCCGATCTCGCGCCGCGCCACGCGGCGCAACAATGGGCCGCCCTGCCATGTTTGCCGAGGCGGTAGCAAACTTACGAGCATTGTCGCGGTCGGGTCAGCCTGACCGGCTCACATTCCGCGACGAATGTCTCTTCGGACATCGCGGCCCTCGCGCCGGATCGCCCGTCGTTCCACTCGCCCTTCTCGCCGTATGTGACGCCTGTCGACCCGCCGAATCCGCCGATATTGACGGCGCTCGGTTCGAACCACACGTCGCTCCACGCGCCGCTCCGTGCCTGTCGGAGGCGGAGCGACGGGCTGGGCCTGGGCGGTGCTGGAGATGACGGGCGGCGCAGCCAAAGCGAGCGCCATAAGTCCGAAGGCTCCCAGAAGGTTTCGACGCGTCACTGCTGCGGACATTTGATCCTCCGCGTGCTTGAGCATGAACCCATTAATTATATCCTCTCTTACGGATTTCGCCACACAGCTTCAGCGACCCTCCGGACCCAAAAATACTCGGCCAGAATTGTGCGCCGCGTCACTTGCCCTTTCAGCTTGACGCTGACTGCCCGGGCGTTGATCCTCGGCTCAAGCTATCATGCGAGAAATAGCTCGATGAGAGAGAGGACATGGGGTCGTCTGCGCCGCAATACGCGATGAAGGACTTCTATCCGCGTGACGAAGTCCTCGAAATGGACCGTCAGATTGCGGCCCTGCCGGACATTCCGCTCAGCGAACGGGAAGACCTGTTCCGCATCGAGAGCCTGGGCCTGGAATGGGACATCGGCGTTTTCATCACCGAGCCTGAAGACGCGCGCCATGCGATGCGCGGGCCCGACGGGCGCAAGACGGGTTTCTTCCTGCTGCACGGCGGCGACGGCGATTTCAAGTCGCTTGCCGTTCTTGCGCGACAGCTCGCCGGAAAACTTGGCGCGAAGGTCCTGTCCATGACGTTCCCGGGCAGGCTCTATTTGCCCGATCCCTCCCGCGATTGGCCCGATGACACAATCCATCGCGACGGGACAGTGCGCACGCCGATCTGGCGCGAAGGCGAGATCATCGGCGCCGATCAATATGATGTCGTCCACGACAGCTCGAAGATGAACCGCCTGCGCTATGGCACGCGCACGCTGGCCCGCGCGAAATCGGGGTCGATCTTCTGGCATCGTATGGCGGCGTGGCCTGTCGCGTTTGAAGAGGCGATGATCGTTGCGTGCGAACGTCACTTTCCGGTCAGTGAATTCGCTGTTCATGCGCATGGGCACTCCACGGGCGGCGCTTTTTCGGCGCGGCTTCCGCAGCTCGTCGAGAATGTTGTCGGACAGACGGAGCTTGAAACGGCGCCGATCGGCTACATCAATGAAGTGAAGCACGACTGGTCCGGCGCGCTCGGCAAGATCGGCGATTTCGAACGCGTGTCGACGCAAAGCGCGCGCCGCACCGATCCCTTCAACGAGCTCTACATCCGCACGTGGCGCGACCTCGCCCGTTATGCCGGGCCGGAGGCCCTCGGCCAGGAAGGACCGCAAGCGCTGATGCGCCTGCCCTGGTTGATGGAAGAAGTCTTGCAGACGTGGGAGGAGGAGCGCACGCGCCCGAACTTCAAGGCCGAATATCCACTCACGCACAACATCGTCGCGTCGCTCGAGGCGGCGGCGCAGGCCGTCGCTGATCGATTGCAGCTGAACGAGGTCGAGCGGGGGAAGCTCGTGGTCCGATATCTCGGTTTTGGCAAATACGATGTCAGTCCGGGCGCGCGCCCGGTGCAGCCGATCTTCTACATCAATTCCGCAAACAGCCGCGACAACAGCCCGGAAGCGTTCAACGGGATTATCTTGCCGATGCTCGGCAAACTCGATCCCGCGCCGCGCGTAATGGCGACGCAGCTCGGGGCCGGTACGCATATTTATTACAAACCAATGCCGGACCTGCCTGCCGGCCTGACGCGCGCGGCGGCGTTCCTATGGCGCAAGGCGATATTGGATGGCTTCTTCACGGCCTGACGAAAGAGGGGAGCACAATGCAGGTTCGGCGCCGTATCAGGCTCGCATCATCGATCACGAGGCTCGCCGTGCTGGCCGCGCTTGTCACAAGCAGCGCCGCGCGTGCAGACGATGTGGCGGACTTCTATCGCAAGACCAATATCACGATCGGCGTGGGCTCGGGACCTGGCGGCGGCTATGACGCCTATGCGCGGCTTTTGTCGCGACACTTCGGTCGCTTCGTTCCGGGTCATCCAAACGTCATCGTCCAGAACGTTCCGGGCGCGGGCGGCCTGAAAGGCGCCAACAGTCTCTACAATATCGTCCCGAAGGATGGATCGAACATTGCGATCCTGCAGAACACGCTGACCCTTAATCAGATCGCGAAATCGAGCAGCGTCGCCTACGACGTGTTGAAGTTCGGCTGGCTCGGCAGCATGAGCACGACATCGACGATCTGCGCCACGACAAAGAACGCACAGATCGAAAAGCCTTCGGACATTTTCACCAAGGACGTCATTATCGGAACATCGTCCGGTTCGACCGCGATGATTCCGGCCATTCTGAACAGCCTTGCGAAAACGCGCTTTCGCGGCGTGAAGGGATACGATTCAACTAACAACGTGCTGCTCGCCATGGAGCGCGGTGAAGTGAACGGCGTGTGCGGCTGGGGCTGGGACAGCGCCAAGGTGCAGGCGCGCTCGTATCTTGAAAGCAATGCATTCAAGATCAGCCTCGACATTGCAAACGAGCCCAACCCGGATCTCAAGGCCATGGGCGTGCCATTCATCATGGCGCTGATTCCCGACGGCGACGACAAGGCAGCCTTGCAACTCATCCTCAGCACACAGGTCTACAACAGGCCTTTCGCCGCGCCGCCCGGCGTTCCGGCGGACAGGCTCGCGGCCTTGCAGAAGGCTTTTGCGGAAACGCTGAAGGACAGCGGTTTCCTTGCAGACGCCGCACGCGGCAACATGGATATTTCCTACATGGGACCGCCGGAAATCGAAGGCCTCTTGTCAGCCGCCTTCAAGGCGCCGGCGCGCGTGCAGGACCGTGCGGTCGAGGAGTTGAAGCAGGCAGGATGGGGCGGCCTGTGACGAGGAGCAATCATGTCGCGCTGTTCGTGTCGCCGCGTCCGGCGTCGCGCGAAAACATTCTGGGGAGGTCTTCATGCGTCGAATGGTCGGTTTCGCTTTGGCCTGTGTCGCCATGATTGTTTCTGCCTCAAAGCCCGCGACAGCCGCGACACCCTTCACACTTGAGGAAGCGAGCATTGCCGATGCGCATCAGGCGATGCAATCGGGGCAGCTCACGGCGCGGCAGCTTGTCGAGGCTTATCTGCGGCGCATCGAGACCTATGACAAGAAAGGACCGGCGATCAACGCCGTGCTGCAGATCAATCCCAAGGCTCTGGAGGACGCCGATTTGCTCGATGCCGCCTTCCAAAAGTCCGGCTTCGTGGGGCCGCTGCACGGCATTCCGTTTTTCATAAAGGACGCGATCG
>JANXTB010000094.1 GCA_025356415.1 Hyphomicrobiales bacterium
CGAGCTCGCGCGCCTGCGCGAATTTTGCGTCGTTGGGAGGCGCGACCTGCGGAAGGTAGTTGGGCGCGGCGGGCTGCGCCTGCGCGAAAGCGGCGGCTGGCGCGCCAACCGCGAGGGCAAGCGCCGCGGCGCCGATAATCAGATTGAATTTCACGTCAGTCTCTCCCTTGAATTCTTAATGTCAGCTCAGGTCGCCGATAACTTCTACACCGGCTGCGTCGGCAACGATGATCGCCGTCGCCATGCCGATGAACAGGCCGTGTTCCACGACGCCCGGAATGGCGTTGAGCTTTTGCGCAAGCGCATCCGGGTCCGGAATGATCCCAAAGGCGCAGTCGAGAATGGCATGGCCGCCATCCGTGACCAAAACGTGGCCGTGCGCATCGAGTCGAAGCTTGACCTCGCCCGAGCAGCCCGTCGCCTTGCCGGCGGCGATCACATGCAGCCGGGTCGCGGGAACGCCGAAACGATCGACCTCGACGGGCAGCGGAAAGCGCCCGAGATTGGCGACCTGCTTCGAGCGGTCGGTGACCACCACCATGCGGGCGGACGCCGCCGCCACGATCTTCTCGCGCAGCAGGGCTGCGCCGCCGCCCTTGATCAGGCGGAGCTGCGGATCGAACTCGTCAGCGCCGTCCACTGTCAGGTCGAGTTGCGGCGTCTCGTCGAGGGTCGAGAGCGGAATGTTCAGGGCGGCCGCCTGCTCGCGGGTGCGCACCGACGTGGGCACGCCAACGACCTGCAGCCCCTGCGCGACGCGTTCGCCCAGCAGCGCCACGAAATGCGCGGCGGTGGAGCCGGTCCCGAGGCCAAGGCGCATGCCCGGCTTGACGAGATCCACCGCGCGGGCTGCCGCGAGGCGTTTTGCAGCTTCGGCGGGGTCAGTCATGGGGGCTCCAGCGCGGCGAGACTCTCTCTCGCGGCGCTTAAAGGCTTCCGGCCGGAAAGGCAAATAAGGTTGTTGCGATGCGAAGGCTCACTTGCACCATTCACTTGCCCTGGGGCGTGCAGACGACCTGATCGTTCAGCACGTAGCAGATCGACATGGCGCCGGTGCGCAGATCGACCCGGAACACCCCGCCCTCGCGCTCGTGCCGCGAGGAGATCAGCCCGTATTCGCTGGGCGCCTGCGCCACCGCGCCCTCGCCCGGCGGGTAGCAGAGCGTCACGCCGATGGAATTTTCCTTGAGGCCATATTGGCAGGCGCCGATTTCGCCGGTGGCCTTGTCGAGGCGATACACCCGGTTGAGATCGATCTCGGGCGCGGCGAGGAATTCGTAATTGGCGGCCGCGAACGCCAT
This sequence comes from Hyphomicrobiales bacterium, assembly GCA_025356415.1. Classification (GTDB taxonomy): domain Bacteria; phylum Pseudomonadota; class Alphaproteobacteria; order Rhizobiales; family Beijerinckiaceae; genus Terripilifer. Next base: position 1,302 of record JANXTB010000094.1, read on the forward strand.
GCCGCCACACGCGGCGAGCGCTGCGAGACCAAGGAGCGGGCGGGCGAAAGTCAATCTCGGCATTACAACCTCTGGCGCGCGAATCGACGCTTCATCGGCAGTCTAACGACGATGCAGGGTTCCCACGCAAGCGCTTGCGCGCGCGGAAGGTTTGACCTGTAACGAATTTCCACCTAGGCGTCGCCCATGCAACAGATTCCGCCTCTTCTCGTCTTCGATCTCGACGGCACGCTGGCCGAAACGGCCGGCGATCTCTGCGCCACGCTGAATGTCATCCTGGACCGCGAGGGCCTGCCGCCCGTCGCTTTGGCCGATGCGCGCAAGATGGTCGGCGCCGGCGCCCGCGCGCTGATAGCCAGCGGCTTCGAGGCCGCCGGACGGACACTCGAAGACGCCCGGCTGGAGCGGCTTTTCGGCGATTTCCTGAAGTATTACGAGGCGCATATCGCCGACGAGAGCTATCTTTTTGAGGGCGTGGTCGCCGCGCTCGACCGCTTCGAGGCGGCGGGCTTTTCCTTCGCGGTCTGCACCAACAAGGTCGAGCATCCCTCGAAGCGGCTGCTCTCGGCGCTGGGCGTCGACGCGCGCTTCAAGGCGATCTGCGGTCAGGACACGTTCAAGGACAAAGGCGTCAATATCGCCAAGCCCGATCCGCGCTTTCTTCTCAAGACGATCGAGCGCGCGGGCGGTCTGCCGGGCCGCGCCGTCATGGTGGGCGACTCCCGCACCGATATCGACACCGCCAAGGCGGCGCGCATTCCCGTTGTCGCGGTGGATTTCGGCTACACCGACCAGCATGTTTCGACCTTTGCGCCGGACATTGTGATCGGCCACTTCGATCATCTGTGGGACGCTGTCGCCGAAATTGAAAGGACTCGCACGTGATCCGCGACAAGAAACTCGCCGTCGGCATGGGCATCGCCTTCGTCCTGGGGCTCCTGTGGGGCGTGGTGGCCGGGGATTCGCCGGGCGAAACCTTCCTGCGCGGCGCGGTCGCCGTCGCCTGCGCGGTGGCGTCCTACCCGCTCTGGCGCCAGCGCAGCTAGCGGCCGGCCGTCGCGCCTGACAGCTTCTTCCGCTGCACCCAGCGAAAGCCTTCGTGCTTGGTGATGACCGCCATATCGATTGGGCCGCCAACCGTCTTGGGCTGCAGATCCACGCGGAAGCGCACGTAGCCGATCGTCGCCTCCATCAGAAATCGCGTCAGCGCTATGGCGTCGTGGATCGGCATGCCGGGCGTGACCACCGTGGGGCTGGAGAGCTCATTCTCGCCATCGGCGCCGGTGTTGAACTCGTCGCTCATCAGCCGGTGCAGGCATTCGCCAGACCCCTCCCAGCAGACGCCATACTCGGTCGGGGACCATATCTGCGAAACGCTGATGCCCTCGGATGAATCGAAAATGAGGTTCCACACTTCCGGCGTGTCGGAACCCGCCGAATAGCCGGCGATGATGAGCGTCGAGCGAAGCGTGGCGACCTGCATTGGCGCCATGGACCGGAGATAATCTTGCAGCCGCCGAATAACAGCCTCGACTGTATAAGTATTTCGGTCGAAACCACCGTGTCCGTTGCGTGTCGCGTTTTGCGCGCCGAAGTCCTTCAGGACGTCGATGAAGGCCTTGTTGTTGATCGCGGCGTCGCCGGCGATGAGCACGCCGATCGGCATGCCCTTGATCAGCTGCATGGTTTTTTCGGCGGAATAATACACTTGGCCGCGATGTTCGACGGCGCTGTCCGACGCGAGAACCACGCCATCCTGAACAGAAATGGAAATAACGATCGTCAATTTTAAACCATCATAGGTGAGGCGAGGTGAGCAGGGCTTGCACAACCCAGCCGCACACGAGCAATCCTCGTGGCAGACCAACCTACGTTTAATGAAGGATTGTACACAAGTGGACAAGAGCCCGGAAAGTGTTTCCGGGCCCTCTACTTGTGTTGAAGGTCAGACCCGGCGACGTGAATAGCCGCGGGCTTCCATGCAGCTTGTAAAGGCTTGCAGATTCAGCGTGCCGCCGCCGCTGGCGCTGGCGCGGCAGGCTGCCTGATCGGACTGGCCCTGCCGGAGCAGCTCCGGATTTTCCGCCATGCGGCGGCCATCGTTGCGGGCCCACACGTAATTTTCGGCAGGCGGCTGGGCTTGGGCCGACACCACCTGTGCGCGATTTGTCGGGGCGCAGGCTGAAAGAAGGACAGCGGCGGAAACAGCAGCAAACAGGACGCGCATTCTTGGGACCTCCAGACTAGTCACCACGGCAACGCACGACAGGGCATATTTGTGGCGCCCTCGCAACGCGATAGCGCCGCATTGTTGCGGCTTGGCCACATACCCTTAAGGGAGGGGTTCCAGCGCAACAAGGCTGCCGAAGGGTGAAGGCTGGGGCCGACTGTAAACAATCGGTTGGGCCTGCACGGCTTTAGGCTGCACGGTCGTTGCCGCTGAAGACGTCGCGGGCGCTGACTGCTGGGTGAAGGCCAGCGCCTCCTCGGCCTTGCGGCGCGGGGTCGGCGCCTCGCGCTCGATGGCGGCTACAGCCTGCGGGCGCGCCTTGGGGGTCGGCGCCGTAACGGAAGCGGTTTCCGCGTCCGCCACGGGAGCGGCCTCACGCGACTGGCTAGCCTGCACACGGCCAGCGCCGTGATAGATGCCTGCCTGAATGGCTTTTTCCTTGGTCACGCAGATGCCGCGCGACGGCCGGAAGATTTCGCCCAGCGGACAGCGGGCGGCCTGCGCAACGTCCGATCCAGCGACGAAAAGAAGAGTGGCGAGAACGGCGGCGGTTGAGCCGGTTGAGAGAATTCTGCCGTACATACAGGTCCCTCCAGGCCTCCAGTGTCGATCGCAGGGTCATTTGCGACCTTGCACCAGACTTCACGAACCCCGCCAAGACTCGAAAAGCAGTTTCATGGTGCAGGATCGCGAGCGTGAGATCAACCCCCGACGCGCAAAGATCTTCTGATCCGTCAAGGGCCTGGACCATGTCATCCACGCTATTAACCGTCAGAAATGCACATTCCTTAGTTGTAGATTCCCCTTCTTCGAAGCGTCCATTCCCAGAAGCCGCGCCGCCGATATACTCGCCTCAAAACAAAACACATGGGAGGACGCCAAATGCTCATCATCGACAATGCGACCGTCAGCGACATTCTTCAGATGAAGGATTGCATTCGCGTCCAGGAGGCGGCCTTTCGCAAAATCCCCGAAGGCGGCGCCATCCACCGGCCGCGCATCGACATGTATTACCCCTGCGATCGCGAAGACGGCTATTTCCGCTGGGGCTCGATGGAAGGCGCCAACGACGGCTATTTCGCCATCCGCATGAAGTCCGACATCATCACCTGGCCGAAGACCGATGACGGCGGCTGGACCGAAGACAAATATTGCGGACAGCCCGGCACCTACTGCGGCGTCATCTATCTCATCTCGACGAAGAACGCCCTGCCGCTTGCCTTCATCAACGACGGCGTGCTGCAGCACATGCGCGTCGGCGGCGGCGCGGGCATCGGCGTGAAATATCTGTCGCGCGAGGATTCGCATGTCGTCGGCATGCTCGGCTCGGGCGGCATGGCGCGCACTTTTCTGGACGCGTTCTCCTGCGTGCGCGATATCAAATTGTGCAAGGTTTACAGCCCTAACTCGAAGAATCGCGAAGCCTATGCGCAAGAGATGTCGCAGAAGCTCGGCATAGAAGTGCGCGCCGTCGACAGCGCGCGCGAAGCGCTTCGCGATGTCGACATCGTGTCGTCCGCGACCGACTCGATGAAGCCGGTTTACGACGCTGACTGGCTGCGCCCCGGCCAGCACGTCACCAATCTCGGACGCCGCGAAATGCCCGACGCCGCAACCGACACGTTCGACGTCGTCGTGCGGCAGGGCACCGCCGGATTGCAGATGAAACAGACCGATCGCTTTCAGGCCGAGCGCGGCCTGTCGCCCGCGGCCTATCTCGGCGGCACGGTCGAGCAATTGAAGCGCATTCCTGAAAAGAACCCGCAGCCGGGTTTTGGCGGCGACAGCCCGGATTTCAACGATCGCGGC
>JANXTB010000096.1 GCA_025356415.1 Hyphomicrobiales bacterium
GTTTCTTCCAGGCCGTCGCCCAGAGTTTTCGTTTTGCGGCGACTGATACTGCGAGCCCTTCGTTCCGCCCCAAGGCCATTTCATGGGTGATGGCGGGCGGCGTTTTCGCCGGCGTGCTTGGACCGCAGCTCGTCAACGCCACGATGAATCTCTGGGAGCCGTATCTCTTCATGATGAGCTTTGCGGCGCAGGGCGTTGTGGCGCTGATCTGCATGGCGGTGCTCGCGGGAACAAGTCTGCCGAAGCCGGTCGCCATCATCGACGGCCCAGTGGGGCGGCCCTTGCGCGAGATCGTGCTGCAACCACGTTTCATCGCAGCGGTCCTGAGCGGCATCGTGTCCTACGCGATGATGAATTTGCTGATGACGTCGGCGCCGCTCGCCATGAAACTCTGCGGATTGTCGCTGAGCGACGCCAATTGGGGCATCCAGTGGCATGTGATCGCGATGTATCTCCCGAGTTTCTGGACCGGGACTCTCATCCAGAAATTCGGCGCCGCGCGCATCGTGACGATCGGGCTCTTGCTGATTGTCGCCGCCGCGCTTGTCAATCTACAGGGCCTCAGCGTCGCGCATTTCTGGACTGGTCTTGTGCTTCTCGGCGTCGGCTGGAATTTCGGCTTCATCGGCGCTTCGTCTCTGGTCGTCGAAACGCACAGGCCGGAAGAACGCAACCGCGTTCAGTCGTTCAATGATTTTCTGGTGTTCGGCAGCATGGCGGTCGGGTCGTTTTCGTCCGGCAAGCTTCTCGCCGATTCAGGTTGGGGCGCGGTGAACCAGGTTGTCTTCCCGCTGGTCGCGGTCGCGCTTGTCGTGCTTCTGCTTATGGGGCGGTGGCGCCAGAAGGTTGCAGACTAGCTTTGGAACGATATGGCTCCGCTCGCGTTAACGTCCGACAACGCAGCTTGTCGCCGGGGCTTCTGCTTTCAAGCGTCCTCGCGCATCGTGAATCCAAAGGTAATTGATGACTCGCAACAACGTTCTTTTCGCGGTTATTGGCGCTTTGGCGGTCATCGTCGCCGTGCTCGGCTATCAAAAATATCAGGAGTCCAAACAGCCGGAGGGGATGCAGATCACCGTCGGCCGCGACGGCATTTCCATCGACAAGAAATAGCTTTCTTTAGCCGCTCCGGTTCCAGCGCAAGCGTTGGAACCGTGAGCGCTCAGCCTCGTTGTCCGTTTTCTGCGCCAAGCTCAGTCGAGGCTGGCGCCGATGCCACGGAGGGGCTGCGTCTGATGTTCGTGCCTGAGCAGGCCCCGACGGGGATTAGCGGTCTTGACGACGTGCTGGCTGGCGGGCTGGCCAGAGGGCGCGTGTTCTTGCTGGAAGGCAGCCCCGGCACCGGCAAGACGACGATCGCGATGCAGTTCCTGCTGCAGGGCGCCGAACTCGGCGAGCGCGTTCTCTACATCACGCTGTCGGAAACCGACAATGAATTGCGGACGAGCGCGGCCTCGCACGGCTGGTCGCTCGACAAGGTCGATGTTTACGAACTCGTACCGCCCGAAAGCCTGCTCGATGAAGATCAGCAGCAGAGCCTTCTCTATTCGTCCGATCTCGAATTGGGTGAAACCACCAAGCGAATTTTCGAGGCTTTCGAGCGCGTGCAGCCGACGCGAGTCGTGCTCGACAGCCTCTCCGAAATTCGCCTGCTCGCGCAGAGTTCGCTGCGTTACCGGCGCCAGGTTCTCGCGCTGAAGCATTACTTCGCGCGCCAACAGGCGACCGTGGTGCTGCTCGACGATCTCACCACGGACACGCAGGACAAGACCGTACACAGCGTCGCGCATGGCGTCATTCGCCTCGATGAATTGTCGCCCGATTACGGACCGGAACGGCGGCGCCTGCGTGTCATCAAATATCGCGGACGGCGCTTTCGCGGCGGTTATCACGACATCGCCATCGAGACCGGCGGCGTGAAAGTCTTCCCGCGTCTGGTGTCGGCGGAATATCGCTCGCGCTATGAAAGCGAGGTTCTGTCGTCCTCATCGGCCGAGCTCAATGCCTTGCTGGGCGGCGGTGTGGAGCGCGGGTCCAGCGTGCTCATTCTTGGCCCGGCCGGAACGGGCAAGTCGATTCTCACGATGACCTTCGTGGCCAACGCCATCAGCCGCGGCGAAAAGGCGGCGATGTTCGTGTTCGATGAAGAGCTCGGTCTGTTGATCGATCGCGCCAAGGGGCTCGGCATCGATCTGCAGGCGATGGTCGACCAGAAGCTTCTGTTGCTGCAGCAGGTGGATGCTGCGGAATTGACGCCGGGCGAATTCTCCGAGCGCGTGCGCACCTGCGTTGAGGTGAACGGCGCACGCACTGTGGTGATCGACAGTCTCAACGGCTATCAGGCCTCAATGCCGGGCGAGTCCGCACTCGTCCTGCACATGCACGAGCTGCTGCAGTTCTTGAACCGGCAGGGTGCGACGACATTCCTGACGGTCGCCCAACATGGATTGGTGGGCGACATGCGTTCGCCGGTCGATGTAACTTATCTCGCCGACACGGTGATCCTGCTGCGCTATTTCGAGGCAGTGGGTCGTGTGCGCCGCGCGATCTCAGTTGTGAAAAAGCGCACGGGCCCGCACGAAAATACGATCCGCGAATACAAGATCGATCATCGGGGCGTCACGCTGGGAGACCCGCTTGTCAATTTCCAAGGCGTTCTGCGCGGCGTGCCGGCGCTTGTCGGCAACAGCGCTGATTTGCTGGAAATGGAAGATTGATGACGCAAGGACGCTCAGAGCGCGCAATCCTTCTCGCCCCTCGTGGCCGCGATGCGGCCATCGCTGCATCGGTGTTGGCGGAAGCGGGTATTGTCGCTGAACCCTGCACGTCGATTCCCGCCTTGATCGAAAGGCTGCGTGAAGGCGCAGGCTTCGTTCTCGTCACGGAGGAAGAGCTTCTGACAGCGGACGCCAGCCCACTTTTTTCCTGGATTGAAAATCAGGATGAATGGTCGGACCTGCCATTCATCCTGCTGACCAAGCGCGGCGGCGGCCTTGAAAGAAATCCAGCTTCGGCGCGATTTCTCGGGCTGCTTGGAAATGTGACATTCCTGGAGCGTCCCTTTCATCCAACGACGCTTGTCAGTCTTGCGCAATCGGCGCTGCGCGGCCGCCGCCGCCAATATGACGCCTGCGCGCGTTTGCAGGAACTGCACGAGGGCGCCGCGCGCTACAGGACTTTGTTTGAATCGATCGACGCCGGCTTCTGCATCATCGAGATGATCTTCGACGATCATGGACACGCAATCGATTACCGCTTCGTGGAAGTCAATCCGGCCTTCATCCGCCAGACGGGCCTTGCCGATGCGTTGGATAGGCGCGTGCGTGAGCTCATTCCCGATCATGACGAACATTGGTTTGAAACTTATGGCCGCGTCGCATTGTCCGGTGAGGCGGTCCGGTTCGAGAACGCAGCGACCGCGTTGAATCGCTGGTATGATGTTTACGCGTTTCGCGTCGGCGATCCCGCGGCGATGCGCGTCGCCGTGCTGTTCAACGACATTTCATCGCGTCGCCTGATGGAAGAGGAGCTGCGCGACCTGACCGAGTCGCTCGCGCAGCGCATCGAGACGGCGACTAAGGAGCGTGAAGTCGCGCTGGCCCAATTGCACGAAGCGCAGAAGCTGGAAACGTTGGGCCAGCTGACGGGCGGCGTTGCGCATGACTTCAACAACCTGCTCACGCCCATCACCGGCGTGCTCGACCTGCTGAGCCGCCGATATGGCGGCGATCCGCGTGAGGCGCGCCTGATCGGCGGCGCGCTGGAATCTGCAGAGCGTGCGAAAACGCTTGTCCAGCGCCTGCTCGGATTTGCGCGCCGCCAGTCGTTGCAAACGCGGCCGGTGGATATGTCGAGCTTGCTCGATGGTATGCGCGATCTTGTCGCCAGTTCGGTGGGGTCGAGCGTTGAATTCCGGGTTCGGTGCGACCAAGACTTGCCGCCCGCGCTCGCCGATCCGAACCAGCTCGAGCTCGCCATTCTCAATCTCTGCGTCAATGCGCGCGACGCCATGCCGAAGGGCGGCGTGCTGACCATCGCGGCGACGTCGGCCGCGATAGGATCCGGCGAAGTGCCGCAAATGAAGCCAGGTGTTTATATTCGCCTGTCGGTTATCGACACCGGCATCGGCATGGATGAGGCGACATTGTCGCGCGCAGTCGAGCCATTTTATTCCACCAAGGATGTCGGCAAGGGCACGGGCCTTGGCCTCTCGATGGTGCACGGGTTGACGTCGCAACTTGGTGGCGGATTCCGCCTCACCAGCGCGCCGCGCGAAGGCACGCGCGTCGATATGTGGTTGCCGGTCGCGGCTGAAGCGGCGGTGCGTCCCCGTTTCACCGTTGCCGACGAGCCCGTTCGCAGCTCGCAGCGGCTGTCGATCCTGCTGGTTGACGACGAGCAGCTTGTGCGCTCGGCGACGGCCGAGATGTTGCGCGAATTGGGCCATACGGTCTTCGAGGCGCGCAGCGGTTCGGACGCGCTCTCGCAATTGCCGAGTCTTGCGCTCGATATTGTGGTGACCGACTACAAGATGCCGCGCATGGATGGCGCCGCTCTGGCCGAACGTGTTCGCGAGCTCCGCCCGTCGCTGCCGTTGCTGCTCATCACTGGCTATACGGGCGGCAGCGAAATCACGCCGGACTTGCCGCGGCTCGACAAGCCGTTTCGCCGGGCCGATCTGGCTGACGCCATCGAGCGCGTCGTCGATCCGCGCTCGAACGTGGTGGCCTTGCAGCGCCGCTGAAACGCTCAGGCGGCGGGAGTGCGGCGGCCCATTCCGTCATACAGGTCGAGCATGCGCTCCATCCAGTCGTACACGGCGTCGCCGGGCTCGAGCATTGGCAGCGGGCACACGCCGCGCGCCCACATGAAGCTGCCGAAGACGATATAATCGGCATAATCGGGCTGGCCGCCGCCTAGAAAAGCCTGCGCCGCAAGCGTCCTTTGCAGCGGCTGCAAGCTCTGCCGGAACGCGGGCAGGCGGCCTTCACGGCCGGCCGTGACCTCTTCGAGCGGCATGCCAAAGCGCGCGGTGCGGCTGGCGATGAAGTAAGGCTTCGCCTCGTCGTTCAGGATTTTGGGAATGTCCGAAACGATCAGGCGCACGAGTCCGCCGAGCACGATGGCGTCATTCCAGCTGGTGATGAAGTGATAGCTTTCAGGGCGACCATGCAGCAAGGACGGCGCGTCGGGATAGGCGGCGTCGAGATATTGCGCGATGGCCCATGAATCGGCGACGACGTTTTCGCCATCGACCAGCACCGGGACCTTCTCCGACTTCGCGAAAGCGATCTTGTCGGTTTCGGTGAAGCGCCAGTGGTGGGTCTCGAAACTCAAGCCCTTGTGGGCAAGCGCCATGCGGCTGCGCCAGCAATAGGGACTGAACAGGCGCGCCGGATCCTTGCCGCACAATTCATAAAGCGTCCGCGCCATGCCGAATCCTTCCGCCGTCCCGTCGCGCATCATGGCGCGGCGGCAGGGTAGGCCATGCGCGGCCGTTTGTCAGCGCGCCGGCGCCTAGCGCCTAGCGCTTGAATCAATCCGCCAGCTTCATCTTCGTGCTGTGGGCGATCTCCTTCCACAGCTTCACTTCCCGTTCGATGGCGACGCCCAGAACCTCCGGCTTGCCGCCGAGCGCTGTCATGCCCTGGATGGCGAGCTTCTCGCGCACGTTCTTGTCGGCCAGCGCCTCGTTCACCACGGCGTTCAACCGAGTGACGATGGCGTCGGGCGTCTTGGCGGGCGCCAGCAGGCCGATCCACTGGATCGCCTCGACGTCCGGATAGCCGGCCTCGACGATTGTCGGCGTATTTGGCACGCGCGGGTCGCGCGCGGCGCCGCCGAGCGCAATGGCGCGGATCGATCCGGATTCGATATGGGGCAGGGACACCTGGCCGGAGAGGACGCTGAATTGAACTTCGCCGGCGATAACGGCCTGCAGCGCAGGCGCGCCGCCGCGGAAGGGCACATGCTGAATCTGCACGCCCGCTTTCGACTTGAACAATTCAGTGATGAATTGCGTCTGGGTTCCAAAACCGGGCGACGAGTAATTCAGCTCGCCGGGTTTCGATTTCGCCAGCGCGACGAATTCGCCGATGTCCTTCGCCGGCACCTTGCTGTTGACGAGAAACAGCATCGGATCGCGCGCGATCATGATGATGGGCGCGAAGTCCTTCACGGTGTCGTAGGACAGGTTCGGATTCACGGCAGGCGCAACAGCGTGCGAGGAGGCGACGGCGAGTAGCGTGTATCCGTCCGGCGCGGCGCGCGCGACAGCCTGCGTGCCAATGGCGCCGCCGGCGCCCGCGCGATTGTCGATGATGAGCGACTTGCCGAGACGCTTTTCGACTTCCGGCTGCAGAATGCGCACTGCGGCGTCGTTAATGCCGCCGGGCGGGAAGGGCACGATGACGGTGATGTTTTTGGTCGGATAATCCTGCGCCCATGCGGCGCCTGTCAGCATCAGCCCAGCGCAAAACGCGCCCCACACCCGAAAGCTCTTCATGTTTGTCTGTCCTCCCCGCCGCCCCTGTTTTCGGGGTCTGCGCTCGGCGCGGAGCTTATCATGCCGGGCTTGCGCCGCAACCGGCGCCGGCGCGAGGGGCGCACGCACGCTGTTTACCTTCCTGGCGTAACGCAGCAAGGCCGCGACATAAGCAACGCCGCCGCGGGATAAACCTAGAGCGCCGGCTCCGCCAATTGTGCGCGCAATTCTTCCGCCAGACGTTCGAAAGTCTGGCGGCGTCCCGATGTCGGTCGGAAGACTAGGCCGATGCTGCGGTAATTCTGGTCACCCGACATCGGCGCGCAGCCGACATCGAGTCCGCGCAGAAGTCCGGCTTCCAGCGCCACTTGCGGCAGCAGTGTAACGCCGAGCCCGCTCGCCACCATTTGAACAAGTGTGTGCAGGCTCGTGCCCTGAAACATGTGGTTGCGACGCGCGGATTCGAGCGCACAGGCGGAGAGCGCGTGATCGCGCAGGCAATGCCCGTCTTCGAGCAGCAGCAGATCTTCCTGCGCGATATCGCTCGGCTCGATGATCTCGCGGCCCATGAATTTGTGCCCCTTGGGATAAACCGCCCAGAAGCGATCGCGCCCGACTTCGATGGATTCCAGATTGCCGGCGGCATAGGGCAGGGCGATCACCGCTGCGTCGATCTCGCCTTCCTCCAGCCGGCTGAGCAGCACGGTTGTCTGCTCCTCGCGCAGGTAAAGCTTCAGGTCGGGAAAGGCCTCGCGCAACGGTCGCATCACGCGCGGCAGGATGAAGGGACCGACGGTGGGGATGAGCCCGAGCCGCAGCGGTCCCGACATCGGATCCTGCGCGGCGAGAGCGACATCGACCAGGTCTTCTGCGCCATTCAGCAGCGCGCGCGCCCGTTCGGCGATCTCGCGCCCCACGGGGGTCGGCGCG
>JANXTB010000099.1 GCA_025356415.1 Hyphomicrobiales bacterium
CAGGCGCGCTTCCGTAACGCCAAGGTCCTTGAAGGCTGCTTGCACGCCGCGATTCTTGAACAGTGAGATTTGAACCGCGCTGTCAGCCGTGAGGGGTCTTTTAAGCAGCGCGTCCACGCGCGCTTGGGCTGTCTGGGCCTCTTCCAGACTGGTGATTTTCTGGACGTCTTTGCCGAGCTCGGTCCCCGCAATTTGGGCGCTGAGACTGACGCCACCATCGGGCGAGAAGCTTGCGCAGCCGCTCAGGAGAACGCTTAGCAAGGCTACAGAGCTGATGGCGCATTGACGCCCTCGGGAGAAAGTTGGCCGAAGCATTTTCATTTGGCAGCTCTCCCCGATGTTCCTTCCCGTTCAGAAGGGGGGGTAACCTGTCGATTGAGCTCGCGCCAATCCTTCGGCTCGACGACGCGGAAGGTCCGGGCGCCCGCCGTGACCGGCGGATTACGAATAGAGCGTGTTTGCAAATTGGGATCGGCGGCCGCGGTGAGATGAGCAAGCTCAGGCACAGGCGCACAAGCGGACAGCGCTAATGCTGCCCCCGCACAAATGAGGACGAGTCGCATAGAAATGTTTCCTGTCGCCGTGTCCATCTCCAACGCGACAGGCGGTGACAGATGGAAGGCCCCTACGGATGGGTTAATCCGGCCATCGCGACTTCGCGACGGTCGGAAGTGCGCTGCAAGACGCGCAAGCGCTTAGCGCGCCCTGGGTGGGCGCTCCAGTAGGAAGACTGCGGTCGCCCTGACCTGAGGGTCTGACAAAAGGGCCGCCGGAATAAAATGACAATCAAGCTCAGCCAAGCTTTGCGCTACGCCGATCTGGAACAGATGGCAGCTCATACTGCCACAACAAGCCATGCTGGCGGATTCGTCCTGGGTCTCGCCATTTCCGAAGTGCTGATGATCAGAGCCCTGGCTTGCAATAGCCCCATCGTGGGCCGCGGCTGAAAAGGTCGATTGATGCTGATGGATCGGCGAGGCAGACGCGGCCATAGACAGCGCTTCCGCTGTCAGGCAAAGCGCCAGCACTACGGCAACGATCCTTCTCAGGCGAAAATCAAAGACCATAGCCGACTTTCTCTCATGGACGAACGGGGATGGCAACCGCAAATCTTACCTCGATCGCTCTCTAGCGGAGCCTTGAACGGAGCTTTTTCAACGAGCGCGGCTGTCTTCAAGAAGCGGACCGTCCGGTTAGCCTTGACGGGGGAGTTCCGCGGCCAGATCATGATGATTGGTCAGCGGGTTGGTTCGTGTCCTGGCGCGCTGCCTGTTCTGAATCGCGCAGCAATCGCAGGCGGCGAAACATGCGGATCGCGGTATTCGAAACCGAAGAGTGGGAGCACGCAGGCTGTCTGCAGCTGCGCCCGGCGCACGAGGTCATTTGCACAACCGCGGCGCTGACCCCTGAAACAGCTGCAGACTTTGCGGACGCGGAAGTCATCAGCCCCTTCGTGAATTCGCGCCTGTCTGTTGAGACGCTGCGGGCGTTTGCGGAACTCCGCCTCGTAGTCACCCGATCAACAGGCTACGATCATATCGACCTGGACTACTGCCGGGCGCACGCCATTACAGTCTGCAATGTTCCAAGTTACGGCGACAACACGGTCGCGGAGCATACTTTTGCGCTCATGCTCGCTGTCGCGCGTCGTCTTGTCGAGGCGGCAAACAGCGCACGCCAAGGGCGATTCGACAGCCACGGCCTCCGGGGCTTCGATCTGCGTGGGCGGCGGTTGGGGGTGATTGGAACTGGCCGAATTGGAGCTCGCGTCATCGAACTCGGGAAGGCATTCGGGATGCATGTGGTCGCATATGATTCGGTTCCCAAGGAGAATCTTTCAGCCAATTTGGGGTTTGACTACATCCCTCTCACCGAGTTGCTTGCAACGGCCGACGTGATCACCTTGCATGTCCCCGCGACGAGCGACACCGCACATATGCTGTCCAGTCGCGAATTCGGTCTGATGAAGCCAGGCGCAGTGCTGATCAATACAGCCCGAGGCGGGGTGGTGGACGTCGTTGCGCTGGTTCAAGCGCTCACCGAGGGTCGATTGCGCGGCGCAGGCCTGGACGTTCTTCCCAACGAACCCTTGCTTCGCGATGAAGCGCAAGTTTTCCGTCAGGAGGGTCTGGGAATCGAGATGCGAAGCCTTCTCGCCAGCCATGTTCTGCTGCAGATGCCGCAGGTCGTCGTGACGCCTCACAACGCGTTCAATACCGATGATGCGGTCGCGCGCCTGATAGGCGTCACGATTGAAAACATCAACGCCTTCGATAGCGGACGCGCCATCAACGTGGTCGCATGATGCGAAATCGGATCATGGATGCGCTCATCATTTCCGCCCTAACCGAGGGCCCAGGCGACGTGGAAGTTGTCGAACGGAAGGGTCTTGGGCATCCCGATACGATCTGCGACGCCCTTGCGGAAAATCTTTCCCGAAACCTCTGCCTCGCCTATGAGGAACATGCGGGTCGAATACTGCATCATAACGTCGACAAGGCGTTGCTGAGCGGGGGCGTCTCTGCGCCACGGTTCGGTGGCGGCGCGGTGCTTGCGCCAATCCACATATACTTGGCAGGTCGCGCCACCGAGCAGTTTGAGGGCAAGAAGATTCCTGTTCGCGACATCGCGCTTGAAAGCTCAAAAGAATGGCTTCGCGGCAATCTGCACGCAATGGACGTCGACCGCCACGTCGTTGTGCACGAGCTACTCCATCCCGGATCGCCGGATCTTGTGTCTGTTTTCGCTGGGTCAGGCCGAGGAGTCCCACTTAGCAATGACACTTCCATAGGCGTCGGCTACTTCCCCTTAAGCTCACTCGAAAAACTCGTGCTCGACATCGAGAGTCGGATTAATGGGCGGGCCAGAAGCGTCTTTCGTCCTGCATGGGGCGAAGACGTGAAAGTCATGGGCGTGCGGCGGGGCCTCGAGGTCAATATAACTCTGGCGTGCGCCATGATTGATCGATTTATCCCTGATTTTCCGGCCTACCTTGGCGAGAAGCAAGAGCTGGAGGCGTTCGTCAGCAAAATCGTCGCGTCACACGGGTTCGATCACGGCGTCGTCTCTGTCAATCACGGAGACAGCCTTGAATCTGGCTCTGTTTATCTGACGGTCACCGGGACATCAGCTGAGGCCGGGGATGACGGACAGGTCGGCCGAGGAAATCGGATCAACGGGCTGATCACGCCATATCGTTCGATGAGCCTTGAAGCAGCCGCGGGAAAGAACCCGGTCACGCATGTCGGAAAAATCTATAATGTCGTAGCCGAGGAGATCGCGAAAGAGCTTGTCGCCGGCTTTGATGTGCGCGCAGCAAAATGTGTCCTGGTCAGCCGAATCGGCGCGCCGGTCACGGAGCCCGCCATCATCCATGTGAGTCTTACTGATGCTTCAAGAGTCGGGCGCGGCAAGATTGCGTCGATCGTCGCCGACAGGCTGTCGCGAATTCCGGATCTGATCAGGAAGTTCAACGCGGGTGAGGTTCGCGTCTTTTGATGGCCGTCAGTGATTAAGTCGGTCATCTCGGGCGACTTCGGCGAAACCATCGGAAGGGCGTCAGCGACATAGGCTACCATTTCGTCCTAGAGTCGCGGGGCTTTTCACGATCGGCGAGTGATAGATTTTCGCCGGAATATATTTTTCCGGATTCACGGCTCCAAGCATCTTCATGCCGGGACGGAGAGGGGCCGCGGGTTCGCTTGGCCTGTGGCCCACAAGAGAGTTGATTCACGATGCATGGACTAAACGCCGAAGCGCTGGCCTTCATGTACATCGGATTGGAGTGGGCGATCCGCTTCGGAATGCTCTTTGTGGTCCCGTTTCGACGCACGCCGGAAGCGGCGCGCAGCTGGTTGCTGCTAGTTATGTTCCTTCCCGTTCCAGCGGCCCTGTTATATTTGGTGATTGGCCGCGCGCGGTTTCCGAGGTGGCGCCGCAAACGGTTCGCCCGCCTTTCTCACTTGATGGGGCGCGTGTTAAAGGGCTTCAGCGCTGATCAGGCGTGGGACTTTCAGACCCTGTCGGAATCTGTTCGGGATGCTGCGAAGCTCGTTCAGAAGCTCGGGTATTTCCCGACGGCCACGGGGAACGACATCAAACTCTTAAGCGATTATCAAACGGTCCTGGATCAGATGGTGGCCGATATCGAGGGGGCCAGGCGGCACGTTCACATCCTCGTTTACATTTTTGCTGATGACGAAGTCGGTCATCGCGTGACTCAGGCGCTGATTCGAGCGGCTGGGCGCGGCGTCATGTGCCGAGTCCTGGCTGACGCTGTCGGCTCGCATTGGTCCTCACGCAATCTTCTCCGAAAACTCAGAAAAGGCGGTGTCGCGGCTCACTTGATTTTGCCGTTCGGATGGCGGCGACTCGCGCGCGCCGACTTGCGGAACCACCGCAAGATTGTCGTCGTCGATGGCGAAGTAGGCTATATAGGATCGCAGAATATCATTGGTTGCGAAAGCGCCGAGGGGCTGCACAATCGGGAACTCGTCGCCCGAGCAACGGGCCCGGTCGTCCGTGAGATGCAGGCCATTTTTGTCGGTGACTGGTTTCTTGAAACCGAGGAGTTTCTCGAAGAGCCTGACCTGTTCGTCAGCGATTTGAAGCCTGGCGTATCAATCGCGCAAGTCTTGCCGTCCGGCCCGGATTATAGCGATGCGGGACTGGAACGGCTTCTCGTCGCCCTGATCCACCGCGCGCACAGCAAGGTCGTCATTGCGACGCCTTATTTCGTTCCGAGCGAGCCTCTCCTACATGCGTTGGCGACAGCTGTGCAAAGAGGCGTGTCCGTCGAAGTCCTGCTCTCCCGGCGAACCGACAATCGATTGGTGCGCTTGGCGCAGGGATCCTATTACGCCGACCTGTTGCAAGCTGGCGTGATCTTGCGGCACTACACTGAGAACTTTCTTCACGCCAAATACGTATTGGTGGATGAAGATGTCGGCTTGATCGGATCGAGTAATCTCGACATCCGGTCGTTCCTCCTCAATGCCGAAGTGACGCTCGTCGTCTACAGCCAAGGCTTTGTTGCTGAACTCGCCAGGCTGCACCGCATCTATGAGGTGGAATCCGAGAAGCTGGATCCTAGCATTTGGCAAGCTCGCCCACAAACGATCAAAATTGGGGAGAATCTCGCTAGGCTGGTGAGCCCGCTCCTTTGATGGGGCAAAGCCAAGCTGTCATCAAATCGGCTTGAAATTGATCTATCGCATGGGCTGCGGCGCAAGCCCGGTCCATGCTGCGGAGAGCTCGAAGCTTCGAGTAGGAGGCGCGCATGCCAGAACATTATCATGATGTCGACAAGGAGACAGATCGCAAAATCAGCCGGGCTAACTGGGTTTTCCTCGCTTTCCTGGCCATCGCAGGCTTTTACCTGATCACGGAGCACACCGCACACCTGCTGGGATGGCTCCCTCTTGGCCTCCTCTTGTTGTGTCCATTCATGCACATGTTCATGCATGGCGGTCACGGCTCGCATGGCGGACACGGATCGGATGGCGCCCACGGATCACCCAGCGCCGGCCGATCTGATGATGGCGACATCGCGCCAAAGGATCGCAGGGCAGGCGGCGGTTCGGCGCCCGCTTCTACCGACCCGTCGCAGGTCGGTCATCAACACTGATGGAGGCTTTAATGCATGATGCGGCGCCGGCCTACGGGCTCTGGTTTTTGGTCCTTCTGAATTCGGCAATCTTCATTTTTTTCGCCTTTACTTTCTTCAAGCCGAACACGCCGCGTGACTGGCGCAGTCTGGGCGCGTTCAGTGCTTTCATTCTCGCGCTGTTCACCGAAATGTATGGGTTCCCGCTGACGATCTACCTTTTATCCGGCTGGCTGCAATCCAGATGGCCGGGCGTGGACTGGATGTCTCATGACGCAGGCCACTTGCTTGAAACGACGCTGGGCTGGGGAACAAACCCGCATTTCGGACCGTTTCATATCTTGAGCTTCATCTTCATAGGCGGCGGCTTTTCGTTGCTGTCCGTAGGATGGAAGGAGCTCTATCAGGCTCAGCGGCGTCATCGGCTCGCAACCACGGGCATTTACGCCCGCATCCGACACCCTCAGTACGTAGGCTTCATCTCGATCATGCTGGGCTTCCTGTTCCAGTGGCCGACACTTCTGACACTATTGATGTTCCCGGTGCTGACCGCGATGTACGTTCGGCTAGGGAAGTCCGAGGAGAAGGACGCGTTACGCGAGTTCGGCCAGGAATATAGTGACTATATGAACCGGGTGCCTGGGTTCATTCCGCACCTGTGGGGCGCGGAGCGGCGTTCTGCATAGAGGAGTTCAGATGATGAAAGTTTCGAAACATCTTTCCCGTCGTAGCAAGATGGCGCTAGCAGTGAGCGCTGGGTTAGCGTCGGCTCACCTGACGGGTCTCGGTATCGCCCGGGCGGAGTTCAACAACCCCGTGCAGAATACGCATGGCTTGACGATTTATGCCGGGGTGATTCCGGCGGCGGTGGTCAAGGGGCATCCCAAAGCGCATCCCGAGGCGACGATGCACGGCGGCGCGCCGAGTTCGCCGAGCTCCTTCCATTACGTAATCGCTATTTTTGACGAGAAGACGGGCGCGCGCATCGAGGACGCCGATGTGACGGGCACGGTGAGTCTGCCAGGACATCTTGAATCGCAGTCCCTTAAGTTTGATGCAATGAAAGTCAGCGATACGATCACGTACGGCGCCTTCGCCACATATGCGTCGATGGGCTCTCATGAACTTGACTTGCAGATCAAGCGGCCCGGATCAACCGATCCAGTACGGGTAAAATTCGTTGATGATTTCCGGAAGGCTCATCCCTGACCTAAACGGTTGGGGACGGTCTCAGGCCGTCACTCGCGTCACCGTTGCTTGTTAGGCCTGACTGAAACACGTCACACGAAGGTGCGCCTTCGGCTTAACGCTCGGGTTTTCGCGAGCGTTAATAGTTAATCGTTGATCGACATCAACGTCGTCCCCGGCGGAGCAGGAGCACTTTCCAGATTTCAAGCGGCGTCAATTTAGATTTTTGCTTCAATGATCCGGAATCCAACATCGGCGTAGAATTTCTGGCGCCCCTCCTTCAATGAAGCTTGGACCACCGTCGATCCACATTCGACGCGTTGAAAGTCCGCAGCCAGTTTGGCAAAGGCGGTTCCGTGTTGGATCCGTTTTAAGATCGCATGTAAATCAACGCCGCAAGCTTGGGCTAGTTGGCATTGAACATCCCAATAGGCAATGTCGCGACAATCCCGGAAAAATCCGAAACGGAATGGCCAACGCACCTAACGAAGACGAATATTGCTGACCGCTTTGCCGTTCTGCTCCTAAGTCATGTTCCATTGCTGGACCGGAGGCCTGAACAAATGCGTCACGCGTTGACGTTGGCGAGCGCGGTTGCCGCTAGATTTCAGGATGAACTTCCCATATGAGGGACCTGTCGCGCGACTGTTCGTCAATGTGCGTTGAAAATGTAGTCGCCTTGTCTTTCCAAGTCGAAGTAATCGTGCGGGCCATAACTCCAAAGAGAGCGCAAAACCGACATCCCATCGAACCGTGTCGCTGAATTTCTCTTTAACCGCAGTGATTGCGCGGCATACGCCCGGATGCTCAATATGTCGGACACGTAAGAAATCTGGACGCTCATTGATCGGCTTTCGCAAATAACCGACACCCCGCAGACGGCTTGGCGTTCCCAGCGTCAAAATCGAATTCTAAGTTATAATCGGCCAACGTCGATGAACAGTCACCGCAACGTGGTTGAACCCGTCCAATAGCGCCTATTGCTCCATTTTCCGGGTTTGATGCGCATGCTTTCCGACACTGCCGAAAGACGATGCGGCATCAACCCATATGGGGCGGATGCCGCTCCGTTATAGGCTTACTTCATCATGCCCATAGCTTTGTCCATGTGCATTTTGCAGCCGGTATCATCCTTCTTCGCCATCATGTCCTTGGCCAGATCTAGCTCCTTCACCGCCGCGGCCTTCTTGGTGGCGTCTGTCATTTTCATCATCGAATCGTTGGCTGTCTTCATGCTCGCATCGGAGCAGTTCATGCTCGTCGTGGTGGCAGCCGTTTGCGCAAGGGCTGGTACAGCAGCGAGCAAAGCTGCGGAAAGAATGGCATAAACGAGCGGATGGTGGGGCTTTTTCATTTTGGCGTTTCCTCGTGACTGTCGTTTCTGTTGGATTAATCCTAACTAAATTAAACGTTATTTTCGCCAGTTTGGTTCCGCGAACTTGTGTCTAACATACGTTTCATTGAACGCGCCCGGTTTCGATGGGATTCTTCTTCGCCGCGCCGGCTGGCCCTTTGGGGAGAGCCTCCTGAACGGAATAATCAAAGAGTCATCAGGGGCGATGCTCAAACCGTTTCCCTGACCTCGATGTCTCTCTCTTGCCGTGCAGGCGCTTGAGACGCCGGCTTATCTGCATTGCTGGTCCGTTTAGTTGACGAGGTCCGCCGAGAAAGCTGAAAGTCTGGTAGAATTCGTAAACTCGTTGCGGATCAGTCCGTGGCTGCGAGCGTTGGATTCGCGACTTGAGTTCGGTTATTCCTACATGGTTGATGATCAGGCCATAGCCATTCCCGAGACAGCCGACGCTTTTCGAGCGCTGAGCTGCGCGGACGCCCAATCTCGCGAATCCATTTGCATGACGGCGATAGCCTATGGCGTGGGGTGATTCCCTGGCGTCGTGAGGAGCGCCGTCGCACGCCCATTGAAACGGGCGCTCCATTTGGCTCCGTATTCGGCTCAGCGACGGTCAATATCTGCGACGAAAGCCAGCCGCCTCGGGAAATAAGCGGCGGCAAAGGCGTAGGCCGAGTATTTGATTAGTTTCCCGGCCAGAATAGCGATCAAGACTTCCATGACAGGCAGGCGATAGATGCCGGCGAACGCCAAGGCAGGGAGCTTGGGGACGGGGATCGGCAGCGCCATGAGGACAAACAGCGCCACGGCGCCGTAACTTCCGAGCCAGACGGTCACTTCGTTCCAGGCCTTTGTTGCAGCAATATCGGGATAGTAGCTCAGGAGGAGCGCCCAACCGAAATGATGAAAGGCCAAATAAAGAGCCAAGGAGGCGAGGGCGCTTCCGAGCGAAGCAAACAGGGCGATCGCGACCCATCTTTCTCTAATCAGGAGAGTCGCCGCAAGGACGATCCACTCCACAGGTACGGTGGCAGTGGATGTCGCAGCGGCGCAGAGCAGGCCGATTTGGAGAGGAAATCCTCGGTTTTGTGAGGTGTTCCTTAGCCGAAGCAAGGCGCGTTTCGCCAGAGCGCGTGCGATCATCTCCTGCCCCAATCGCTATGTTTGGCTCGCCGCCGGGGCGTCGGCGAGACGCGTTCTTTTGAGCAACAGGGCGTTGATGGCGACGATGGCTGACGAGCCCGACATTGATAGCGCCGCGATTTCGGGGCTCAGCGTGAATGGATAGAAAAGACCAGCTGCGAGCGGAAAGGCAATCGTGTTGTAGCCGACAGCCCACCAGAGGTTTTGATGCATTTTGCGCAGAGTCGCGCGTGACAAGGTGATGGCGCCCAAAACGTCATGCGGATCGCTGCGCATCAGGACGACGTCGGCACTCTCGATAGCGACATCGGTGCCTGCTCCAATTGCGAATCCGACGTCGGCCTGTGTGAGCGCTGGCGCATCATTGACTCCATCGCCGACCATGCCGACGCGGTTACCTTGTTGTTGAAGTCCTTTGATCTTCTCGGACTTTTGGCCGGGTAGAACATCCGCGATCACGATGTCGATGCCGAGTTCACGACCGATTCGATCCGCCGTGCCCTGATTATCGCCCGTCAACATCGCCACCTTCACGCCCCTCGCGCGCAAGCCGGCGATAGTCGCGCGCGCAGTCGGGCGCGCGGCGTCGGCAATGGCGATGAGGCCGACAAGTTTGCCATCTGCTGCAACGTGGACAACCGTCCGGCCGTCGCTGGCCAAACGGTCCGCGTCAGGCTTCAATTCAGCAAGGTCGATATTGCTTTCCTCCATCAGCCGACGGTTGCCGATCAAAACCCGGCGCTGGTCGACTAGCGCGGAGGCGCCTTTCCCTTCAATCGCTCGGAACTCCGACGCTGCCGCGCTGCGGAGGCCCTCAGCTCGCTTGGTGATGGCGATCGCCAACGGGTGTTCGGAGCCGCGCTCGACGGCGGCGGCTGTCGTCAGAACCTCATCTATGCTCGAATTCTGGCTGGTCACCAGTTCGACCACTTGTGGTTGCCCCACGGTGAGCGTTCCCGTCTTGTCAAAAACAATAACATCAAGTTTGGTCGCGTCCTCCAGGGCGCTTGCGTTCTTGAACAATATTCCATGCTGAGCGCCCAGCCCGGTCCCCACCATGATGGCCATGGGGGTGGCCAATCCAAGCGCGTCGGGGCACGCGATCACGAACACCGTGATGGTCAGAGTGAGGGCGAAAAGCAGCGGTTTGCCAACCCACCAAAACCAAACGATTAAAGTAAGCGCTCCAATGATGATGGCGGCTAGGACCAGCCATTGCGAAGCGCGGTCAGCGAGCAATTGGGCGGGCGCTTTAGAATTTTGCGCCTCTTGGACGAGTTTGACGATCTGAGCCAGGGCGGTGTCTGCGCCGATCTTGGTGGCTCGATAACGAAGCACGCCTGTCTTGTTGATGGTCGCCCCGATGAGCGTGGATCCCGGATGCTTTGAGACTGGCATCGATTCCCCGGTGAGCATGGATTCGTCCACCTCCGAGGCGCCCTCGATCACCTCGCCGTCGACCGGGATTTTGCCGCCGGGGCGCACGACCACGATCTCGTTCAATTGAACGTCGGCTGTGGGCACCTCGACTTCACTCCCATTCCTCACCACGGTCGCCATCGGCGGCGCAAGGTCCATCAGCTTGCGAATGGCTTCGGAGGCGCCGGCGCGGGCGCGCATCTCGAGCCAATGACCGAGGAGAATGAATGATAGGAGGACGGCCGAGGCTTCGAAAAACTGGTCGCCTCCGAGGAACAAGGTGGTGGCGATGCTGAACAGGTAACCTGTGCCGACGCTGAGCAGCACCAGAACAGCCATGTTAAGGACGCCGTTGCGCAGAGCCCGCACTGCGGCGACGTAGAAAGGCCAGCCTGGATAAATCACCGCCCCAGTGGCGAGGACAAAGAGCAGCAGATTTCGGTCGAGTCCGAACGGCGTGGCTAAAGATCCGAACATCTCGCCCATTTGCGAGTAGAGCATCGTCGGCAAGGCAAACAGCGTGGCGATGATGAATCGATTGCGCATGTCGCGTGCGGCGGCGTGAAGGTCCGCTCCAGGTCCATGGCCCATGTCCGAATGCAGATCGTGTTCGGCGTGCGCCTGGGTCGCGGGGCGCCTGGCCCGATTCCAGGGCGCGGTTGGCGCGCTAGCACGGGGTGTCTCGGTTGTCGGGCAAATGTGCCAAGGCTCCGCCAAGCCATCACAATGGTAACCGCACTCGTCTATGGCTTGCGCGAGATCTGACAATGACGTTTTGGATGGATCGTAAGTGACAGATATGCTGGCGCCGCCCGGGTTCATCTCAGCCTTCCCAACGCCTTGCTGGCGTTTCAGCGCCGCTTCAAGGGGGAGATTGTCCAGCCGAGCGTAGCGGCCCTTGACGTCGAGGTTCGCGGTTACAAACTTGCTCTCCCGGGCGGATGTCTCATTTGCGTCGCCATGTCCGGCAGGGTCGTGAGCGGTCGAGTGCATGCGAATGGACCTCTGGATTTGAACCTAGCGGGCCTGCGAAGAGAGGCTCTTTGAAAGCGCTGATCGTAATCAGCGCCTTCGGTGGGACTCTCGCGCGACGAGCGTTCCGGCCAGCTCTGAGAATGGACAATGCCCGCACAGTGGCAAGATCCACATCGGTCGTTCACTTCAAGAGCAGCGCGCAACACGCCGCCGACGCCGCGGCGGTGACCGACCTAATTCATTGCAGGACAAGGCGCGGGCTTACATTAGCTCGACCTGCTCCAACTGCTCCGGCACGAGACAGCGCCATTTCAATTGCTCCTCAATGCGATGGCGCAGCGCATCTGCTGAACTGGGTTCGCCGTGAACGATGAAGGTCTTCTTAGGCGGCTCACGAAAGTTTCCGAGCCACTTCAGGATTTCATCCGCGTCTGCGTGCGCCGAGAGCATAGACAAGTTGGCGACCTCGGCTCGCACAGGAATGTTTTCGCCGTGAATCTTGATCGCCTCGACGCCGGACAGCATCGCCGCTCCCCTTGTACCTGCCGCCTGAAACCCGGCGAACAGGATGGTGTTGCGGGCATCTGGCGCAAACCGCTTGAGGTGATGCAAGACTCGCCCGCCGGTCGCCATACCGCTTGCCGAAATGATGATCTTCGGCGTGTCGTCCTCGTTGAGCGCTTTCGACTCCTCTACGCTCCGCACGTAATGGGCGATGCCGCAGGAGGAGCGGCAGACGGCCATCGGCAACCGTTGGTCGGCGTGATGACGGCACAAGATATCGCTCGCGTCGATCGCCATTGGGCTGTTCAGGTACACGGGCACATTGCGCAGGCCACCTGCGAGCTTGATGCGTTCGAGGTGATAGAGAAGAGCTTGCGCTCGTCCGACGGCAAAAGCCGGAATGATGACAGTGCCGCCGCGAGCGATCGTCTTTTCAGTGATCGTCCTGAGCGCTTGCTGCGGATCGATCTTGTCGTGCCTGCGATCACCGTAAGTCGCCTCGACCAGGAGGTAGTCTGCCGCGCTGACCGCTTCTGGGTCGAGCATGACTGGATCATCATAGCGGCCGAGATCCCCGGAGAAAACGACCTTCAGGCCGCCGAGGCTGAATTCCACGATGGCGGCGCCAAGGATGTGGCCGGCATGATGCAGTCTGAACGAGATGTCGTCAGCTAATTTGATCCACTGGCCGAATTTGCAGCCGGCGAACAAGCGTAAAGCCCGTTCAGCGTCCTCGGACGTGTAGAGCGGCAAGGCTGGACGGTGCTTTGAGAACCCCTTTCTGTTCGCGTATTCCGCCTCCTGCTCCTGCAAGTGTGCGCTGTCAGCCAACAAAATTTCGGCATAGTCGCGTGACGCCTCGGACGCGTATATCGGCCCAGAGAAGCCGTCACGCGCGAGAGCAGGCAGGTAACCTGAGTGATCCATATGGGCATGGGTGAGTACGACCGCCGAGATCGTTCTCGGGGCGACCGGGAATGGGGCCCAGTTGCGTAACCGCAGCGCCTTGAGTCCTTGGAAAAGACCACAGTCGACAAGGATGTTCTTCTTTCCATTTTCTATCAAGAATCGTGACCCGGTGACCGTGCCTGCGGCGCCCAAAAATGTGAGTTTCGATCCCATCTGAAGGTCCCCTGCGCTTCCTGTCTCTTCCGTATAGACTAACTTGATCCCCGCCTTGATCTGCCGCAAGTTGGTCTTCGGCAAGGTGACCTACAAGAACAAAGCTGACCTACAAGAACAGAAGACAGACGTCCTGAGGAGGAATGCATGGAATTCAAGAAAATCCTGATCGCCGTCGACGGTTCTTCCGTCTCGAACCACGCGGCCCTGCGGGGGATGGGCTTGGCCAAAGACACAGGAGCCCAAGTCACCTTCGTGACGGTCTCGGAACCTTGGTCCGCGATGGACATGGCTGAGCGCAGCCGCGAGGGCGGCGCGAATCCGCTGCAGTCCTACAAGGATGAAGCGACCGCGAGCGCAAAGGAGATCCTCGGCGCCGCAGCAAACCTCGCCCAGCGCGCTGGAGTCGCCTTTTCGGTCCTGCATGTCACGGACCGACGCCCGGCCGAGGGCATTCTTGCGACAGCCAAAAGCGAAACTTGCGACCTGATTGTCGTCGGCACGCACGGACGTCGCGGCTTCGACAAGCTCATTCTCGGGAGCCAAGCCACTGAAGTGCTCGCCGGCTCCCTTGTGCCAGTGCTGATTTGCAAGTAGTCAGGCGACGGCGGTAGCATCGGGGCAGGCTCATCGAGTGGAATGCTGACGCGCCAATCGAAAAGGCTTCCCGCATGTGTTTTTCCGCTGAGGCGAGTTTCGTCGCCACGGCCGTTCTCTTGCCGCTTGGCGGTGCGGCTGTCGCGCGGGCCTATACGCATGACCGTTCCTATTTGCCCATCGCGGCATTGCCGGTTTTATTTGGTCTTCAGCAGTTCTTCGAGGGTTTGGTCTGGACAGGAGCCGCCCGGAGCGAGACGGCGTTGGTCAGCAGCGCGTCGCTAGCTTACATGTTCTTCTCCTGGCTTGCCTGGCCGGTATGGGTGCCGTTTGCAACCTATTTTCTTGAGACGTGCCAGCGGCGCTACCTCTATCTGGTTTTTGCGATACTCGGCGGCATGCTCGGTGCGATGCAGTATTTTCCGTATTTCGGGCATGAGGGTTGGCTGATCACCCGCTTCCTCCCGCGCGCGATCGCCTATGACGGGCGCGTGATGTTCGACCTGATTATGCCTCGCGAATTGACCTACATCGCCTATCTTTTTGTCATCATTGCTCCGCTCTTGTCGTCGTCGAACCGACGGATCAACGTGTTCGGGATTCTCATCAGCTTCGTCGTCGTGATCGTCTATTTCTTCTTTAGATACGCCTATATTTCGGTATTCTGCGTCGGAGGCGCAGTCGTCTCCTTGTATTTGGTCCATATGGTCTTCATAGAAACGCCCGGTCCCAGGGCCGCCCTGAGCACGCGCGCGGCCGAAGCGGACGGCGCGGACGGGCGCCAATCGCCTGCAATTTGAGCCCCGCCGCTTCGTGGGCTGATCAGACTTGGCGCAGACCTTTGTATTTTGCAAACGCGGCGCGGCCTGCAGGGCCGAACAGGACCACCTCGTAGATGCTCGGATCCACCCCGCGCACTTCCATGCCCGGCGACCCCAAAGGCATGCCGGGGACGGCCAGTCCCTTGGCGTTGGGCTTTTCGTTCAGCAGCCGCTTGACGGCTTCGGCGGGTACGTGACCTTCAATCACGTACCCGTCGATTTCGGCGGTATGACATGCGGCCAAATCCTGCGGCACGCCAAGTCGGGCCTTCACCTCGCCGATCTCAGTCACTGCGACGACTTCAACCCGAAAGCCAGCGGCGCGCATATGCTCCACCCAGCCCTCGCAACAC
Organism: Hyphomicrobiales bacterium; assembly: GCA_025356415.1. Lineage (GTDB taxonomy): Bacteria > Pseudomonadota > Alphaproteobacteria > Rhizobiales > Beijerinckiaceae > Terripilifer. The sequence continues at coordinate 15,079 of JANXTB010000099.1, forward strand.
CCGCAGTCGGGATCCTTGGTGACGATGAGGTTCGGTCGGCGCATTTCTGCGAGCGCCGGCCCGATTGCAAAGGCAGGGCTGGCCGCGACGAGCGTTTTCAGGAGATGACGGCGATCAAACATGAGGGGATGATCCTTAGACGAGGGTCGGGGTGTAGCCGGCCTCGGTCACCAATGCTTTGACCAAGTCCACATCAGTCGCGCCGAGGATCGAAACGAGTTTGGAGGCGGGATCCGCGGTCACGCGCGTTCCAGGAAGGCCCGTTTCAATAGCCGTTTTGATCGCGCCGGCGCAGTGGCCACAAGTCATGTCGTCGACGCGCAACTGCAGTGCGCCCTTGCTCGAGGCGGCGAGTGTTTGTTGCCCTGACCTCGACTTTGTCGTGCTTCCACAACAGCACATACCAGTGACTCCTTGTTAGTGATGATCAAGCCTGCACCTTCCAACGATGGTAAGGTCAAGGGGAAATTTGCCCGTGTTTGATCAACGCCGAATTCTGCTCCGTATCCTCGCTTCAATTGTAGATGCGACCCTGCGGCCGAGTTGCGGCTGGGTACGGGCGCCCGCTTTGTCCATCCGATGGCTGTCGGCCAGGTCCTCGATGATCGGGCAGTCGGGCCGCTGGTCGCCGTGGCAGTGCGTCGCGAGATGCCGAAGGGTGCTAGCCATTTCATGCAGCTCGCGCGCCTTGAGCTCCAGTACTTCAATGTGCTCGAGCGCGAGCCGCTTGACGTCCGTGCTGGCGCGTTCGCGGTCCTGCCAAAGCGCGACAAGCTTTCCGATTTGCTCGACCGAGAAGCCGAGGTCGCGCGCACGACGGATGAATCCCAGCGTCTGGATGTCCTTCTCCGAGTAAACGCGATAGCCAGCCTGTGTGCGGGCGGTGATCGGAATGAGGCCGATTGACTCGTAGTAACGGATCATCTTGGCTGAGACGCCCGACGCCTCTGCAGCTTCTCCGATGTTCATCCCATCCTCCCTTGAGCGGCGAATTCTGATTCGGATCAGGATCTGTTTGATGTTGCGCAAGCTTGCGCTGGCAGCTCGGTCAATCGCGCGCAGGTCGCCTGTAATGAGGACTCTCCGGCAACGAAAGCATCGCCTAACCCTTAAGGTTTTCCGTTGTTGGAAGGGCAATGGCATCTTGAAGGGAGCGCCTTTCCTCTGGTGAGACCGGCTTGGCTCGCCACGCCGGGTAGGGGCTCAGGGATTTACAAGCGCAAGAGCGCGATCCGCTTGAACGAGGGGCGGGAAGTCGGCAACCGTAATGCTCTCTTTCTGAAGGAGCAGTTCCGCGCCGGCCTCCAGGTCGCCCCGGCGAGCCGTCAATATTTCGATGGCGCGCGATTGTTCAGTCTCGATGATTTCTCGAACGGCCACGTCGATCTCGCGCGCTGTCGCCTCGGCCGCGCCTGCCAGCCGATCCTTCTCGCTGGTCAAAAATGCTTGCGGGGCGGGAGCATAGGTTCGCGGACCAATCGATTTACTCATCCCGTAACGCGTGACCATCTCCAGCGCGATCTCGGTCGCTCGTTGCAGATCATCCGACGCGCCAGTCGAGACGTCATTGGCAAAGAGCAGATGTTCCGCAGCGCGGCCACCCATGAGCACCGCTATTCTGTTCTTCAGGTCGGATTCGGAGAGCAGGAAGCGATCCTCCGTCGGTCTTTGCATGGTGTAGCCCAAAGCCCCGACGCCGCGAGGCACGATCGAAACTTTTTGGACGGGATCAACGCCAGGCAGGCTCGCAGCGATCAGAGCGTGTCCCATCTCGTGATAGGCGACGCGCCGACGTTCAGACTTGGACAGGACACGGCTTTTCTTTTCCATGCCGGCCACAAGCCGTTCGACGGCGCTCGTGAAGTCATCCAGAGTGACCGCGTCGGCGTCGCGGCGCGTGGCCGCGATCGCCGCCTCATTAACGAGGTTCGCGAGATCCGCTCCACTGAAGCCGATCGTCAACGCTGCGACGGTATCGAGATCGACATCCGGCCCGATCCGGATCTTCTTCATGTGCACGGCGAGGATCGCTCGCCGACCGCCATGATCTGGGCGATCGACGAGAACTTGCCGATCGAAACGGCCCGCGCGCAGGAGGGCTGCATCGAGGATCTCGGGGCGGTTTGTGGCGGCCAGCAGAATGACGCCGACGCTGGCGTCGAAACCGTCGATCTCGGACAGGAGCTGATTGAGCGTTTGCTCTTTTTCGTCGTAGCCGCCAAGCGCGGCGCCGCTACGAGTTCGGCCCAAAGCATCAAGTTCATCGATGAAGATGATGCTGGGGGCGGACCGGCGGGCCTGTTCGAAAAGATCGCGCACGCGCGCCGCGCCGACGCCAACGAACATTTCGACGAATTCAGAGCCCGAGATCGAAAAGAACGGCACGCCGGCTTCGCCGGCGACGGCGCGCGCGAGCAAGGTCTTGCCAGTGCCAGGCGGGCCAACGAGCAGAACACCCTTCGGCGAGCGGGCGCCAAGACGTCCGTACCGGCCTGGATCCCTGAGGAAGGAGACAACTTCCATCAATTCCGCCTTGGCTTCATCCACGCCTGCAACATCGGCGAACGTAACCTTCGTGTCCTTCTCGCCGTAAACTTTGGCGCGTGATTTTCCGATCGACATCAAGCCGCCGAACCCTTGGCCTCCCGCCATCTTGCGCGCGACCATCGACCACAGGCCATAGAAGAGCAGGGCCGGAAGCACCCACGACATCAGGCTTTGAACGAGGCCTCCCGAGGCTACGCCTGTGACCGTGACCCCCTTGCTCGCCAGCTTGTCGGCGATCTGCGGATCGACCCTGATGGCGATGAAACCAGTTCGTCCATTGGGGAGAGTTTCTTTGTAATGACCTTCAATCGCGTCTGGCCCGACGAAGACTTCGGCGACCTTTCCCTCTTCGACCAATTGTTCAAAGCGGCTGAATGGGATTCTTTCGTGCTGGGAGAAATTCGACCACCATGACTGGATCAGCAGGACGGCCGCCATGGCGAGAAAAATGTACCAGATCGTCGCCTCACGGCTGGGCGCGCTTTTGTCGCCGTCCTCTTTTTTCATGATGGGTCTTCACCTTTCGAGCGAATGTTCAAACTGGCTTCACATGAGTCTGCATCACCCCTGGTTCGCCAGCATCGAGCGGAACCGAGAAAGCGCAACGCCAAGAAATAGAGCGCCGAGCGCCATCAGCGTGACGGCGTCCGCCCACACGACATCCAGACCTGCCCCACGGTACAGAACAGCTTGGGAAAAGCGCACGAAGTGGGTCGAGGGAGACAGATACATGATGGTCTGAAGGACTGTCGGCATGCTTTCGAACGGGGTGAACGAGCCCGACAAGAGAAACATCACTACGAAAACGGGTATGGAAAGCATGGCGAACTGCGGCATTGATGAAGTCACGGTCGCGAGCATGATGCCGAGCGATGCTACAGTGAACAGGTAGAGAGCGACGCCAAGCAGGAAGAGTTCGATTGATCCGAGAACCGGAACTCCCAAAACAAGTTGAACGACGACATGCATCGAAAACGCTGCGGCAAGTAGCACGACCAGGCCGTTCGCCCAGATTTTTGCGACGGCGATTTCACTTGGCCGAACCGGCATGACCAAGAGATGTTCGATGGTGCCGCGCTCGCGTTCACGCATGACCGCCGCGCCGACCAGTATGATGGCGAGAATGGTGACGTTGTTAATCACGCCCATGCTGCCCGTAAACGACAGGGCGTCGAGGTTCTGGTTGAACATGGCCCGGATCACCGGCTCGATGCTTCCGTGCGCTTCGGACTCCGGGAGTTTAAGCGAGACGCGGGCCTCTCGTTGGAGAATATTGATGATGTAGGCTGTTCCGACGCCGGCCTGACTGACGGCGGTGGCGTCGACATTGATCTGCACCGCAGGAGCCAAACCCGCCAAGAGATCGGCTTCCATTCGCGGCGGGAACTCGAGTACGAACGTGTAGACGCCCTTGTCGAGAAGAGCGTCCATTTGCGAGCGGTCGATTTCCACGGGCTGTTTGAAATACGGCGGCCGGAGCGCTTCGCGAAAGCGGAACGAAAGGACTGAATGGTCAGCGTCCACGATAGCGGTGCTGGCGTTGTTCAGGTCTGTTTTCATCGCTGTGGCCTCTGAATAGACCGCAAAAGTGAAGACGTAGGCGATGAGTGCGAGCATCACGACATCACTCGAGAGGCTCGCCAGCTCCTTCATTCCCAGCCGATAGACATTCCGAAACCAGCGTCGCATCTCAAGCTCCCTGTTTCCGGACAAAGGCCCGTGCAAGAAGCAGAAACAGTCCGCCAAACCCCGCCAGGACCATGAACTCAGGAACGAACGAGCCTGCGCCCAATCCTTTGGACAGGACTCCGAGACTGATGGTCTGAAACCAAAGCGAGGGGAAGCTGAGCCCCATGACGCGCGCGGAGCCTTCAAGTGTGGACGCAGGGAACAGAAACCCGGAATAATGGGCTGCGGTCATCGCGGTCACGATAGCGGTGGCGAAAACCGCGGCGACTTGGGTCTTAACGAACGCGGAGACAAACAGGCCAAATGAAGTCGCTGCAAAGACATAGAGCGCCGCCGCAAATGTCAGGGCCGCCACAGACCCGCTCGGGCGAATGCCAAACAACAAGACCAGCAAGACGAGCAAAAGGCCGAAGCTCACGAGACCGACCGCAAAGTAAGGGATCTGCTTGCCGATGAGGAATTCCATGATCCGCGCCGGTGACGCGTAGACGTTGGTGATCGATCCAAGCTCTTTTTCTCGGACCACGCCGACGGCCGTCAGCATGGCGGGGACAACAATCAACAAAAGCATGATCGCCCCTGGGGCGATGGCGACCACGCTTCGAAAACTCTGGTTATATCGGAATCTGGGCTCGGGTGTGATGAGGGCCGAGACGGCCGGCGTTCCGTGCAGCCGCAGGGTCTGATCTGCCTCATAATTTAGGACGACGCCCTGGATGTAAGCGCGCGCGACCTCTGCGGGGAAGGTGTTGCCGCCCTCGAGCCAGAAGCTCACTTCGGGTCGGCGGCCTTGCAGGAGGTCGCGCCCGAAGCTTGGCGGAATGGAGATGGCGAACCGGAGTTCGCCGCTCAAAAGTCGTTTGTCGATTTCGGCGTCGTCGAGAATAGGCGCTCGTTGAACGAAATACCGCGAGTTCGAGAAGTGCTCGAGCAGCATCCGGCTTTCAACGGATTGGTCCCGATCTAACACAGCAAAGCGAATGTTCTCGATATCAAAAGAGATGCCGTATCCAAACGCCGCCATGAGCAGCATGGGCACAAAAACGGCGAAGCTCAGACGGATGCGATCTCGAAGGAGCTCGAGCGACTCGCGGCGCGCGAACGCCCAGAGCCGGGGCAGGCTGTTGCCGTGCCCGCTTGATGTCAGGTCCTGATTTTCTGGGCGGTTCACAGCGGCGCCGGGACCGAGTGCCGTCGGCGAAGCCGGTTTCGGAGTGGGCGCGGCCGTCTCCTGTTCCAGATAGGAAATGAACGCTGATTCCAGAGTCGCGACGCCGCGGCTGGCGCACAGCTCGGCGGGCGTGCCGATTGCGAGAACGCGCCCGGCGTTCATCAGCGAGACGCGGTCGCAGCGCTCGGCCTCGTTCATGAAATGCGTCGATACAAAGATGGTCACGCCTTGCTCGCGCGACATCTCAATCAGGAGGGCCCAGAATCGGTCGCGCGCCGCCGGATCGACCCCCGAGGTCGGCTCGTCGAGGATGAGGACCTCCGGGGTATGCAGACACGCCGCCGCGAGTTGCAGGCGCTGTCGTATTCCGAGCGGCAGCGCCGTCGGCATGGCCTCAGACATGTCTGAGAGGTTGAAACGAGACAAGCTCGCCGCGATCCTGTCCTGCAGACGACGCTCGTCGATGTCGAACAATCGTCCGTGCAGCTCCAAATTTGCGCGGACGCTGATTTCTTCGTAGAGGGAAAAACTCTGCGAAACGTAGCCGACTCGCTTGCGCGTATCCACGTCCTGCGCATTGATGGGCTTACCGAGAAGCTCGCCTGATCCTGAGGTCGCCGGAAGAAGGCCGGTCAGCATTTTCATGGTGGTCGACTTCCCGCAGCCGTTTGGCCCGAGGAAGCCAAAAATCTCGCCCGGACGGATCGTGAAGCTGACGTGGTCAACAGCCGTGAAGTCGCCGAATTGTCGCGTCAGGCCCGCGGCTGCGATCGCCGGAGGGCCGGGGCGATCGATCAGCGGTGGAACGAGCAGCGGACCTGTCCGGCCGCGCCGGTCCGGTTTTTGCAGCGCGACATAGGCTTGCTCGACGCTCGTCGCTCCGGCGCGACTGAGCACGTCGCTCTTCAGACCGGCATCGAGGATGCGGCCTTCATCCATGGCGACGATCTGCTCGAAACGTTCGGCTTCGTCCATATAAGCCGTGGCGACCAGCAGCGTGAGCGTCGGCTGCGCGTGACGCATCTCATCTATGAGACGCCAGAATTGCCGCCGCGAGAGCGGATCGACGCCGGTCGTGGGCTCATCCAGAATCAAGAGTTCGGGTTCGTGGACCAGGGCGCAACAGAGTCCGAGCTTCTGCTTCATGCCGCCCGAGAGTTTGCCGGCCGGCCGATGGGGGAATGGCGCAAGGCCGGTTGCTTCCAGAAGCCTCGCGATTCGCGCCCGCCTTTGCAGGCCGGGCACGCCGTAAAGCCGACCGAAGAAGTCGATATTTTCTACAACTGTCAGCGTCGCATACAGATTGCGTCCGAGCCCCTGCGGCATGTACGCGATGCGCGCCGAAACCGCGTCGCGGTGCCGGCTCGACCGCATATCGCCGCCCAGCGCCCGAATGTCGCCCGCTTGGACTCGTCGCACTCCCGCGATGAGGCCGAGCAGCGTCGATTTCCCGACGCCGTCGGGGCCGACGAGCGCCGTCGCTGAGCCGGTCGGCAGCGAGAGGGTTGCGCCGATGACGGCCTTGCTCGCCCCGTACCGATGGCTCACTCCTTCGAGATAGACCGCGGGCTCACTGGACTGCATTGGGCTGCCTCGGGATCAGGTTCGTCGGCCAGCTCGCAGTTGCACTCGTCGTGACGTACGCGTTCCCGGTCATGCCGGCCTTGACATAGCCGCGGTAGGATTCGAGCAGTTTAGGGTCTATGTGCAGCTTGACGCGGTACATCATCTTGTCGCGTTCGCTCGAAGTCTCGACATAGCGCGGTGTAAATTGCGCCTCTCCCGCGACAAAAGAGACCTTCGCAGGCACGATGAAGTCCGGCGCGGCGTCAAGAACGATCCGCGCCTCGGAGCCGAGCGCGACGCGTCCAGCCAGAGCCGTCGGCAGAAAGATGGTCATGTGGACGTCAGACAGATCAAGGAGCGTGAGCACCCGGCCGCCTGCTGAAACCATTTCTCCGGACTGCGCGAGGCGGTATTCGACCCGCCCCGCCACAGGCGCACGCAAGGTCATTTCAGCGATGGTGGCGTCCATTTCAGTGACGCGCGCTTCGGCGGCTTCGATCGCGGCGCGCGCGTCTTCAACAGCCACCTTTGCGCCATCGAGCACCGCCTTGGCGACGTCGCGCTGCGCCGATCGGCGGTCAAATTCCGCTTGCGTGGCGGCATTGCTGCGAACCAGCTCGGCCGTTCGGCGCAACTCGGTTTCGGCCAATTTCAATTCCGCTTCTCTCAGGCCGACATCCGACTGCGCCTTCGCCAGGCTCTGATGCGCGCGGTGAACGCTGGCCTTCGCCGCGGTGAGCTGCGCGAGCGCCTCGCTGTTTTCCAGCCGAGCTGCGACCTCCCCCTTTCCGACCATGTCGCCTTCGTCAAAGCGAACTTCCGCAAGTCGGCCGCCATATTTGGCCGAGATGCTCACGCGTTCGACTTCGATCCGACCATTGGCCCGCGCCAATCCAACTGGGATCCGGTCTTCCTGATATTTTGTCCAATAAGCGTAGCCCCCCGCCGCAGCAGCGAGCAGAAGGATGACGGCGGCGACGGGAGCGATGCGCATATGTTTTCCCGGATGGCGGTGGTGTCTCAAGCAAGGCTAGACGAAGGACATTGCAAGTTCAGCGGTCACGCCCGCCACATCGATTGCGGTTGCTGCCGAAACGATAGTGTTCGTGCTCACCAGGACCGCGCTGGCTTCGAGAAGTTCGCTCGACGGGGCTGACGCAAACAAGCCATGAACCACCACGCAAACTGGCTTCCCAAATCCGGCGCTGACTATCTTCCTCGACGCCTCGACAAGGGTTTGGCCAGAGGAGGCGATATCATCCAGCAACACTGGCGTGCGACTGTTGTGATTTCGGAGATCAGGCAGGCTGATTTCAACCTGGCGGTCTCCCGTCCGGACCTTGCGAAGGACCTCGAAGGGCGCGCCGATGAAGCCCGCCGTCTCAGCGACCCATTGCTCGCTTTCGATATCTGGCCCGATCAGAACAGGATTCTTCACATTTGCGGCGATCCAGGTCGCGAGATCGCGCGTGGCATGACCTGCTTTGGCGGGGATGGAGTAGATCTCGTCGAGCGTTTTATACCGGTGCAAATGGGGGTCGATCGTCACCAGCCAATCGAAGTTCGACGAAACAAGGCGCGCGAAGTGCACAGACGTGAGCGCCTCGCCCGGATTAAAGACCTTGTCCTGTCGCAAGTAAGACAGATATGGCGCGATAAGGCCCACGCGCGCCGCTCCCTGATCTCGGGCGGCGCGGGCGCTGAACGTCAGCTTCAAGAATTTCTCGTCGGGAAGATGCAACGTGCATACGAAGACGACGCTGCGGCCGGCAGGCTCGGTTCCGAGCCGCACATAGCTTTCGCCATCCGGGAAGTTGCGAGTTTCGAGTTGACCCGCCTCCCAGCCTGTCGCCTCCAGCAGCGAACGGGTGAACGCCTCGTTGCCGGGCAGGGCGTAAACGAGAGGAGCGGTCATTTGGGCGCAATCCGAATGATATTGGTGTTCGCGCTCGCGTAACCCAGCGCATAATTCAGCTCACCAGTATTGTCCGCATGCACGGTGCAGAGCGGTTGTCCCGGAATGGTCTTATCCCCGAGGCGTACATGCATCTGCACGCCAGCAGCTTTGCTCCCGGGCGCTCCTGCAAGTTTGGCTAACCGGGCGATGCGTCTGTTATCAATGCTGTCAACGTAGCCAGCTTTGCTGGCGAGGATCGGTTGCGTTTGTTTCGCCATCGGGGGCGTCCGCATCCCTCCCTGCGCTTCGCAAATGGCTTGGAATTTTTTCCAGGCGCGCCCGTCATCAATCGTCTGAGCCGCGATGAAAGCGCCTTGCCCAGTTTGGACCGCGCCCGCCATTTCAAGCAGGGCGCCGGCGAGAACGCAGGCTCTCTGCCGCAGATCTTCGGGCGCTGCTGGCGACCGCTGCAAGACAGACAGAACATCGCGCGCTTCGAGCGCCGGACCAATGCCGCGGCCAACGGGTTGGGATCCATCCGAGACGATGATCATCGTGCTGAGTCCGAAGACGCTGGCGACATCGGAAAGCCTGGATGCGAGAACCTTGGCGTCTTGCGCGGTGCGGACCTTTGCGGTGGACCCTACTGGAACATCAAGCACCAAGCGGTTCGAGCCGGCTGCGATTTTCTTGGACAGGACAGAGGCCACGAGTTGACCTTCGCTATCGATGTCGAGCGCACGTTCGACCTGGATCAAGATGTCGTCTGCGGGGCTCAGCCGCACCGCCCCGCCCCATGCGATGCACCCCGATTCCTTTTCGACCACTCGCCGGATCATGGCTATGTCGAGATCGACTGGCGCCATGGTCTCCATCGTGTCGGCGGTTCCGGCGGGAGAAGTGATCGCCCGCGACGAAGTCTTCGGCATTGTGAGCCCATGAGCCGCAACAATCGCGACCACGATCGGCGTCGTGCGATTGCCGGGTAGCCCGCCGACCGAGTGCTTGTCGAGCACGATTGCATTGTCCCATGTGAGGCGCTCGCCTACGTCGACCATCACGCGTGTCAGCGAGACGGTCTCGCCCTCGTCCAATGGGAAGGCTGCGCACGCCGTGATGAACGAGGAAATCTGAACGTCCGAATAAGCGCCCGCGACGATGTCAGAAATGATGGACCTGAAGCCGCCATCGTCGAGCCTGTGCCCATAAATCCGTTTGCGAACGTCGCTGAGCGAATCGACGGGTTGAGGGTGGCTAATTCTGACCATCGCGCCTTCAGCCAGTCCGAGCCGCAACCAGGCCGCCTCCGAAAGGCCTGCTTCGCCGTCCGCCAGCAGTTCGGGCCTCACCTGATAGAGAGTGGCGATAATTTCGTGGCCGTCTGTCTTGAGGAGCACGCGCGAATGGGAGGACAGCCCCTCTGACAAGCACACGTGGCAATCGGTGCGCATGAAGACAAGGGCCTCTTGCAAACTGTGGATGCCCATTCTCCGTGCGCGCAGGCTCGAATGCGCGAGGCCTAGGTCGATCGGTGTTTGCATGCCCTTTGGATGATTCATGGTCATTGGTGATCGTGCCCGGTTTGCTTGTCAGCGTCGGGTCGTTTTCCATGGCCGCCGTGGCCGTGGAACAGGTGCATCAGCGGGCACGCGAAGAGCAGCAAATAGGGTAACAGGCCGAGCGCGTGGCCCCAGTGTTCGCGAAGCACGTAGAACGCGATGACGACCAGCAGCGAAGCGAGCGCCCATTTTAGCGGTGAGCTGAGAGACCTGTATTTCATGGTTTGAAGCTCCTGAGGCGAAGGGAATTGGCGACGACGCTGACAGACGACAGCGCCATGGCTGCAGCGGCGATGATCGGTGAAAGCAGCAATCCAAACATCGGGTAAAGCACACCGGCTGCGATCGGGACGCCCGCCGCATTGTAAATGAACGCAAAAAACAGGTTCTCGCGGATGTTGCGCATAGTTGCCCGTGAGAGACGGCGCGCACGGACGATTCCAAGAAGATCACCCTTGAGAAGGGTGATGCCAGCGCTCTCGATGGCGACATCGGTGCCTGTGCCCATGGCGATGCCAACTTCCGCGGCGGCAAGGGCAGGGGCGTCGTTGACGCCATCGCCGGCCATCGCCACCACGCGGCCAGCGGCTTTGTGCCGATTGACGACTTCGCTCTTTTGGTCCGGCAAAACCTCGGCCTCGACTTCGTCAATGCCGAGGCGTTTGGCGATGGCGCGGGCCGTCGTCCAATTGTCGCCGGTTAACATGACAATGCGAATGCCGGCCGCTTTCAGCAAGTCGATTGCTTCTTGCGTTGTCTGCTTTACCGGATCGGCGATCGCGAAGATCGCCGCCGCCTTGCCATCGACGCCGCAGAAGATGGCCGTTGCGCCCGTCTCTCGCAACGCTTCGGCGCGCGGCGCGAGTTCGCTCGTGTCGATGCCGTTTTCGCGCAGGAAGGCATTAGCGCCAAGAACGACCCGATGATTCTCAACGGTTCCCATCGCGCCTTTGCCCGTGGGCGAGTCGAAGTCCGAGGCGGAAGATAGAGCGAGCTTGCGGTCGTCTGCGGCCCGAACGATGGCAAGACCCAGAGGGTGCTCGCTCAGCTTCTCGACACTCGCGGCGAGTCGGAGGACGTCATCTTCTCTGAACCCGATGGCCGGAACAATCTCGACAACGGCAGGCTTGCCTTCAGTAAGCGTGCCCGTCTTGTCGATGACGAGCGTGTCAACACGTTCCATTCTTTCGAGCGCTTCCGCATTCTTGATCAGGACGCCGCTTTCCGCGCCCCGGCCGACCCCGACCATAATCGACATGGGCGTCGCGAGTCCAAGAGCGCACGGGCAGGCGATGATGAGCACCGCGACCGCGGCGACAATCGCGAAACTGAGTCGAGGCTCGGGCCCGAAGAAAAGCCACGCGGCGAAGGCGGCGACCGCAACCAAGATGACGGCCGGCACAAACCAGCCCGAAACCCGATCGGCCATACGCTGGATAGGCGCCCGGCTGCGCTGCGCCTTGGCCACCAGTTGAACGATTTGCGCCAGCATGGTGTCGCGCCCGACGCGGCGCGCTTCGATGAGGAGCGCGCCGTTCTGGTTCACCGTCCCGCCAATCACAAGGTCGCCGACGCTCTTGGTCACCGGCATGGACTCACCGGTGACCATGGACTCGTCAACAGAACTGCGCCCCTCCAATGTCGCGCCGTCGACCGGCACTTTTTCGCCCGGTCTGACGCGGAGCTTGTCGCCCACCGCGACTTCAGAGAGCGCGACCTCCGCCTCGCTTCCATCCGCATCAATGCGTCGCGCCATTTTCGGCGCTAGATCGAGCAAAGCCCGGATTGCGCCACTTGTATTTTCGCGCGCTTTGAGCTCAAGCACTTGTCCAAGCAGGACGAGCACCGTAATGACCGCTGCGGCTTCGAAATAGACTGAAACGGCTCCGGACAGACCCCTGAATTGCTGTGGAAAGAGACCCGGCGCGATGGTCGCGACGACGCTGTAGATCCAGGCGACGCCAACACCCATGGCGATAAGGGTGAACATGTTCAGACTGCGGTTCACGATCGAGCGCCAACCCCGAACCAGGAGCGGCCATCCAGCCCAGAGGACGACGGGCGTGCCCAACGCCATCTGCAGCCAGTTTCCGGTCTGCTGATCAAGGACCATGTGAAGGCCCGTGAAATGTCCTCCCATTTCGAGCGCGACAACCGGGAGGGAGATCAACGTTCCGATCCAGAACCGCTTGCGAAAGTCGGCCAATTCCGGGTTGGGCGCGGCGTCCGCATCCGGCACTTCCGGCTCAAGCGCCATGCCGCAGATCGGACAAGAGCCCGGACCGTTCTGCCGAATTTGCGGATGCATGGGACAGGTATAAATACTGTCGTCGTTAGCGGGGGCTCTGGCTGCGACCTTCTGTGCGCCCGTGTAGCGGGCCGGCTCACGCACGAATTTTTCGTGGCAGCTTTGCGAGCAGAAGTAGAAAGTCGCGCCGCCAAAATCGGCGGTATGGCCTGCGGCCTGCGGATCAACGTCCATGCCGCACACCGGGTCTTTCACAGTTGCTGCCCTGACGGGGTGAGGCCCGTGCGACGATACATGGTGCTCGTGTGAGTGCATGATGAATTGCCCACTGAAAATGGGCCGGCGTTGGAGCCGGCCCCAACTGATTATTTGCCGTGCTTTTTGAGCCAGTCCTGCATGTCCGCAATCTCGCGGGTTTGGTCGCGAATGACGTCAGCCGCCATTTTTTTGGCCTGCGCATCGCTGCCGTATTTCAAGACGGTCTGCGCCATGTCGATGGCCGCCTGATGATGGGGGATCATTCCGCGGATGAAGGACTCGTCTGCATCCTGAAGCCGCGCCGCTTGCATCATCGGCGGATCCATTTTGCTCATCGCGATCTGCATTTCCATTCCGTGGGGGGGGAGTGAGCCGGCTTGCATGCCCGCTCCCTGGGAAGCGCCCATGCCGCCCATCATCATCCCGCCCTGCATCATGCTCATGCACTCCTGCGGCATGCCCTGCATGGCGCGGCGGCATTGCTCGGGCATGGCGCCCATCATTTGCATCGCGCCGCCGCCCATTGGCGAGGAAGCTGCAGGCGCTCCGGGCGCTGCTTGCGGCGACGTCGGGGCGGGCGCGGGCGCCGGTGCTTGGGCGGGCGCTGCCTGCACCGATTCGCCGGCTGCCGGGTGGTGCCCATCGTGCTGGTCTGTTTGGGCCAACGCGAGCCCTGCGCTGAATACCAGTGCAGCGCTCGTCAGGAATAATGTTCGCATGTTCTGTCCTCCGAATTCGACCGGACCACGGTCTTCAAGCAAAACCGTCGTAGACGAGCTCCGCCATCATGCCGGCTGCCATGTGGTAGAGGTGGTGACAATGGAACGCCCACGCGCCCGGGTTGTCCGCATCGAGAGCGATGGTGACGCTTTGCGCGGGCGGCACCAAGATTGTGTCGCGAACCGCGCCTGCGATGGCTCGGCGATTGATCGCGACGACCTGAAACCGGTGCCCATGCAAGTGCATGGGATGCGACATTTGCGATGTGTTCGACAGGGTCACCTCAATGCGGTCGCCAGCACGAACTCTCAGCGGCGTGTCGGACGTTAATCCCCACCGATAGGTCGCCATATCGCCAGTAAGCTGCATTTCCACTCTATTCGCGACCTGCTTTTCAGACAGGGGAGTTCTCGCCCGCAGCACGCTTTCTTGATCGAGCGTCAGGACGGGGCCCAGGGCCTCGCCCTCAGCCTGCAGCCGGCGAATGGAGGCGCCTGGTGTGGCGAGCACGATTCCGGTTCGTTGGCGGGCGCCTTCGCGCAGAGCTAAAACCGGAAACGACCCGCCGTCGCTGGGAATTGAGACCCGAATATCGACCCTTTGTCCCATGGAGATGGGCATTCTGTTGGCCCTAATGGGCGCGATGCTCTGGCCGTCGACGGCGATCAGCTCTCCCTGGAGACGTCCGAGGTCGATGGTGAAAGCGGTCGCAGTCGCGCCGTTGATGATCCGAAGCCGGACGAAGCTGCTTTTGTCCACCTGGAAAATCTCTGGGTCGGCTAAGGTTCTGTCGTTTGCGAGGTAAGCGTCGTACTCAATGTCGTTGAGGTCCATGGTGGCCGCGCCATGAATCGCATGGGGAGCGGCATCTGCGCTGTGCGTGACTGGGCCCCGGCGCGCCGAATTCGCCGATCCGGTCAGGCGGGCCAGCAATTCAGTCGCGGGTTGGAAAGAGAAATCATGCAGCAGCATGACGACCTCTTGCTCGCTTGAGGCGTCGCGCTCGCGCACGATCAGCGGCGCTGCGAGCAGATTTTGCTCCTGAAGACTATGGGCGTGCATCCAGTGTGTCCCCGCAGAGCCGACTGGGAAGTCGTACGCTCGAATCTCACCACCGCGGATCGAATCTGATGGCCTCCCGGGCACTCCGTCGGCCTGCCAGGGCGGTGTGAGGCCATGCCAGTGAATAAGCGTTGCTTCTCGGAGTTCGTTCTGGAGCGCCACGTTGAACGGCTGCCCCTCGACGAGGGCAAGGCCCGGGATTCCGCGCGGGCCCGTCAGCCCGAACACCGTCGCTGCGCGACCGTTCACGTCGAGCACACGAGAGTGAATGCGCAAGGGCGCCGGCGCCTCGGCTGCGGCTAGGCGCGGCCATGATGCCGCGACGCTGCCCACCAAGGCGGTTTTAACAAAGGTTCTGCGATCCATGAAAACACTCCTAATTGGAGGCAACCAGAGTTGTGCTCTGGAGGCGGCCTGAGGAGCGCTTCGGACGTCGGAGATAGGCGCGACGGCCTAGGCGCTCAGGGCGCTCGACCGCGGTGGTTTTGGAGCCCTTCGCTGGGCGGCGCTCCGGCGCAGCGCGT
This sequence comes from Hyphomicrobiales bacterium, assembly GCA_025356415.1. GTDB lineage: Bacteria > Pseudomonadota > Alphaproteobacteria > Rhizobiales > Beijerinckiaceae > Terripilifer. The sequence continues at coordinate 30,320 of JANXTB010000099.1, forward strand.
CAGTCGTCGTTTTCAGCTGTGCACCCTTGGGAGGCAAGTCAGGGCGCGCCCGTGGCGCGTCGGAGGCGATCGCGCAGCATCCAGCATGCGTCGAGCAGCACCCCGATCCATCCAGACACGCGCGACCTTGCTCACCTTCGTCGACGGTCGGTTTGGCGAACGTGAGTGGCGAGAAATCTGACTCGACGTTTTGGACGGCCGCAGGGCGCGCGCCTTCATGCGACGAAGAATGCGCCTGAGCGCTTGCGGCCGTCAGCAGCCCGATCGCCCCGAACAGGAATGCGATCAGGCAGGCATGGAGGAGGACGCGAAAACCGTTCATATGAGCATCATGCCTCCCTCAGAAGAAATGTCCTATGACTTGGATCAAAGGCGTGCGGAGTTCGCACTTCGGGAACTTGACTGCAGGCTGTCGTTGCAGCTGGATCTAACCAGACGAGCAACATTCTAAGCTATGCCCTTG
>JANXTB010000103.1 GCA_025356415.1 Hyphomicrobiales bacterium
GAAACTTTGCAATTAATCAGTCAAGGCAAAGGTTTTCCTTTGACTTGGCTGTAAGTTGCCGCCGATATGGTCCCGCGGCTCGGGACCTGCTGCCTGATAATGACAGTCCGGCGAACCCGGCGCCTTCTTTGGAGAGAGCCATCATGACCTTTATGGCCCTCATCCTTCCGCTGTTTGCAGTCGCGGACCCCAAGCCGGTGCGTCCGCGTTCCATCGCCTCTCATCTTGCGCTTCTCTGCACTGCGGTCGCGATCCCGATCTTTGCCTGCGCCAGCGCGGTCCTGTGGCGTTATGCCTACATGGAGCAGCGCAGGCTGGAGCACCGCAGCATCCTTTCGGTCCGAGAAATTTCCGAAACCCTCGACGTCGACATCCTTTCGTTGAAGGAAATTCTACGCACGCTTGCGACATCGTCGCGAATTCCGGCGAATGATCTTGAAGCGTTCTATCGCAGCGCGGCGGAGGTCACCCGGCAGACAAGTCTCGCCATCGTCCTGAGCGATGCCCAAGGCCACACGATCCTCGACACCAATTATCCACTGGGGACCGTTCTTCCCGACGTCGATCCCGGCATACACAAGGTGCTTGAAACCAAGCAACCCCTCGTGACGAACCTGCTCCAAGAACCGGTTACCCAGTTGCCGCTCTATGCCGTCGCCGCACCGGTGTTTCGCTACCAGACCAACGAAGTGACCCACGTGCTGCAATTCAACGTCAGTACGCAACGCGTGCGCGAAATACTGGGGCGAGCCCTCAAGGGCGATGACGTTCGCGCTTCCGTCATTGACCGCGATGGCCACATTCTGGCCCGCTCGCCAAGGAACGAACCGTCGAACAACACCATCTGGCATAGCTTCGAGCGCGCCGGGCAAGCCAAGGACGGCATTTTCCGGCACAAGAATTTCATGGGAGTGGAGACCCTCATATCATTCACGCGTATGCGCTCGACCGGCTGGATCGTCATGAGCGGCGTGAATGCGGAGGTCGTCGATGGGCCGATCCGCCTGCTCATGTGGCAACTTGTCGGGATCGCGGGGCTGACCGCGCTGATCGCGGGCCTGATCGGGATCGTCCTTTCGCGACGTCTCCTCGTGTCCTTGGAAATGCTGGAAGCCAACACGATCCGCATCGGCCACGGCGAGCCCCTGCGAAACTTGCTCACGCCGGTTCTGGAGGTGAACCGGATCGGAGACTTCCTCGCGCAATCCTCAAGGGAATTACAGGAAGCCAACGAGGCGCGCGAGGCCCTGCTCTATGAGGTCAATCATCGCGTAAAAAATTCGCTGGCGGTGGTCACCAGCATTCTGTCGCTGCAAGCGCGCCAGACATCCGATCCACATGAGAAGCGCGGGCTAATCGAGCTGCGCTCCCGTATCGACATCATCGCCCGCGTCCACCAGAGCCTCTATGAAAGCGGGCACCACAACAGCATCAATGTCGGGCACTTCTTGAAAGAGGTCGCGACAACGACCATGCAGGCGCTGGATTCACGGCTCAATTGCGAAATAAGCGCGACCGTCGACGCCGACGTCATCATGCCGGTCTATCGCACCACGCCGCTGGCGCTGATCGCATCTGAACTGATCACCAACGCCATCAAGCACGCGCAAAAGGCTGACGGACACTGCAAGATCACGATGCGCTTCGCGCGCGATGGCGATCAGGGACTCTCACTGATGATAGAGGACGACGGCGTCGGTCTCGACGCTGATTTCGATCCGCTGCGCTCAGGCGGCGTCGGCATGCGCATTATCACCGGCCTGCTCAAGCAATTGCGCGCGAAAATGACCACCAATGCGGGCGAGCCCGGCGCGCGCTTCCTGATAATTCTAGATGAGGCGCACGGTGAATGAGTGAAGCTTTGCTACGTATCCTCGTGGTCGAGGATGAGTTTCTGGTCGCCTCGATGATCGAGGACACTTTGCTCGACGCGGGTCACACCATCGTCGGCGTCGAGGATGATTTCGCCGGAGCCGTTAAAAAAGCGACCGATGAGCGGCCCGACTTCGTCCTGCTCGACATGCAATTGCTGGGCGCCAAAAGCGGGATCGATGTCGCCCGTGAACTGAAGCTTCTCGGCATCCCCTGCCTGTTCACGACCGGCAATTGCGCCTCCGGACGCGGCGAGAATCTGGCGGTCGGCTGTCTGCACAAACCCTTCACGCCCAACGACCTTCTTTCAGCCGTGCGCGCCGGCAGACGGATCGCGGTCGGCATGCCGCCGGGGCCGCTGCCGCGCACCATGCATCCGCTCTGCTGAGAGAAGTTTACTTCGTCATTGCGAGGAGCGAAGCGAGCTTATACGGCGCGCTTCGCCCAGATGCGCGGATCGAACTCGGCGTGGGTCGCGGGCGTCGACAGGGCCTGCGCGAGATCGCTCAAACTTGCGAGATGATGCACCGGGCGAAACTCGTCGACATGCGGCAGCATGGCGCGAATGCCAGCCGCGCGCGGCTCGAAACGGTCGTAGCGCAACAGCGGGTTCAGCCAGATCAGGCGGCGGCAGGATTTGTGCAACCGCTCCATTTCGAACGCCAGATCAGCGACGCCGTCGCGCTCCAGCCCGTCGGTGAACAGAAGCACGATGGCGCCCTGCCCCAGCACGCGGCGCGACCATGTGCGGTTGAACGCATGCAGCGACGCGCCGATGCGCGTCCCGCCGGACCAATCGGGCGTCGCATCCGACACGCCGGCCAGCGCCACATCAATGTCGCGCGACCGCAGCGAGCGCGTGACATTGGTGAGCCGCGTGCCGAACAGGAACGTTTCGACGCGCCGGCGCTCTTCGGTCAGGCGATGCAAGAAATGCAGAAAGATGCGCGTGTAATCGCTCATCGAGCCGGAGATGTCGCACAGCGCGACAATCGGCGGATGCCGCAGCACGCGCTCGCGCCGCTCCAGCGAGAGAATGTCGCCACCGCGCGACATGGCCGCTCGCAACGTCTGGCGCGGATCGAGCCTCGCGCCGCGCGGATCGTGCCGCCAGCGCCGCGTCATCACCAAGTCTTCCGGCAGTCGAAGCTTTGCGATCGCGCGTTTCGCCTGCGCGATCTCGTCCGTCGTCATTTGCGCAAAGTCCTTGCGCTGCAGCACTTCATTGGCCGACATGGTGAGCCGCGCATCGCGCTCGATCTCGGGCTCCGCCTCGCGCTTGGGGCGATTGCCCGCCAGCGCCTCGGCCAGCCGGGTG
>JANXTB010000109.1 GCA_025356415.1 Hyphomicrobiales bacterium
GACCCGGCGTCGAACGGCTCGCGGAAGAAGCCGCCGTTCTTTTTCCCGATGCGCGCATTCTTGTACTGAGTTCGGATTTTCCCGGCGGCACGGAGCGGCTGCGGCGCGAGTTGGACGAAGTCGCCAAGGGCGGCTGCGACATTGTGATCGGCACGCAGCTCGTCGCCAAGGGACATAATTTTCCGCTGATGACATTGGTCGGCGTGGTGGACGCGGATGTCGGCCTGTCCAACGGCGACCCGCGCGCCGCCGAGCGCACATTCCAATTGCTGCAGCAGGTGACGGGCCGCGCGGGCCGCGGCGACAAACCGGGTCGCGGATTGCTGCAGACGTGGCAGCCCGAGCATCCCGTCATCCGCGCGCTGCTGTCAGGCGACGCCGAACGTTTCTACGCGGAAGAGACAGAGCAACGGCTGATCGCCGGCCTGCCGCCTTTCGGGCGCCTCGCCGCGCTGGTGATATCAGGCAATGATCGCGCATCCGCCGAAAAGCATGCGCGCGCGCTGGTGCGCGCCGCGCATGGCCTGCCGCCAAACGACAAATGGAAAATGCCTGCGGCTGGCGGGTTTCCGGGCGCGGACGAAATCATGCTGCTCGGCCCGGCCGAAGCGCCGATCGCGGTCGTGCGCGGGCGCCATCGTTTCAGATTGCTGGTGAAGGCGCCGCGCAGCACGGACATGCAAGGCTTTCTGCGCGCCCTGCTCGCCGCAGCGCCGCCCGATCGCGGCGGCGTGCGCACGCAAGTTGACGTTGATCCGCAGTCGTTTTTGTAGCTCGTCATTGCGAGGAGCGAATCGACGCGGCAATCCATCTTCGGCTGCCAAAGATAGATTGCTTCGCTTCGCTCGCAATGACGATGCTTATGTTACGAGCGATAATCGCCATTGATGGCGATATATTCCTTCGTCAGGTCGCACGTCCAAACCGTCCACGAGGCCGAACCGACGCCGACATCGACGCGCATGTCGATCTTCTCGCCACGCATATAGTCCGACACCTTCGCCTCGTCGTAAGACAGATCGCGAAGACCCTTGTGGGCCACGCGGAAACCGCCGAACCAGATCGCGAGACGATCGCGATCCGCTTTTTCGCCGGCCTTGCCGACGGCTGCGACGACACGGCCCCAATTGGCGTCCTCGCCGGCGATCGCGGTCTTCACCAACGGCGAATTGGCGATCGACAGGCCGATGCGCTTGGCCGCGGCTGCCGTGGCTGCGCCCTCGACGCGGATTTCCACGAACTTGCGGCAACCCTCGCCATCACGCACCACCTGCTGGGCGAGATCGAGAAGCAGCGCGTCGAGCGCTTTCTTGAAACCCGCGAGACGGCGGTCGGACGCCGCGTCGATCTTCGGCGCGCCGCGCTTGGCGGCCGCACCAGTGGCGAACAGCAGCAGCGTGTCGGAGGTCGACGTGTCGCTGTCCACCGTGATCGAATTGAACGAGCCCGCGACCGATTTCGACAGCATGGCCTGCAACGCGTCGGCCGCAATCGGCGCGTCGGTGAAGACGAACGACAGCATGGTGGCCATGTCGGGCGCGATCATGCCCGCGCCCTTGGCCATGCCGTTGATGCGAACCTCGACGCCGCCGATCTCGCAGGTCGCGGTGGCGACTTTCGGGAATGTGTCGGTCGTCATGATGGCGCGCGCTGCGTCGAGCAGGCCGGCGGGCGAGGCGGTCTCGACGAGCTTGTCGAGCACGCCTTCGAATTTGGTGGCGTCCAGCGGCTCGCCGATCACCCCCGTGGAGGCAAGATAGATTTCACCCGACGGCGCGCCCGTCGCCTTGGCGGCGATCTGCGCGGTGAGCTTCGTCGAACTCACGCCGTTCTTGCCCGTGAAGGCATTGGCGTTTCCGGAATTGACCACAAGCGCGCGCGCCTTGCCGCCAGCGAGTTTCGCGCGGCACCAGTCGACCGGCGCCGACGGGCATTTGGACTTGGTGAAGACGCCCGCGACCTGCGTGCCCTTGTCGAGCAGCGCCAGCATGACGTCGGTGCGGCCCGTGTAGCGGATACCCGCCTCCGCGGTCGAAAAGCGCACGCCCTCGATCGGCGGGCAATCGGGGAAGGATTTCGGCGCGAGCGGAGAGACGGGGACGGCTTTGGCCATGTTCTGTCCTGAAATCGGTGTGAGTCGAGCTGCGCCACATTAAGCAAAGCTTCGTGACAAAAAAAACCTCGCAGGCGGCGAGCCTGCGAGGTTTTCTTGGGAGGGACGTGTTTTCGCGCCTACTTCAAAGCGGGCGCGGGCGGCGCGACCGGCGCGTCGGGCGTCTTTTCGATCTTCGCGGCGTCACGCAGCGTCACGATCTGGTCGGTCTGCGCCTTCTGGACCACGTAGGATTTCACCTGATCCTTCACCTGCTCGAAATCCGGGAAGGACTTGGTGCGCTTCTCCTCGAGCTTGATGACGTGCCAGCCGAACTGGCTCTGGACGGGGTCGGAGATCTGGCCCTTTTCGAGCTTGAAGGCGGCTTCGGCGAATTCCGGCACCATGCGGTCCTTGGTGAACCACCCGAGATCACCGCCCTGCGAGCCGGGATCCTTGGAAATGGCGTCCGCGACCTTGGCGAAGTCCTCGCCGCCCTTCACGCGCTTGAGGGCGGCCTTGGCCTCGTCCTCGGTCGCCACCAGAATGTGGCGCGCATGGATCTCGGGCTCGGGCTTCTGAGAGCCCGAAACCTCATTATAGACCTTGCGCAACTCCGCGTCGGAGGTCGCGTCCTTGGCGATCTTGCTGAACAGGCCTTCCATGAGGGCCTTGTCGCGCTGATAGGCCATGCGGCGGGCGAACTCGGCGCCGCCATCCATCTTTTCGGCTTCGGCCTTGCGGGCGACGATCTTCAGGTCGATCAGGTAATCGAGAACATAGGCGTCGCGCTCGGGACCCTGCATCTGGGCCGGCAGACCCGGGCCGATGTCGTCGATCGCGGTTTTCAGATCTTCATCGGTGATTTCGACGCCATTGACCTTGGCGAGGACTTTTGCCTGCGCGCCCAGGCTCGCGCCCATCAGGAGCGCCGCGGACAGGACGACTACGCCAAACGCGGCGCGAGGGGGAAATTTCATCGAAAAGCTCTCCAGAGGCGGACGTGGCCCGCAATCGGCGCGTAACTTGGTCGAAACCGGCCGCCCCGGCAAGGTCAAAGGCGGTCGTCCGAGAGCGGCAATGCGGCGCGCCCCGACAGGGGCCGCCGTGAAAGATCGCAAACCGCCAGCCAAGCGGAACCGTGGCGAAGGGGTTCGCATTTAGGCCCGGAAGGGCGCCTCTCCCCTGTGCTTACATTGACAAGGGAGGGGGGCGATCTTATCTCTCGCCCGTGATTTTCCGCCATTTCGCCTGAGGGAAAAGTCCGGTCCGCGAGGTCCGGGACAGGCGTTGTGGCTTCGGCGGCCCGGCAGGAACTCAACTGTCTGGCCAATCGAAGACCCCGCAGGGTCAACGGCGCCTGACAGCGCCCGGCGTTTAGACCCCGGCCCCGGTGCGTGGCCGGGAACGGCGCGGAACAGGCCAGCCATCGGGCTGGCGTGCTGCGCCGTCTCAGAAAGGTCCATTGATGTTCGGTGCTCTCGCGAAAAAGATTTTCGGCTCGTCCAACGACCGCCGCCTCAAGACCTACGCGCCAAAGGTCGAGGCGATCGCCGCGCTGGAGCCGGAGCTCCTGAAGCTTTCGGACGACGAACTCAAGGCCCGCACGGACATGTTCCGCGCGGAACTCGCCGCCGGCAAGACGCTCGACGACATTCTGGCCCCAGCCTTCGCCACTGTTCGTGAAGCCGCGCGCCGCGTGCTCGGCCAGCGCCATTTCGATGTGCAGATGCTCGGCGGCATGGTGCTGCATGAAGGCGCCATCGCCGAAATGCGCACCGGCGAAGGCAAGACGCTCGTCGCCACGCTCGCTACCTATCTCAACGCGCTTGCCGGCCAGGGCGTGCATGTCGTCACCGTCAACGATTACCTCGCCCGCCGCGACGCCGAATGGATGGGCCGCGTCTACAAGTTTCTCGGCCTGTCGGTCGGCATCATCGTTCATGGGCTCGACGATGCGCAGCGCGCCGAAGCCTACGCCAGCGACATCACCTATGGCACCAACAACGAATTCGGCTTCGATTATCTGCGCGATAACATGAAGTACGAACTCGGCCAGATGGTGCAGCGCGGACACGCCTTCGCGATCGTCGACGAAGTGGACTCGATCCTTGTCGACGAGGCTCGCACGCCGCTCATCATCTCCGGCCCGTCCGACGACAAGTCGGAATTGTACAATTCCATCGACAAGCTCATTCCGCTGCTGGTCGAAGGCGATTTCGAACTCGACGAGAAGCAGCGCACGGTGAACCTGACTGAGGCGGGCAACGAGCATATCGAAGAGCTGCTGCAGGAAGCCGGCTTGCTCGAAGAGGGGTCGCTGTACGATTCCGTCAACGTCACCATCGTGCATCACGTCCAGCAGGGCCTGAAGGCGCACAAGCTGTTCCAGCGCGACAAGGACTACATTGTCCGCAACAATGAAGTCGTCATCATCGACGAGTTCACCGGCCGCATGATGCCGGGCCGCCGCTATTCGGAAGGCCTGCACCAGGCGCTCGAAGCCAAGGAGCACGTTCAGGTTCAGCCCGAGAACGTGACGCTGGCCTCGATCACCTTCCAGAATTATTTCCGCCTCTACAAGAAGCTCGCGGGCATGACCGGCACGGCTTCGACCGAGGCCGACGAATTCGCCGAGATCTACAATCTCGACGTTGTTGAAATCCCGACGAACCGCCCCGTGCAGCGCCTCGACGAGGATGACGAGGTCTATCGCACCGGGCACGAAAAGCTTAAGGCCATCGCGCGCGAGATCGCGACCGCGAATGAAAAGATGCAGCCGATGCTCGTCGGCACGACGTCGATCGAAAAGTCCGAGCAGCTCGCGGAATATCTGATCTCGCAGGGCTACAAGCAGATCGACTTCTCGCAACCCGCTGCGCTGCAGAAGCTTTATGTCGCCGCGCGCTCCGGCAAGCAGTCCAAACTGTTTGCCGTGCTGAACGCGCGCTTCCACGAACAGGAAGCCTATATCGTCGCGGAAGCCGGCGTGCCCGGCGCGATCACGGTCGCGACCAACATGGCCGGCCGCGGCACAGACATTCAGCTCGGCGGCAATCTCGACATGCGCATCGCGCAGGAATGCGCCAATCTCGAAGGCGAAGCGCGCGACGCCAAGGAAGCCGAAATCCGCGAGGAGATTGGGCGCTTCCGCGAAATGGCGCTTGCCGCTGGCGGCCTCTACATCATCGGCACCGAGCGTCATGAGAGTCGGCGCATCGACAACCAGCTGCGTGGCCGCGGCGGTCGTCAGGGCGATCCGGGCCGCTCGAAATTCTTCCTGTCGCTGCAGGACGATCTGATGCGCATCTTCGGATCCGATCGCATGGATTCGATGCTCGTCAAACTCGGTCTCAAGGAAGACGAGGCCATCGTCCATCCGTGGATCAACAAGGCGCTCGAGAAGGCTCAACAGAAGGTCGAGGCGCGCAACTTCGACACCCGCAAGAACATCCTGAAATACGACAACGTCATGAACGACCAGCGCAAGGTCGTCTTCGAGCAGCGCCGCGAAATGATGGCGCAGGACTCGCTCGAAGAGACGGTCGGCAACATGCGCGCCAACGCGATCGACGATCTCGTCGCGCGCCACATGCCCAAGGATTCCTATCCGGAGACATGGGCCGTCGCCGATCTCGCGCAGGACGTTCTCGAACTGCTGAGCCTCGAGCTCCCCATCGCCGACTGGGCGAAGGAAGAAGGCATCGGCTCGGAAGAAATGGCCGAGCGCATCCACGCGGCCGCGGACGCCGCCTATGCGGAACGCACCGAGAAGAACACGCCCGACGTCATGCGCTATGTCGAGAAGCAGGTTGTCCTGCAGGTTCTCGATCATTTCTGGCGCGAGCATCTCGTCATGCTCGACCACCTGCGTCAGGTGATCGGCTGGCGTGGTTACGCGCAGCGCGATCCGCTGAACGAATACAAGTCCGAAGCCTTCGAGCTCTTCAACACGCTGATCAACCGTTGGCATGAAGTCACCACGCAGCAGTTGATGCGTGTGGAAGTCGCGTTCGATCAATCCGGGGCGCAAGGCGAGATGACCGCGGAAGAGCAGGAATCGATCGCCGCCATCAATGCGCAGATCAATGCGGGCGGCCTGTCAGCAGGCGCCTTCGGCGAGCTCCCGCAGGAGCCTCAGCGCGACCCGAACGACCCGGCCACCTGGGGTCGCGTCGGCCGCAACGAGGATTGCCCGTGCGGCTCGGGAAAGAAGTTCAAGCACTGCCACGGCGCGCTCGTTTAGGGCTCTGGCGCCTTGGCTCAACGGCCCGGGCAGCCTGCTCCCGCTCAAGGGCTGCGCGTGCCGATGAGGCATGTTCCAAGACTGTTGGAGCCGCTCGTGCGAAAGAGCTCGTTGCACAATATCTAAATGTGTCGCCCGCCACGAGGCCGCCATGCAATGCGGCAAACGCCTGCGCCATGATTGTTGTGGGAATCTAGCGGGGCTGCGGTTTCCTGAAGGGCGATCCGACGTCGCCAGCCTTTTGCAAGCAGAAGATCACGCTGACGCGTCCTGCACCGCCCGCCAGCGCAGGCGTCGGCGAGGCCGGACAGCGTTAAGGCCTCTGCTTCCCGGTCACCCGCCCTTGATATTGTTGTCGCGCACGACCTTGCCCCAATAGACCACTTCTTTCGCGAAGAATGCGCCGAACTCTTTCGGGCCAGCCATCACCAAGGTCATCTGCTGCGTCTCTCGCAGCCGTTGATTGACGAGCGGCATGTTGAGAACTTCACGCAAGGCGTCGTACGTTTGCGTGACGATGGCGTCCGGCGTGCCCTTCGGGGCGAATACGCCCCACCATGCTTCCGCGAGAAAATCCGGAAACCCGCTCTCCGCCGTGGTCGGCGCATCGGGCAAGGCCTTCAGCCGCTCCGGGCCCATCTGCATGATCGCACGCAGCGCCCCGCCTTCAATCTGCGGAAGCAGCGCGGCCACCGACGCGCAGATCAGATCCACATGTCCGCCCATCACGTCGTTGATCGCGGGGCCGGCGCCTTTGTAGGGAACGTGATCGAGCGGCACGCCGGCCTTGCGCCCGAGCATAACCATCGCGAGATGGCCGCTGCTGCCTGGCCCCGACGTTCCGTAGGACACCGGCTTCACTTTTGCAGCCGCCGTCACATCCGCGAATGTCTTGAAGGGCTTGGCGGCGCCGGTGGCGACAATATAGGGCGCCTTGCCCACGAGCATGACCGGCACGAGGTCCGTCTCGACGTTCAGCGGCGGTTTTTCGAGCAAGGCGGGGATCGTCGAGTGCGAATCGAACGTCGCCATCAATGTCGTGCCGTCCGGAACCGCCCGGGCCGCGGCGGCGGCGCCGATGGCGCCATTGGCGCCGGGCCGGTTCTCGACGATGACCGTCGCGCCGAGGCGCTCCTGCAAGCCATCCTGGATCAGGCGCGCCAGCGTATCGACGGAGCCGCCGGGCGGAAACGGCACGATCATGGTGATCTGGCGGCGCCCCTGAGCGCGCACGGGGAGCGACCCCAAACCAGCGAGAATGGCCGCTGTCGCACGTCGGCGGGTGATGCGCATATCTTTCCTCCATTATGGCGGCCGCTTTTTTCAATCACGGTCCGCTGCGTCTGACGCAAGGCTAGGCCCAATTCGGCGCGCCCCGTTACAGGCAATTAGACGTAAGGGGTCGCGACGGGAGCGCGGGCGAGCCAGCGATTTACGGGTCGTTTAACTACGCCGGCCATACTGGATGCCGGCAACATTCGTCCAGACAGCGCCGCCTTCGCGAGGATGCAAGACGCACTTACGACCACACCGCGAGTCTTTGGGCTCGTCGCCAATTACGCGGCCGCTCAACTTGCGCCCTTCGTGGATTCGCTGCGGGCCAGCGCTTTCTCGGGTCAAGCGGTCTTGCGAATGTAGAGCTGGTAGAGAGGCGCTCTGAGCACTTCTATTTCCCGCATGTTCAAATTCACGAAGGCGTCGATGGCGGGCTTGGGCATGCGCAGGAGGTCCGGACCGCCGGGCAATTTTTCCGACCAGAGATAATCGTCGAAAATCATCACGCCGCCTCTGCGCAGAAGGCGAAATCCGAGCACTGCGTCCGCCAGCACGTCCTTCGCCTGATGCGAGCCATCGATATAAATCAGATCGAAGGAATCGCGCCCGCCGCCGGCGAGCAGCGTGGCGAGGGCCATGTCGGAAGCCTGCTTGTGAATGACGACATGAGGCGAGTGCAGCGCCTTTTCCGCAGCCAGGCGAACATTGGCGCGAAAGCGAATTTCGACAGCTGACATGTCGAGCACGGAATGTTCGACACCGCCCGCGAACGTATCGACGCAATGAAGCTCAATCGCATGACGAGGCGACAGGATGTCGATCAGATAGCATGCGCTGCGCCCCTCGAAGGATCCGACCTCGAGAAGCCTTCGCGGAGCCAGGGATTCGAGAAGCTTCTGCCAGACCGGGGTGGAGGCGCTGAACCAATCCTTGGTGAATTCATATTCGCCGCCCCGGCTGGAATCCGTCATCGCAAAACACATCCTTTGAAAATAGTTTTTGAAAGCAAAAAATCAGACTGGCGACGGCAATGAAAGTCGCCTGCAGCCATTCGAGAATCAGGCAGTCTCGCCGAGACACACTCTTTTCACAACAGGTCTTGAAAACGCCGCCCTGGAAAGGCGGAAGGAGCGCCTGCTGCATGAACGGCTGATGAACGCGGCGGCCATGCTCCGTTCAGCCAACCGCCGATAGGATCTCTCCAAGCTCAACGGACGACCTGTCCGCGTGCAACGGGAGACAAGATTATGACCATGATCCGCAAGACGCTCACCGGCGCCATCACCGCTCTCGCGCTGGGCGCCACGGTCGCGGCCACCGCCACCCCTGCGGCAGCCGATTGGCGCGGCCATCATCGCGGCGGCAATGGCGGCGCGGTCGCTGCTGGCGTCATCGGCGCCCTTGCGCTCGGCGCGCTCGCGGCCGGCTCGGCCCGAAACTACTACGAGCCGTCCTACGCGACGCCCGCCTATGTCGGCGGCGGCTATGGTGGCGACTGCTACCTGCAGGACCAGCCCGCCTATGATCGCTGGGGCCGCTTCCGTGGCTATCGTCAGGTGACGGTCTGCAACTGATCCTTCTCGATGGCGCCTGACGATGTCAGGCGCCAGATCTGCCTCCGGCGCCCCACCTCCATGCCGGAACAGGGAAACCCTTCGCGTCACCCCCGGGCGCGGAGGGTTTTTCTTTTAGGCGACGGTGTCAGCGCGCGAGATCGGTCGGAAGAATCGGCGCAGCGCCCACAACACGCTGCGCAGGCGCATTCATCGCCATGCGAACCGGCGGCGCGGTAAGCACGGAGGCTTGCGGCGCAACGGGGTGCGCGAGCGCACGGGGACGCGGCGGCGGCAACGGCACCGGCGCCGTCGCCTCACTGGCCTTGGGCGCATCATCCGAGCCGAAAAGCGACGGCAGCTTGGGCGAGAAGCTGAAGAGTCGCGAGACGACCGACGTCTCCGCCTCCGGTTCGCGTGAGGCGATGGCGGGCTCGGACTTTGAAGCCTCACCCTTCGCGGCATCGCCCTTGGCGATTTTCTTGTCGGCTGTCGCGGGCTTCGCCACCGGCGCGGGCGCCTCGGGCGTCTTGGCTGCGGCGACCTGCACGATGGCGGGAACCGGACGGCCATGCATATCCAGCGCCACCTCGCGCGGGGCTTCTTCAATCGCCTCGGGGCGGCTCACCATCATCACATTCGACATGCTCGGATGCTGGCCGCCATCCCGGTAGACGAGCTTGATGGGCTGCACGCCCTTGTTCACGAGCTCTGCGACCTTGGCGTCGTCAGCGCGCGCCTTTTCAGACACCAGCGACGCTATTTCCGGATCCTGCCGCAGGGGCGGGCAGGCGCCCGCAGCCTCAAGCCGCTGGCCGCCGGGCGCGGACGCATCGAACACGTATCGGCGTCCGCAATAATTCACCTGCGGCTCGTGCTTGGTCACTTCAAAATGGTCCGAGCCTTCCTTCAGCTGGCGCCAGAAGGCCATGTTCGGGTCGAGCCGGTGCTTGGCCAGATTTTCGGGCGTCATGCGGAACGGATAGGACTGCATCTGGATGGCGCGCTGACCGCCCGCGAAGGCCTCGCGGGCAATCGCGTAAATCTCTTCGATCTGCTCGTCGGTCATCGAGTAGCAGCCTGCCGACGAGCAGGCGCCATGCACCATGATGTTGCCGCCGGTATAGCCCTGCGCGCGATCGAGCGCATTCGGATAACCGACGTTGAACGACAGGTGGTAGGACGAGTTCGGGTTCATCTGGCCGGGCGTGATCGCGTAGAAGCCTTCCGGCACCTGACGGTCGCCTTCGCGGATCTTCGGGCCAAGCTGGCCGGACCAGCGGCACATCGGGAAGGATTTGATCAGCGCATATTCGCCATTGCGCTTCATCTTCCAGATTTCGAGTTCGGCTTCCTTCTTGTAAGCGCGAATCAAGACGGGCGAATTGCGTGTCGCGCCCTTGCTCTCCATCAGCGCCAACGTGTCGGCAGGGATCGCCCGGCGCGCTTTCGCGCCGCCGCCAACGCCCGTGTCGTCACAGCCCGCGAGCAGGCCAGCAACCATGGCGACGACAGCCAAGCGGCTGACGGGGCTCATGATTTTCGCGAAATTCTGGCTGGGAATATTCATGCGCTGACGGGACCCGCTGAAGAAAATCTGACGCAACGACGAGGGATCGAAATCTGGCCCGCCCAGACTCTACCAACGCATGGTTACGTGAGTGTTACCAGAACCAGTCTCACGTCAGATTACCGGCCACAGCGCTTGGGCGCAACCTTGGGGGCTTTACAGCTTGCGGCCCATCGCCAGGAATTTATCGGCGCGCGCCGCCCGCACTTCATCACGCGACATGTTGCTGAAGCCCGCGATCGACTTTTCGATGGCGTCGCCGGTGTTGCGGATCATGGCCACGGGATCGCGATGCGCGCCGCCCGCCGGCTCGGGAATGATGCCGTCGATGATGCCGAACCGCAGCAAGTCCTGCGCGGTGATCTTCATGTTGGTCGCTGCATCCTGCCGCCGGCCGCTGTCGCGCCAGAGGATCGACGCGGAGGCTTCCGGGGAGGCGACGGTATAGATGGCGTGCTCCAGCATAAGCACGCGATTGGCGGTGGCGATCGCCACAGCGCCGCCCGAACCGCCCTCGCCCACGACGACGGCGACATTGGGCACGCCAAGCGTCAGGCAGGCCTCAGTCGAGCGCGCGATGGCCTCGGCCTGGCCGCGCTCCTCGGCGTCGATGCCGGGGAAGGCGCCGGCTGTGTCCACGAGAGAGATGACGGGCAGGTCGAAGCGGTCGGCCATTTCCATCAGGCGGACGGCCTTGCGGTAGCCCTCGGGCCGGGTCATGCCGAAATTATGGCGAAGGCGTCCGTCGGTGTCCGAGCCTTTTTCCTGGCCCATGATGCAAACGGATTGTCCGCGAAAACGGCCGAAGCCCGCGATCAACGCCTCGTCGTCGGCGAATTTGCGGTCGCCGGACAGCGGCGTGAAATCCTCAATGAGGCCTTCGATGTAATGGACGAAATGCGGGCGCAGCTGGTGGCGAGCGACCTGCGTCTTCTGCCACGGCGTCAGCGAAGCGTAGAGATCAACCAGCGCCTTGGCGGCGCGGCTTTCGAGTTTGAGCAGTTCTTCGCCGATCGCGCCGGATTCATCCGTCTGCAGCGCGCGCAATTCGTCGATCTTGGCCTCGAGTTCGGCCACGGGTTTTTCAAAATCGAGGTAAGATCGCATGAACATCGCTGTATTTGAGACCCCGCCGGGCAGGCGCCTTCAGGGTCTCGCCCGAGACGGCGGAACCTGTCGATTCCGAAAGGCGAAGTCAAGCGCTCGCGGGTTTGTCGTCCACGCGCCTTCCCGTCAGAAGCGCATCATCATGCCGCCCGTGCCGCGCATGGCGGAGGTCCGGGCGCCGAGGTCGGCGCGGGCGTTGGCGTAGACGGTCGCCGTGGAGGCGTCGGCCATCGCCTCGACGTTGAGCTCGGTGCGGGCCAGATTGCGGTCGCCCTTGGCGCCCGCCACCGTAAAGGTCGAGCCCGGCAGCGACGTGAAGAACGGCGACAGGCTGGATGTGCTGGCGAAGTTGTAGACCCAGCCGAGCGTCGCCGACGGCGCGAGTCGCATTGCGTGAAGCACGACGTCGCCGTCGAACTTCATGCCGAGCGTCGCCGGCAGGGCGCGGGTCGTGGTCTTGCCGTAACCGAGCCCGATGGTCGCCGCGCCGGTTTCCGAATAGCCCTCCTGCATCAGCCACGATGGCTCGAAGGCCGCGAAGGGCGTCAGGTTAACCCGGCCAGTGACGAATTTCTGGCCGACCTCGAGACGGGTCGAGAACAGGTTGGCGCCGAACTTTCCCTTCGCGGTTTCGGGCGTCGCGAAGGCGGTCACGGTGCGCTCAGTCTCGGTCGTCAGGCGCCCGTAAACCAGCGACGCCTTGGCGTAGCGCTCGCCATCGGTGGCGATCGCATAGAGCGCGGCCTGCCCCCAGACTGCGTCCGCCTTGGTGGCGAGCGACGCGACTTTTGAAGACGACTGGCCGCCCGACAGCGCCGCGCCGGCGCGCAAATTAGGGCTGAGCGCCTTGTCGACGCCCGCCGCGAGGCCGTAATTGGACGACCGCTCGGCGGGGTTGGTCGCGTCCGCCTTCATGTTGGCGACGCCGCCGAGCCCATGCGCCCAGACGCGGCCGTCGAGGATGGACTCGGACGCCTTGGCGGCGACCTTGTCGAAGGCCTTGGTGATCGTTTTGTCATCGACGTAGGAGAGCACAGAAGAGCCGCCCCCGGCCGAGCCGGTGAACTCGCCCATTTCCGAACCGACCACGCCGTTGAATTGGCTGGAGGCCGCGAAGGATTGCGTGCGCGTCGAGGCGACGCCGGCGCCGGACAATTGCGCCATCGCCACCGGGGCTTGGCCGACAGTGAGCGTCGTCACCTTGGCGATCAGCGGATTCGACCCTTGGGTCTGGAACCTGTCGAAGACGTCGGAGACGGACTTCTGGTTCGGCGTGGTCGAATAGGCGCTGAATGACGTCCAGTTGCGGTCCAGCGTGAGGGACACGCTGGTCGACGTGTATGCGAGCGTGGCCTTCAGGAACGCGTAATCGAGCTCCGGGGCGGCGAAGGTTCCGGTCACGCTGCCCGCCGTCATGATGGTGTAGGTCTGGCCCGAGATCCAGGTCGCGTCGACCTGCCGCGTCGCGGCGATCTTCAATCGCGCGCCACCAAGCAAGGCGGCGCCCGTGACGGCGATCTGGTCGGCGCCGGAGGTGTAATTCGCCCGGATTTCGACAATCGCCCCTGCGGCCAGCGTCAGGCTGCCCACGTTCAGCGCGCCCATCACGGCGCCGCTACGGTCGCCGGGACGGATAACCGAGCCTGCCTGCGCGTTCACCGCGCCGAGCGAACCCGTGCCGGTGAGCACACCCCCCGCCAGATTGTTAAACTGGTATCGGTCGGCGACCGAAGCGCCCGGGAGCTCAAGGATGCCGGAATTATTGAAGATGAATGTGCCCGGGGAGCCAAAGTCGCTTCGAAACCCCACCACGGATCCAGTCACCGTGCCTGCATTGGTCACAGTGACATCCTGTCCGTCCGCGTAAATTGCATATGTGGTTCCGGTAATGCTCGATCCGCTGCCGATGAAGATCCTCGTCGCTCCATCGGCCGCGATGGTGCGGACGGAAATGCCGAGCGCCGCCACATTCGCGCCAGCGCCGGTCCTGATGGTGATCGATCCGCTTGCGCTGGTGGCGGCATAGATCCCGCTCACGGCGCCAGAGAGGCCGTTGGCGCCGCCAATGTCTATGGAGCCGCCATTCGAGGACGCTCTGATGCCGTAGAGCCAGGAGAGCGAACTTGTGACGTTCCCCGTGCTGGCAATGGAGATCGCGCCCGTCTCCGACGACGCGACAATGCCGCTCCTACCGCTGATGTTGGCGGAGTTCGTCACAATGACCGCGTCGGCGCCCGTCGCCGCGGCTTCTATGCCGCTTGTCTGCGGCGTCGTGTTGTTCAGATAGACATCGGCCGCCTGCGCTAGCCCCGGCGAGGCGACCAGCGCGCCAGCGCAGAGACGCGTGCCCATCCACAAGGCTAACCGCCACGCAACAGACGGTTTGCGCTGGACCACACCGGGCCCGAGGATGAAGAACATCTTGGCCTCTAAACAGATAATCCAAAAGACCAGCACGTTGCGTGCCTGCACTCAATAAATCCGATGTATAAATATCGGATGTATGGTTAATGATGAATTAAATGTTTGGAACTTCCTGCTCTGTCGCAGCGACATCAGCGTAGAAGACTGTCTTCTACTTTGGGCGCCGGACCCTAGACTAGGCGACTAATTACGAGGGACGCTCTTCATGCATCCGACAGCGGATGCAGGTCGCGCACCATGGCGCTGGTGCGCTCGTCCAGCACATGCGTGTAGATCTGCGTCGTCGAGACGTCGGCATGGCCGAGCAGTTCCTGCACGACGCGCAGATCCGCGCCATTCTGAAGGAGGTGGCTGGCGAAGGCGTGGCGCAGCACGTGCGGGCTGACGAGATCGGCCCGCAGCCCGGCGGCGGCGGCAACCGTCTTCAGCTCGCGGGCGAAGACCTGCCGGGGCAGATGGCCGCTGGCGCTGTCCGCCGGAAAAAGCCAGGCGGAGGCGCGCTGCCCAGGCCTGAGTTCGGCCAGCATGGCGAGATAGGTGTTCATGGCGGCGCGCGCCGGCTCCGACAGGGGCACGAGGCGCTCGCGCCCGCCCTTGCCCTTGATGGCGAGCAGCGGCTCGCGGGCGCGGGCCGCGCTGCGCGGCAGCGAGACCAACTCGGAGACGCGCAGGCCCGTCGCGTAGAGCGTCTCCAGCAGGCAATGCATCCGCGCCGCCGTGACCCGCTCATGGGCGAGGCGGGCAGGATCGGCGATCCCCTCCTGGGCGACTTCGAGAAGGCGATCGACCTGTTTGGGTGTGAGCACCTTGGGTAGCGGGCGGCCGCGGCGCGGGCCCTCGATCACGGCGGCGGGGTCATCGCCCCGGCGGCCCTCGACATAAAGAAAGCGGTGAAACTGGCGGACGCAAGAAAGCCGCCGCGCCATCGACGTCGCCTTGAAGCCGCGCGCGTCGAGATTTTCGAGATAGGCGCGGATCTCGTTGGTGGAGGCCTGCATTGGCCCGGAGCGGACGCCCTCGAGAAAATCACAATAATCGACGAGATCGCGCTCATAGGCGTCGAGCGTATTGAGGGCCGCGCCGCGCTCGGCGGCGATCATGTCCAGGAACAGCCGTCCGAGGGGATCGGTGAGGCCGGGGTTCACACCCATGTTTATTGCTTCAGCTTGGTCGGCGGGATGGTCTGCGTCATCTCGCGCTGCTGCGGCTCCACGAAGGTCACCAAAGCGATCATGCCGCCGAAGATGATGGCGGCGACGATGAGGAGAAAGGCGAGAAACCTGAACAGGGTCGGCACGAGGATCTCCGGGGCGCGGACCCATCGGGCCTCGCGATTCTTCTTGGTCGTCCCTGCAAGGCTTCGCCCATCAAGCTTGGCGAATCAACCCGCGCAGAAAGTTGCAGACCACATCTTGACTGCCGGAGCTTAAATCCGCGTTCACGTCATGCTAGGAGAGGAGCATGAATAGCGCCTCCCATTTTACAGCCGGACTCCCAACCGAGGGCGACCGCGCTTCTCCGCAGCGGCGTGACGCGCGCGCGGCGAGCCTCGTGCGTCGTCTCGAGGGCCGCTCCATCGTCCTCGTGGGCATCATGGGTTCGGGCAAGACGTCCGTCGGCCGACGGCTCGCGGCGCGACTCGGGCTGGATTTCGTCGACGCCGACGCGGCCATCGAGACGGCGGCGCGGATGACCATCGCGGAAATCTTCAAGCGCCACGGCGAGACCTTCTTCCGGGACCGCGAACACCATGTCATCGCCCGCCTGATCGGCGAGGGACAGAAAGTACTGGCGACGGGTGGCGGCGCCTTCATGCGCGAGGACACGCGCGTGAAGATTTCGGAGCGCGCCATCTCGATCTGGCTGAAGGCGGATCT
>JANXTB010000119.1 GCA_025356415.1 Hyphomicrobiales bacterium
CCGTCATGCTACGCATGCCACCCTCTCCCGCACGCGGGAGAGGGGCGCGCACGACCAATGCTGTGAATGAAGGAAAAATGATATGAAAACCAAACTCGCGGCGCTTTTGACCGCCACTCTCCTCGCATCCCCCGCGCTCGCGCAGGACGCGGACTTCTACAAGGGCAAGTCCGTCGATCTCTACATCGGCTATGCGCCGGGCGGCGGCTACGACACGTATGCGCGGCTTGTCGCGCGGCACATGGGCGACTTCATTCCCGGCAAGCCGAATTTCGTGCCGAAAAACATGGCGGGCGGCGGCGGTCGCGTCGTGGCGGGCTATATCTTCAAGATTGCGCCGAAGGACGGCACGGCCATCGCCACCGCCGACCAGTCGCTCGTGCTGCAGCAGGCGATCGGCGACACGACGATCCAGTTCGACATGAACAAGTTTGTCTGGATCGGCAATCCGTCGGCCGACAACAACACCGCGGTGACCTGGCACACGACGGGCGTGAAGACCATCGACGAGGCCAAGCAGAAGGAAGTGATTGTCGGCGCCACGGGCCCCAACACATCCGCGCAATTGCCGCAGGTGATGAACGCGATTCTCGGCACGAAATTCAAGATCGTGCAGGGCTATCCCGGCGGCAATGAAATGAATCTCGCGATGGAAGGCGGCGAGATCGGCTCGCGCGGCTCCAACCCTTGGTCGTCGTGGAAGGGCACCAAGCCAGACTGGATCCGTGACAAGAAAATCAACATTCTCGTCCAGATCGGCTTGACCAAAGCGGCGGACCTGCCGGACGTGCCGCTGCTCATCGATCTTGCGAAAAATGACGACGACCGCGCCGTGCTGCGGCTGATCTCGGCGCCCGCCACCATCGGGCGCCCGCTGTTCGGACCGCCCGGCATGCCCGACGCCCGCGTGGCGACGCTTCGCAAGGCGTTCGACGATATGGTCAAGGACAAGAGCTTCCTCGACGAGGCGGCCAAGGAACGGCTCGACATCAATCCCGTTTCTGGCGTGGATCTTGCCAAGATCGTTTCTGAAATTGTCGCGACACCGAAGCCCATCGCCGATAAACTCGCGGCCATTATCGCTGATCCCAAATAAGGAACGCTCGCATGAAGTTGTTTTATTCACCCGGCTCCTGCGCCCTTGGCATTCACGTGCTGCTCGAAGAAATCGGCAAGCCGTATGAGTTGCAAAAGGTCAATCTCGCGACACGCGAGCAATATGCGCCCGAGTATGTGGCTATCAACCCGAAGTCGAAAGTGCCTGCGCTGCAGCGCGATGATGGCAGCATCCTGACGGAATGGCCGGCCATCGCCTCGTGGCTCGCGCTGACCAACCCCGAGAAGGGCCTGCTCTCGACCGATCCGGAAAGCTTCGCGCGCACACTGGAAGCCGTCGATTACGTCGCCGCCTCGCTGCACATGCAGGGCTTCACGCGCATCTGGAAGCCGGAGGGATTTTCGCCGAACGAAGCCGACCATGCGGCGGTGAAGGCGAGGGGACAGGAAATCGTCGACAAGGGCCTGAAGTCTTTCGATGCTGCGCTCGCCAACCAGGATTATGTCGGCGGCTCGAAAATGAGTATTGCGGATGCGGCGCTGTTCTATCTGGAATTCTGGGTGGTCGAGCGCTTGAAGCAGCAGCTTCCGGCAAATTGTGCGAAGCACTACGCCCGCATGCGCGCGCGTCCTGCAGTGCAGAAGGTGCTTAAGGACGAAGGGCTGGCGTAGGATGCGATTCCCTCTCCCGCTTGGCGGGAGAGGGTGGCTCGCGAAGCGAGACGGGTGAGGGCGCCCGGGCCTCGCGCGCATCTTGATGCATCTGCGCAGTCGAACCGCCCTCATCCGTCATGCTTCGCATGCCACCTTCTCCCGCCAGCGCAGGAGAAGGTTCACTCACCTACTGCATGCCGCTCCGCCCAATACGCAAAATTTCGCGCAATGCGGATGGTTCAACGCCACCGCGCTGCTTGCTTCCCTCAAGGTGCGTCCAAGCTCGAACCGCTCGTCATAAGCCAACAGCGTGCAGGCAAGCACGGCTGGCGCCTGCGCGCCCTTGCGCTTCACCACCATGCGCGAGGTCGCGCACATGACGTCGCGTGGCGATTTGTGCAGGATGCCCCAGCAGGACTCAGTGATCTCCGGCACGTCCACATCGGCGTCCATTTCAGGAAACAGCATCAGCGCAACGGGATCGTGAGCGTCCACCGCGATGCCCTCGCGCGCAAACAGGGCCGCATAGCCGGCGCGCAAATCCTGTTCGCGTTCTCCTGAAAACAAACGCCCGGCGACATCGAGCGCAAAGCCGTTTTCCGAGAGCCAGCGCAATCCCGCAATCGTCGGCGCAAACGTTTCAACCCCGCGCTCGCGCTCGTGCCAGCTCTTGTCGAAATGATCCAGCGACACGCGCAGCTTTAACCGCGCGCCGTAACGCGTGTGCAAATCGAGCAGCCATTCGCGCGCCTGCTGCATCGGCTTCATAGTGTTGGTCAGCACCAGCGCATCGAAACCGCGCGACAGCGCATCTTCCAGCATCGCGCGCAAATCGCGGTTCATGAACGGCTCGCCGCCGGTGAAGCCGATGAGTTTCACCGGTAAGCGATCACGCGCGATCTCGTCCAGATAAGCAGCTGCCTCGCGCGCGCTTATATATTCCAGCCGGTCGTTGCGCGGGCTCGATTCAATGTAGCAATGCATGCAGGCGATGTTGCAGAGCGTGCCGGTATTGATCCACAAAGTCTCCAGCGCATGAAGCTCCACGCGCGCGCGGCGCTCGCCCTTGGCGGTGACGCGGGGATCACGGAATTTCGCCGGGTCGAGACGCGGCGCGAGCAGATGCGGAAACGCCGTGAGCCTGTCGAGATCTTCGGGACGATCGACATCCCACACCGGCGACGTTTCGCGCCAGGCAAGACCAAGTGCGCGCAACCGCGTGCGCGTTTCCGCCATCACTGCGTCCATGCCCCAAGCCATGTTTTCGAACAGGCTTGCCTGCGGTCGCGCGAGGCCGATCAATCCGTAGCCGCCGTCTTCCGCCGGACAAAACACCGCGTCGGCGCCAGCCCGCAACGTGCTATTGGCTTGGCGCAAGTGATCGGGGCCGAGCATCGGGCAATCGGCGCCGATGACGATCAGCGGACCTTGCGCATCCGCAAACGCGAACAGCATGCGTGCGCCCAGATCATCGCCCTGCTGCGCCCGCAGCCGCACGCCAAAGCGCGCGGCGCATTGCGCGAAGAACGGATGCGTCTCGTCCGGCGCGCACCACAATGTCACCTCGCCGAGGGCCGCCGCGAGCGCCTGTTGCAGCGTGTGTTCGACCAATCGCGCATGCAGCGCCGCCGCGCCGCCCGCCCCGAGGCGCGGGATCAGCCGCGTTTTCGCGGCGCCGGCCACGGGCGCGCGGGCGAAGATGGCGATGGGGAAGGGTGCTTCAGACGTCACGCGGCGCGTATCCATATTTCAGCGCGAGGCGGCGCGGATCGGCGCCGAGGAAATATTCCGCGCGCAATCGCCACATCAGCAGGATCGTGCGCCAGGCGCCGTGCCGGTCCCAGCGTCGCCCCGAAGTCAGCGCGGGGCCGCGCAGGCAAGCGGGGCGTGCGAGGCGGCGCAGGCGCTTGGTGAGCTCGACATCTTCCATCAGCGGCAGGTCGGCGAAGCCGCCGCAGCGCTCGAAAACGTCGCGGCGGATGAAAATCGCCTGGTCGCCGGTTGCGACGCCGGTCAGCCGCGAGCGCCAATTCACCATGCGCGAGACCAGCGGCAGCCAGCGCGAGCAGCCCGCGATGCGGACATCGAAACGCCCCCACAGCGCGCCGGCCTCCAGAGCCGCTCGCACGAGGTCCGGGGCGTCCGCCGGCAGGCGCGTGTCGGCATGGAGAAACAGCAGCGCGTCGCCTTGCGCCATCCGCGCACCCGCGTTCATCTGGCTGGCGCGCCCGCGCGGCGCCTCGACGAGCGCGTCGCACAGGCCGCCGGCTATATCGCGGGAGCTATCCACGCTGCCGCCGTCCACCACGATCACCTCGCAGCCAGCCGCTCGCCACGCCTGCAGGGGCGCGAGCAGGCTCTCAAGGGCGCCCGCCTCGTTCAGCACAGGGATGATGATCGACAGGCGCAAGCGATGGGGCTCCGGCGTGTAGTCCTTAGATAGGGCGGCGCCGGCCCGCTCGGAAGGGTGCGACTAAAGTTGACTCAATCACCGGAGACAGCGAAGAAGAAGCCAAGGAGCCGCAAGGGCCCCAGACACGACAAGCGCTAACAGGGAGAACGACACATGCATGCGGACCGCCCCGAGGGGAAAGTCGACGAGAAGGTTGGCTTCGGCAGTGACGTTGCGGCCCAGATGCTGCGCCGTTTCGGCTTTCGCTATGTGAGCCTCAATCCCGGCGCGAGCTATCGCGGCCTGCACGATTCGATGGTCAACCACCTCGGCAACGTCGATCCCTCGATGCTGCTCTGCCTGCATGAAGACCACGCGGTCGGTATCGCCCACGGTTACGCCAAGGCGACCGGTGAGCCCATGGCCTGCGTGCTGCACTCCAACGTCGGCCTGATGCACGGCTCGATGGCGCTCTACAACGCCTTCTGCGATCGCGCCCCTATGTTCGTACTCGGGGCGACCGGCCCGGTGGACGCTTCGCAGCGCCGCCCGTGGATCGACTGGATCCACACCTCCGCCGACCAGGCGAGCCTGATCCGCGATTTCATCAAATGGGACAACCAGCCGTCCTCCGCCGACTCGCTGGTCGAGGCCATGGCGCGCGCCAACATCATGACGCGCAGCGAGCCCAAGGCCCCCGTCTACATCTGCCTCGACGCCGGCCTGCAGGAATCCTCGCTCGAGAAGGCGCCGGAATGGCCCGATCTCACGCGCATGAAGGCGCCCGCGCCCGCGCGCGCCGCTAAGGCCGATCTCGATGCCGCCACCGCGCTCTTGAAGGACGCCAAGCATCCCGTCGTTCTGCTCGGCCGCACCAACTGGACCGATGAGGGCTGGGCCGCGCGCGTCGCGCTGGTCGAGCGTCTTGGCGCCGTGGTGTTCACCGACCTCAAGAACCGCTCGGGCTTCCCGACCGATCACCCGTGCCATGTCGCCGCGCCGTTCAACCAGGTTGGCCGTGCGCCCAAGCGCATCGTTGACATTCTCGAGCAGGCGGATGTCATCCTCGCGCTCGAATGGACCGATCTCGCTAGCGCCCTGCGCATCAAGAAAGACGGCAAGCTCGCCGCCAAGGTCATCTCGACCAGCATGGACCAGTATCTGCACAACGGCGCCCATGCGAACTACCAGGCGCTGCCGTTTGCCGACATCAACATGGCGGCGAACTCGGACTCGGTGATCGCCGATCTCAATGCGGCGCTGGGCGCCGGCAAGAAAGAGTGCTGGGCCAAGGCCGAGCGCAAGCAGGTCAAGGTCGATCCCTCGCGCGTCACCATGGACCAGCTCGCGGTCAGCCTGCGCGCCGCGTTCGAAGATCCCGACAAGGTGTCGCTCGCCGCGATTTGCCGAGGCTGGACCGCCGATCTCTGGCCCTTCCGCCATCCGCGCGCCTATCTCGGCAAGGACGGCGGCGGCGGCATAGGCTCCGGCCCGGCCTTGTCGGTCGGCGCGGCGCTCGCCAATCACACGGAAGGCCTGCACACAGTCGCTATCCTGGGCGACGGCGATTTCGCCATGGGCGGCCATGCGATCTGGACGGCGGCGCGTCACCGCATCCCGCTGCTCGTGCTGCTCAACAACAACCGCTCGTATTTCAACGACGAATTGCATCAGGAAACGATGGCCGTGCGCCGCGAGCGTCCGCCGGAGAATCGCTGGATCGGACAGGTCATGCGCGACCCGGATCTCGATTTCGCGAAATTCGTGGAAGCGCAGGGCGCGGTCGGCATCGGCCCGGTGAAGACCCCGGCTGATCTCGACGCGGCGATCAAGCGCGGCGTCGACATCCTGAAGAAGGGCGGCGTCTGCCTGATCGACGTGCACATCGAGCCGGGCGAAGAGCGAGGCGCAGCGTCCACGGGCCATCGGGCTACGTAAGTTTGAAAGGGGCGCTGAAAAGCGCCCCTTTTTCGTTTTGTGAGCCCTCACAATGCTGCGCTACACTCGCAACGACCTTGATTTTCCTCCTCGCCCGGCCTTCAACTAGCCGAGCAAAAGAAGGAAGCGCCGCCGTGCAACGTCTCACCATCAGCCTCGACGACAGCATCGCCGCCGCGATCGACTCCTTCATGGAAAGACAAGGCTATTCCAACCGCTCGGAAGCGGTGCGCGATCTTGTGCGCGACGCGCTCGTGCGCTCGGAGGGCGCGGGGCCGTCCACGCATTGCTGCGTCGCGGCCGTCTCGTATGTCTACGATTACGACGGGCGCGACCTCGCCATGCGGCTCGACAAGGCGCAGCATGAAAACCATGACCTGACGATCTCCTCCATGCGCACACGGCTCGACCATCGCCATTGCATGGAAGTGACGCTGTTGCGCGGCCATACCGATGCCGTCCGCAAGCTCGCCGCCCAGACCATGGCCGAGCGCGGGGTGCATTTTGGGCAGGTCAACATCGTGCCGATCCGCGATGGCGGCGAGGAACATAGCCACGACGAAGACGGCCACCAGCACGTCCACTCGACGCCCGCACTTTGATCAGCCTTGCGGCTTTACAGGGCGGCCTTCGCCGATGCACACTCACCTCCAGAGAAGCGGGCGCCAAATGACCCGCGACAAAGGGAGGACTTCATGCCGCATGACATCATCACGCTCGAAAACGTCAAGATCGAGCGCGACGGCGGAACAACATTCATCATCCTGAATCGTCCCGACAAGCGCAACGCCATGTCGCCGCAGCTGCACATGGACATGTGCGACGCGCTCGACTGGGCCGAGATGGACGACGAGACCAAGGTCGTCGTCATCACCGGCGCCGGCGGCAATTTCTGCGCGGGGCAGGATTTGAAACTCTATTTCCGCGGCACCGAGGGCGACCCCAAGGCCCGCGTGCGCGCCCGCCGCGCCGCGCATACCTGGCGCTGGGATCGTCTGTCGTCCTTCCCGAAAGCCACCATCGCGATGGTGCACGGCTATTGCTTCGGCGGCGGCTTCACGCCCGTCATCGCCTGCGATTTCGCCATCGCGGCTGAAGACGCCACCTTCGGCCTGTCGGAAGTGAACTGGGGCATCATCCCGGGCGGCCTCGTCGCCTGGGCGGTGACGGAAGTCATGAACTATCGCGACGCTATTTATTATTCCGTCACCGGCGATCGCTTCTCCGGCAAGGAAGCGGCGGCGATGAAGTTCGTCAACAAATCCGCAGCGCCCGACAAGCTGCGCGAGGAAGTGATGGAGCTGGCGCGCAAGCTCGAAGCCAAGAGCCCGGCCGCGGTGAAATACACCAAGGAAGCCGTGCGCATGGTTCGTCGCATGACGAAGGAACAGGCGATGGATTATCTCAACGCCAAGAGCGACGCGCTGAAGCATGTCGATCCGGAAGGCGGCCGCGCCAAGGCGATGAAGATGTTCCTTGACGACAAGGTCTTCAAGCCGGGCCTCGGCGAGTTCAAGCGCTGATCTTTCGCGTTCGGCCGGGCCTCGCGCCCGGCCGTTTTTCATCACGCATTTCGCGAAGGAGCCTGCGCATGGCGTCTCTTTGCTTGTCCCGCCGTTCCCTGATTCTCGCCGCCGCGACGCTTGCATCGCTTTGCGGAGCGCCCGCGCGCGCCGCCGATCAGGCAATGATCGACGCCGCAAAAAAAGAAGGCCAGGTCGTCTGGTACACCACGCAGATCATCGATCAGTTCGCGCGCCCCGCCGCCGCGGCGTTCGAGAAGAAATATGGAGTCAAGGTCTCTTACGTGCGGGCCAATTCCAACGAGGTCGCGCTGCGCGTGTTGAACGAGGCGAAGGCGGGCCGGATGCAGGCTGACGTCTTCGACGGCACCGGCGCGACGGCTTCGCTGAAGAAGGAAGGCGTCGTTGCGAAATTCATTCCGGAAAACGCCAAACGTTTCCCGAAGGAATATATCGACGCCGAAGGCTATTGGGTCGCGACCAATCTCTACGTGCTGACGCCCGGCTACAACACCGAGCTGATCAAGAAGGGCACGGAGCCAAAGACCTTCCAGGATCTGCTCGACCCGAAATACAAGGGCAAGATCGCGTGGAATTCCACGTCGTCGTCCTCCGCCGGGCCGGGCTTCGTCGGCATCGTGCTGGACACGATGGGCGAGGAGAAGGGCAAGGCTTACTTGCGCGAACTCGCCAAGCAGCAACCGGCGGGTCTCGCGGTCGCGGCGCGTCAGGTGCTCGATCAGGTGATCGCGGGCGAATATGCGATCGCGCTGAACATTTTCAACAATCACGCGGTGATCAGCGCCGCCAAGGGCGCGCCGGTGGACTGGATCCCGATGGACCCGGCGCTTGGCGTGCTGTCGGTGATCTCGGTCACCAAGGATGCGCCGCATCCCAATGCGGGGCGGCTGTTTGTTGAATTCCTGATGTCGGAAGAGGGTCAGAAAATCTACCGCGACGCCGAATATCTGCCCGTCGATCCCAACGTTCCGCCGAAAGATCTCGCGCTGCGTCCCGACGGCGTGAAATTCCGCGCCATCTACAAGACGCCGGAAGAGATCGATCGCGAGATGCCGCGCTGGACGGACGTCTTCAAGAGCATCTTCAGGTGACCGACAAGATGAGTGAGTTCGCCGTGAAGACTGAAAGCGCGCCCTCGCTGATGGCGCGCTTTGCGCCGCGCGACGAGCGGGTGATTTTCGTCGTCATCCTTGGGCTGATCTTCGCCATCCTGGTGCTGCCGCCGCTGGTGTTTCTGGTGAATGGCGCGCTGAGCATCGAGCAGGGCGGCGTCACGCGTTTCACGCTGGAGCGTTTCACACGTCTTCTGGCAGAGCGCGGCATCTGGATGAGCGCGTTCAATTCGGTCGTCTTCGCGTTCGGCAGCGCGCTGGTCGCCTTGCTCATCGGCGGCGTCAATGCGTGGCTGGTCGAGCGCACCGACACGCCGTTCAAGGGGCTGGCTTACCTCACCACCATCATCTCGCTTGGCACGCCCTACGTGCTCTACACGAGTTCGTGGCTGCTGCTGCTCGCGCGCTCCGGACCGATCAACTCCTGGTATCGCGAACTCACCGGCGAGACCGGCGTGCTCATCAATGTCTACGGGCTCGGCGGCATGATCTTCATCGAGGGTCTGCTGTGGTCGCCGCTCGTTTTCCTGCTGCTCGGCTCGACGCTGCGCAATTTCAATCCGGATCTCGAAGAAGCCGCGCGCATGAGCGGCGCCGGCACCTGGGCGACGCTGCGCAAGATCACCTTGCGGCTCTCGCTGCCGTCAATCCTCGCGCTCGCCATGCTGGTGTTTATTCGCACCATCGAGGCGTTTGAAGTGCCGGCGCTCGTCGGCCTGCCGGGCCGCGTGCATGTACTCACAACCGACATTTACGAGATGATGCATAGGAGCATGCCGCCCGATATCGGCTCGGCGAGCACGCTCTCTCTCGTGCTGCTCGGCGTCGTGGCCCTGCTTCTCTATTATTATGGCAAGCTGACGCGCAACGCGGAGAAGTTCGCAACGATCACGGGCAAGAACTTCCGCCCCAACAAGGTGCCGCTCGGCGTGTTCCGCCCAATCGGCGGCGCGATTCTCGTGCTGAACTTTCTGCTGCTGCTGATCCTGCCGATGCTCATTCTCGTATGGGCCTCGCTTTTGCCGTTCTACCAGACGGTGCGCTCGTCGGCGTTCAAGCTGCTGAGCTTCGATCATTACTTTCGTATTTTCGAAAGCTCGCGCTATCTCTCGCTGCTCGCCAACACGCTGATCGTCGCGGTCGTCAGTGCGACGCTGGTCATGGTCCTCACTGCGCTGGCCGCCTGGCTCAATGTGCGCAAGGCGCCAGGCGCGCGCGTCGTCGATCAGCTCGGCACCGTGCCGCTGGTGTTCCCGGGCATCGTGCTCGGCGTCGGCGTCATGCAGTTTTTTCTCGCCATGCCGGTCGGCGTCTACGGCACGATCTGGATCATCGTCTGGGCTTTTCTCATCAATTATCTGCCCTATGGCGTGCGCTATTCTTACGCCGGCATGCTGCAGGTCCATCGTGAACTCGAGGAAGCCGCAGCGGTCGCCGGCGCCTCTCCAATGGTGGGTTTCCGCCGCATCATCCTGCCGCTGCTCGCGCCGTCGCTAATCGCCGGCTGGCTGTTCATCTTCCTGCTGGCGACGCGCGTGCTGACATTGCCTGTGTTGCTGTCGGGGCCGTCGTCGCAGACCATGGCGGTGGCGATGTTCGATCTGTGGAGCAACGGGCAAGGGCCGGAACTTGCCGCGCTCGGGCTTTTGTGGAGCTGCGCGATGACGACGATCGCGTTGATCTTTTACTTTTTCGCGCGCCGGTCCGGCGTCGGCATGTATGGGCAAGGTTGAGGACGACAGATGACCAGCAACAGAACGCAGGACAACCTGCGCGCAGCCATTTCCAAAGTTGATGCGCTGCTCAATCCGCGCAATGTGGTCATCGTCGGCGCCACCGACAAACCCGGCAACTGGCCGCAACGCGTCTGGCGCAATTTGCAGCGCTACGGCTACAAGGGCGCGGTCTTTCCGCTCAACCCGACGCGCGACAGCGTGTGGGACACACGCTGTTATCGCAACTTCGCGGAACTGCCCGAAAAGCCGGATCATCTCGTCGTGCTGGCGCCGGCAAAAACCGTCTGCGCAACCTTGCGCGACGCGGCGGCGGCTGGCGCGCGCAGCGCCACGATCATGACGTCGGGTTTCGATGAAGCGCCCGACGCCGCGGGCCAGCAACTCGCCGTCGATTTGCGCAAGGTGATCGAGGAGACGGGCCTCGCCATCTCCGGGCCGAACTGCCTCGGCAATTTCAATGCGGCGATCAACTTCTTTTCCATGCCGGACGATCGCGCGCAGAAGCTCGCGCGCGGGCCTGTCGCGGTGCTCGGTCAATCGGGCGGCATCGTCATGGCGATCAAGCGCACGCTCGAAGAGCGCGGCGTGGACACCGACGCGTCGATCACCAGTGGCAACGAGACGGGGCTGACGACCGCCGATTACATCGCGTATTTCTCATCGCAGCCGCACATCAAGGCCATCGCCTGCTATCTCGAGTCCGTGCACGACGGCGAGGCGTTTCTCGAAGCCTTGCGCATGGCGCGCGAGGCCGGCAAGCGCGTCATCGTCATGAAACTAGGCGCATCCGACGCGGGCCGCGAGGCCGCCGCCGCGCACACCGGCGCGCTGGCGGGATCGATGGAAGCCTTCGATGCAGCTGCGGGGCGCGCGGGCGCGATCC
>JANXTB010000123.1 GCA_025356415.1 Hyphomicrobiales bacterium
GCCGCGAGGGGTTCTTGTGGAGCGGTGACGCCTATGTCGGTCGCAAGGCGGAATGGCCGACGTGGACGCCTCCCAAGGAGATGATCAAGCGTCAGCCCGAGGCGGCCAAATATGCCGGCGGCATGCCGGGAGGTCTGGAAAATCCGCTCGGCGCGCGCACGCTCTATCTCTACCAGAAAGGCGTGTACACGCTCTACACGATCTACAGCACCAGCGATCCGGAAACGATCGGGACCAATCTGACGAGCGGCTGCACTGGCCTGCTCAGTCAGGACATGATGGATCTCTATTCGCGCACGCCAGTCCAGACGAAAGTGGTCGTCCTGCCGGCATAGGCGAGAGCGTCAATTTTTTTGGGGCGGGTTGGGTTATCCCAGCCCGCCCTTTATTTTGATAATTAGTTTGCGGCGCGCCTGAATGAGCAATCAGGCCGCGGCAGGATCAGTCAGCGGCGCATTGAGAACCGCGCGGCGTTTCCTGGTCAGAACGATCAAGCCGACGATGCCGAACAGAACCGCCGCGACGCCAAAATCCGCTTGAATGTCGAGCCCTGCTTTCTGCAGCCAGCTTGCTGTATCAAGCGCCATGCCGACGACCAGAACGGCGAACATGGTGAACCGCATTTCGCTCAGTCGGTTGGCTTCCTTTTCTCGGGACTTCTTGATCTCGGCGAGAGTCACTGGCTTGGCGCTGTTGAATTCGGCTTCGATGATCTTGTTGTAATCGGGCCCAAGAATTGCACGCAGATCTTCATCCCGTAAGCGTCCCATCCATCCATCTCCCTTGCGTTTCGCTAGTTTGCAGCGAGCTGTTAGCATGCGAGACGAAGTGCACCAATGTGATGAATTGCGACGAATTGCCTGCGCCAAGTTAGCGCTAGTACAAGCCTGCCGATCCGTTCCAGCGTGAGCGCGTCCTGGTTATTGAAACTTCCGTGCTAGCGAACAAGCTTGAGC
The DNA here is from genome assembly GCA_025356415.1 of Hyphomicrobiales bacterium. Taxonomy (GTDB): domain Bacteria; phylum Pseudomonadota; class Alphaproteobacteria; order Rhizobiales; family Beijerinckiaceae; genus Terripilifer. Next base: position 957 of record JANXTB010000123.1, read on the forward strand.
ACACCGTTTTCAATTTCATATTTCCGCAGCTTGGAAAGAAAGGTCATGCCGAGGAGCGCCGTTTCGCCCAAGGCGCCTGGCTTGCCCACAAGCGCCCTCACGTTCCGGATCGCGATGTCGCCGACACGCACCTCGTCCAGCGTGACGACCGCAACCTTGGTCGCGCCGTTCGCGGTGGACGCCGACTCGCGAAAATCAGCATCGCCCAGTTTGAAGCCGAGGCGCTGCGCGACTTCATACGGCAATGAAACGGCGCTCGCCCCGGTGTCGACCAGCATGGCGACCTTCTGGCCGCTTACTGTCGCCTGCGTAAGGAACTGGCCCCTGCGGTCCGCCTTGATCTCGGCAACGCCGTCCTGATCGACTGGGGGACGTCCCTGCAGGCGCGCTTCATAATTTGCTTTGGTCTCGCCGAGTTTCGGCTGGAGTGAGGCTGCAGCTGGGGCGCGGCTCTGGGCTGCGCCGATCCGCGCGCGGTAATCTTCCGCCGTTTCCCCCATCTTGGGTTGCAGGCTTTGAGCCTGCGCCGCCGGCAGGGCCCAGCAGAGCGCGCTCATCGCCACCCAGACGATCCGAAAGAATTCGCGCATCCTGTTCGCCACTCCTCACCGCAACGTGCTGCTGAAATGTTGCTGGAAATAGCTGCTAAACAATTACGGCAGACGTATCGGATGTGCTTTGCGCCGTTCTTCCCCAACACGTGTCCGCCAATCATGGAACCAGTTGAGCTGGCGGGGCGATTACGGTCGTCATCAGGTCAGGAGCACAAAATGCAAGCCAGCGAGATCAAGCCCCATATGGAAGTGATCGGCGCGGACGGTGTCCACGTCGGAACCGTCGACCGCGTCGAAAACCAGCGCATCAAACTTACGAAGGCCGATTCCGGCCAGGGCGCGCATGCAGGCCACCATCATTTCGTCGATCTCGGCCTTGTCGCGGACATCGACGGCGGGAAAGTACGGCTCTCGAGCAATGCGGCCGTGGCGGTCACATTTGAAGAAGAGCAATCGGGCAAGGCCGTCTGAATTCAGGAATGGCCGTCAATGCAGGAAGCCCCCGTGCCTCGAGTAAGCACGGGGGCTTCTTTCGTTTCAGTGCTGGATGATGACCTTTTTCTTCACGACCGTGCCGCGGTGTTCCGAATGTTCCCAACCACGGTGCAAACCGCGGTCATGCCGGATCACGACTTTCTTCACCGTCGGGCTTGTATGGGCTTCCTTGTGAACCACCACCTTGGTGCGGGTCTCGGTCTGCGCATTCGCAAGTGAGAAAGATCCGAGCAGCGCGAGGGTGGCGATTGCAGTTGTCACGAGCTTCATGGGTGTGTTCCTTTCAGCTTCGATGCAGTTGCATCCCGAGCTGAACAGCGGCTCTCAGGAACAGTTCCGCTGTAAACCATCTTGCTGATGCGTGGCGGCGGCATCGCAGCGTTACCGAGCCAAGATCACTCAGGCCCGGTCGCCGGCAAACATCTGGCAGATCGTTTCGATGTCACGGCGAGCGCGGACCGCGGCCAGCGACTTCAGAAAGCGGTAACGGCCGTCAAGGCGGAGGCGGATACGACGCACGCGCTTCATGCTTTTTTCCCTCGTGACTCTCGTTCATCGCGGATGTCTCCCGACTGCGCCGGACACCGACGACACAACAGAACAGACACGCGATTAACGGATTATGAACGGGGCGCGGAAGCCATCTCGCTTGAAACTTCGCGTTATTCTTAATTGTAAAACATAGAGCTTCAAAAGATTTGCCGAAAATTCGCGACGCAAGTTTACTCAAAGACAACGAGAGGAGAGTAAACCAATGGCAAGCCTATGGAAATCTTTTCTGAGCGACGCAAGCGGCGCCACGGCGATTGAATATGCTTTGATCGCCGGCTTCCTTTCGGTGACGATTCTCGGTGGAGTGACAGCCGTCGCCGCCAAGGTCTCGCAGCGGTACGACGCGATCGCTACCGCCGTGCCATGAATTTTTGAGCTGTCCTGCTCAAGATCGAAGCCCCCGACCGTGGATGTAACGGCGGGGGCTTTTTCTATGCAGCGGCGCTTTTTCCGTTTCTGGCAGGACGCAGCATTCGCGCGGCGATCACGGCCGCGCTCCGTCGCTTTTCTCCTGCTTCTGCAGCGGAACGCCGTACTCGTGCAGGATCGCTTCGATCTCGCGCTGCCGCGGCGCGCGGCGCATAATAGCCCGCGAGCGGTCCCCAGACGGCGGCAGCGTCGATTTCTCCAGAAGTCAACGCGGCGATGATGCGGGCGGGGCGGTTCTCGACGGCATAATCATCATACATGGGATAGCCGCGCAGGTGGTTAGCCAGACCAAGATTTGTCAGCGTAGGACGGCGGCGTCCCACCGCCATCGTCGCCGCTCATCTGCACGCCGATCCGGATGTTCTGCAGCGCCGGATCAGCAAGACCCTCCACGGGCGGGTCGGCCTGACGCGTCAGCAAAACAAACATCGATCGATAGTAAGGAGGAGCTTTGGTTTGCGCCATGAGGCCGTGCTGGCCAAAGCGAACAGAAACGCAAGACAGATCCTGCGGCCTCCGATCATTCCCGTACCTCGTCAGTCCAATCGCCCGAGAACGGCAATGCTGAAAAGCAGTTCCTGTTTAAAGGCGCTCGTTACGGCCTCGACGATGGGGTTGGCGCGGGCCGCTTCTGACTTCCTGCCTCGGCTATTTGGTGACGAGGCTGTCGATATAGCCGCTCTTGTCGAGTTCTGCGACAAAGCTGTCGTCGTAGAAATCTGCGGGTTTGTGCAGGCGCATCTCCCGCCAGTCGTAAACATCGATCATCTTCTGCAAGCCGGCGACGCTCGGGTAAGGCTTGATCGGCAATCGCGCGACTTCCTTGTAGATCGACTCCTGCCGCGCCGTGTCCTCGATGCCGTACCATTTGCGCATGGCGTCGAGAGTGGCCGCCTTGTTGACCTTCATGAAAGCGACGGCGTCGATGGTCGCCTTGACGAAGCGCGCCGCCGTCTCGCGATGCGTGGCGAGCCACGCCTTGTCGGCATTGACGCCCGAACCCGGGATCGGGAATTCGAATGTGCTGAGATCGGCCAGATCGTAGAGCCCCGCGCGCATCGCTTCGTCAAAGGCGATGACGTCGGCGGCGAAAGCATCGACCTTCTTGCTGGTCAGATCCTTGATGTCGGCGCCGCGCTCGAACAGCGATACGTCGCGCTTCGCATCCCAACCCATCTTGTCGAACAATTGCAGCAACGAAAGATGCGACAGGGAACCGGGCGTCGAGAACCCGATCCTCTTGCCCTTGAGGTCCTCGAGTTTCCGGATGTCGCCACGGGTGATCATGTGAAATCGTGCAATCGATTCCGTTGTCGCGAGAATGACACGCTGCGGGGCATGCGCATTTGTCGTCATGCGCACGATCGTCGGGCTGCCGCCGCCGATGTTGATGTCGCTCGCGCCCGTGCGGACGTTTTCCTTGGGCACGATCAGCCCGGAACTCTGTTTGATCAATTCGGCCGCGAGCGGCGAAATGAATTGCGAGACCTTGAGTCCGTTGCGCTCGTAGATCTGGTTTTCCGCAGCGACGACGAACGGCAATTTTGTCAGGGACACATCGCCAAGTTCGACACTGACAGGCAGCAGGTCCTGCGCAATCGCGCGAGGAGAGCCGAAGCCAGATGACGCTGCGGCGAGGATGACAAACGCCGAAAGAAAACGCGCGCGTGCATGAAGCCCCATGATGTCCTCCCTTGCCGAATTTTGTTGCTCCGGCTTGGCGATGAACTTACGTCGTCGCATCAGGCCCGGCAAGCGCGCCACGAGCCCGCATCAGCAGCGTCGATAGCGGCGCTTTCGCTCAGCCGCGCCTTGTGGCGAGCGCGGGAATAACGCAAACTCCCTAGATCAAACCAACAGACCCTCGAACGAGGGCGACGGCCTGGGGAGCAAACATGCACATCAAGATTCCATCTCTGTCCGCGCTTGCCCTGGCGGCCTGTCTTCCCTTGTCGGCCACGGCTGCGACGATCACCGGCACGGTGAAGGGACCGGATGGAAAGCCGCTCCTGGGCGTCTTCGTTGTCGCCGAGGATACCAAAACCCAGCGAACGATCAGCGTTCTCTCGAACGAGCAGGGACGTTACAGCCTCCGCAACCTGCCGGACGCGAAATACACCATCCAGATCCAGTCGATCGGCCTGAAGGCGGATGCGCGACGCGACCTCGCCGTCTCGGCAGACCAGACCATCGACTTCGCTGTCGAGAAGCGGCCCGTGGAATGGAGCGAACTCACCACCTATCAAGGCCGCAAGCTCCTGCCAAAAACCGCCGCGCACAACCTCAGTCACGCAGATCCGTTCTTCGGAAATTGCTTTCAGTCCTGCCACTCGTTTCAAAATCGCATGGCCGTGGGCACGCGCGATTACGATGGCTGGCTCGATCGCGTGAAATATATGAGCGAAACCATGATGGCCGGCGAAGGACGCCGCGTCACGCCGACGGAAGTAGAAGATTTCGCGAAATATCTGACGCTGATGTTCGGTCCGGATTCGCCCAAGCCCGCATCGCCCGACATGATGTCTGAGTACAAGTCATTGCAGCGCAGCTTCAATGAGAAAGCGATGAACATTACTTATGTCGAGTACGACATGCCCGCGCCATTGGGCATGGGGCCTTGGAGCGGCGTCGAAGATCGTGACGGCATGATCTGGATTCCCTATTACGGGCGCGGCAATGAAGTCATCCGCCTCAATCCCGAGACGGCCGAGATGACGCATTTCAAACTGTCGTTTGAGCGCGCCGCCGGCATTCATTCCGTGATCCCGTCCGCCGACGGAACAGTGTGGTTCGTCGAAACAGCCATCGGCCGTATCGCGCAACTCGATCCCAAGACAGGGCAGATCACCGAGTTTCAGGCCACTGCGCTGGCGAATGGCAAGAAGCCCGGCTCGCATCATACAATCCGCGTCGACGACGCGGGCCGCGTCTGGGCGAGCGGCGGTCCCGTCATCACCATGTACGACCCAAAGACGCAAAAATTCGCGCATTACGACGTGCCGCAGACCTACGCCAATGAGATGGCGCAAAATGGCGACATGTGGTTCACGTCATTTCGGGCGGACGGCGTGATCGCGCGGGTCACCAAAGACGGCGTTCTCTCGAAGTTCCAGCCGCCGACGAACGGCAAGCCCCAACGGCTGGATTTCGATCCCGATGGAAATGTCTGGTTCAGCGAGCGGCAAGGCAACAAGATCGGGTTTCTCGCCGTGAAGAGCGAGACGTTCAAGGAATTCCCGCTGCCGGGACCTGAAGCCAGCCCCTACGCCATCACGGTCGATAAGGATCGCATGGTCTGGTACTCGTCACATGAGCAGGACACGATCAATCGGCTTGATCCGAAAACCGGCGCAGTCACCGAATATCCTTATCCTCATGCCGAGATTTCGATGCGCGAGTTCTTCAAGGACAAGAAAGGCCGTATCTGGTACGCGAGTTCAGCGAACAACAAGGTCGGTTATTTTTATCTCGACGAAACAAAATAAGAAGTCGAATGAAGACGCGCCCCGCTGCCGAAATTGCTGCGGGGCGTTGAACAAGTCATTCGCATCGCTCATCGCGCTGCGTTGAACGCGAAGCCAGATTAAACTTTTGTAATGCTCTGGCATGATCGCACAGAGTTTTATGACATCATCATAGAACCAAGCGCGCTCGCAATCTCGTGACTGCAAGTTGGGTTGAGGGTTACGTGTGCGCTGCACAATCTCCTTTGTGAGCCGACCTTGATTCGGCTCGACAAAGGAGAACTTCGATGAAGAAATCCACCCTCGCGGCTGTATTGCTGACTTTCGCCGCTCCCAGTTTCGCATTCGCCGGGCCTGCGCCACGTGACGCAAACAATGAATCATCTTGCATCGATAGCGGAATGGGCATGGACCCGCGTTGCGTCGGCGATGTCGATCCGAGCGGAGAGACTGCGGCTATGGCGACACCGGACTCCGAGCAGATCGAAGCGGCGCCACGGACACGGTCCGCGCAGGCGCCGATCATCAAGAAGCAACGCAATCTTTGAAAGAGCCGCGGGTTAATCTCGCGACTTGAAGCGTAGAGCGTGAAACCCCAGCTCGGAGGTGACCGAGCTGGGGTTTCAGCGTCGATTCACTTGCGCCAACCGGCCGCCTCCCACCGTGGCCGAAGAGCCGGGCCTGTTAAAACGGCGATCAGTTTTCGCGCTTCATCGGGCTCTTTACTGCTTGCGGGGATTGCGGCTGAATAGGTCGCCCAGAGCTGAAGATCTTCGGGCAATGCAGCCTCGAGTTTTGCGCCGGCTGCCTGGACTTCGCTCAGGAAGACAATCGCCAGATCAGCTTCTCCCTTGACGACTTTCGAAGCTGCGTCATCGCCGCCGGTGGCGAAAACGCCCTTCGCCTTCACCTCATCGACAAGGCCGAAGCGTTCCGCGATTTTGAGGAGATGCACATAACTTGCGCCGCCGAGTTTCGGATCGGTGTAAGCGATGGTCTTGGCATCGATGATCGCTTGCCTGACGCCCGCGTCTGTCGAGAGGTCGCCCTTGGTCATGCCGGGGCGGATGACGCTTCCCAGTCCGATGGCGCCGAGATCGACGCGGCTGCCTGGCGCCATTCTGCCGGTCTTCTCAAGTTCATCCATCAAGGGGCCTGCGGTGATGATCATGTCAGCGGGTTCGCCCGATGTGATGATCTGCCGGAGCTGCCCGGTCGAGCCGACCGTAAAGTTGAACGTGTGCCCACTCTCTTTGGCGTAATCGGAAATCATGCCGCCAAGAACGCTGCGCACTGCGCCCGCCGACACCACCTTCAGTTCCGCAGCCAAAGCGACACTGACCGTCGCCCCGACGCAAGACAGGGAAAGCAGAACGCGGAAAAAGTATCCGCAGATTGAGACCCTCGACATCGGCGTCCTCCCTGATGATTTTTTTATCAGGGATTCTGATCACAACGCGCAGCCAATAGCGACAGGGGACCGGGTCCTCTGAACGCTTGAAAGCTGTTGACTTGAGCTTGACAATTGATCGATCAGTGCGCTCCGGGACAATTGCCCTCCCTGCGCTGTCGCGAGCGCTACCTTGTTGCTAGATGCATGATAAATAGAGGATATAGAAACCGGGGCGGGAACTGCACATGCTGATCTCCGAAGGCTCTCTCGAAGGGCGTCTTTATGGCTCCGCTTTCGTTTGATTTTGAGTCGGACCTGACAACCGCAGTTGTCTCGTCATCGACTATTCCCCTCCTGCTGCTCGCTGGAGACCAGTCGGTGCTGATAGCCAGCCGGTCTTTTTGCGAGTCTTTCGGCATTGATCAGAAGAAGGCTGTCGGGCAGTCGATTTTCTCGCTCGGAGACGGCGAATGGGATGTGCCGCAACTTCGGTCTCTGCTGGAGGGCGTCGCGGACGGTACGATGTCCGTCCCGGCGTACGAGATGGATCTCCAGCGAGCAGGTCACGCTCCAAGGCTTCTCGTCCTCAATCCGCAAAAACTTGAATATGGCGACACGGAAAACGTCCGTGTCCTCCTGTCCGTCTCGGACGTGACTGACGCACGCTCGGACGACAAGTTCAGGAGCGCGCTCGTCAAGGAGAATGCCTTGCTGCTGCAAGAGATACAGCATCGCGTGGCCAACAGCCTTCAGATCATTGCCAGCATCCTGCTGCAAAGCGCGCGGCGTGTTCAGTCGGATGAAACGCGTGGTCACTTGAAGAACGCCCATAGCCGCGTGATGTCGCTGGCTGCGGTGCAGCAACAGCTTGCGCGCTCGCAAGACACCAGCGTCGAGGTTCGTTCGTATTTCATGCAGCTTTGCAAGAGCCTGTCAGCGTCGATGATCAATGACACGGAGAAGCTGAGTATTGTTATTCATGCCGAGCAGAGTTTCCTGGCGTCAGACACGGCGACCAGTCTCGGTTTGATCATTACGGAACTCGTCATAAATTGCCTGAAGCACGCTTTTCCAAAGAACGAAGGTAAGATCACCGTTACGTTTGACTCACAAGGCGACGGTTGGACGCTTGTTGTCGAGGATGACGGCATTGGAATGCCCACTGGTCCCAACAAGGCGATTGCGGGCCTCGGCACAACTCTCATCGAGGCGCTCGCGCAGAAGCTTGACGCTCAAATCGTCGTTTCGGATGCAAAGCCTGGCGCCAAAGTCCTCTTGACCCATCGCAGCGTCGCAGTCCACGCACCCGGATCAGAGGCTCTGCAAGACGCTGTCTAGCAGGCGCCTTCGTAACGTCCGCACCAAATTTCGTTTTTCATTTTACCGTCGTTGAAAAAAGCGCATCACTGCGTTTGCAGTGAAATTTGCTCATTCGACGGAGACGTTTCATGCTTCGCTCCACAATCTTCCTTGCCGCTTTGATGACTTCAATCACGATCGCGCAGGCGCAAACGATGCAGGCGGGTCAGGGACTCGCACAAGCACGGGATTCCAGTCAGGCTGCGTCCACGACCACGGGCCAGCGCAACGATACGCCGTTCCCCAACATGATGCAGACGTGGGAATATTCCGCGCAGGAATGGCAGTAAGCCACGCCAGCGGCGCGAACGTGTCGCGCAAGCGAGCACGTCCACGCCACTCGGCCTTGTTTATCCGAGATGCTTCTTGAAGAACGCGAGCGTGCGGTCCCATGACAATTCGCACTGCGTCTTGTCGTAACGCGGCGTCGTGTCGTTGTGGAATCCGTGGTTCGCGCCGGGGTACACGAAGGCCTCGTAAGACTTGCCATTTGCCTTCAACGCCGACTCGTAGGCGGGTAGGGCTTCGACAAGCCGCGTATCGAGCGCGCCGTGGTGAATGAGCAAAGGCGCCTTGATGCGAGCCACATCTTCAGCCTTCGGGGCCGCGCCGTAATAGGGCACGGCAGCTGCCAGATCGGGGATCATCACCGCCATCTGGTTGACGACCGAGCCGCCGAAGCAGAAGCCCACGGCGCCAATCTTGCCATTCACGTTCGGATCTGTTTTCAGCCATTCATAGGCCGCGATGAAATCCATCGTCAGCTTTCCGGACTCAAGTTTGGCCTGCATTTCGCGGCCTTTCTCGTCATCGCCGGGATAACCGCCGAGCGAGCTGAGACCATCGGGCGCCAGCGCGACGAAGCCCGCGACAGCCAGACGCCGCGCGACGTCTTCGATGTAGGGGTTGAGCCCGCGATTTTCATGCACGACGATGACGCCGCCGTGCTTGCCGCCGCCAGCGGGCTTGGCCAGCAACGCCTTGGTGGGGCCGTAGCCCTTCGGCGAGTCAAACGTCACGCGGCTCAGGGCGATGCGTGGATCTTCGGGCGAGACCTGCTGCGCCAGCGCATAGTCGGGCATCAACATGTCGACGAGTGCGGTCGCGCTGACGCCGGCGACGGCGAATTTGCCGGCGCCCGAGACGAACTGACGTCGGTCGATTCGTCCGTGGCAGAAGTCGTCATAGAGATCGAGCAACCCCTGGTCGAAGTCCTTGGCGGATTTGCGCGTGGCGTTTTGCATCCCTGGCACCTCTTCTTTGCAACTAGCGCTAGTATCTGGTCGGCTCCCGCGCCCGACTGCAAGCAACTTCTTCTTGATAGCTCGTTGACTTAGGCCAAGCCTGCTGCCTCGGCGTGCATTGCCGTCAAGGTTGCTGTAGCTTCGCCGGATGCCGCCTCGAAACAAACTTGCTCGCCTTGGCGCGGGCCTCGCCACTCTGTCGCTGACGCCCTGCATGGTCCTGTTCGGGATCTGGGGCGCGCTGGCGCTGCATTTTCGCGCGCCCGTGGGCGACATGGCTCGCCTTGGCTTGACCGCCGGGTTTCTTGTCATCGGCGCTTTGGCCGCGCTGGCGATTGTCCGGCGATCCGCCCGGCTTTTCCTGCCGGCGCTGGTCTGCTTTCCGGCGATCCTGTTTTGGTGGACGGCGATAGAGCCCAGCCAATCGCGCGCCTGGACGGGCGATGTCGCGCACATGGTGACCGCCGATATCCGCGGCGATGCGCTGGTCCTCTCAAACGTCCGCAATTTTCGCTGGACGGGCGACACGACATTCGAGCCCGCCTGGGAAACCCGCAGCTATGACCTGGCGGCGATTTCGAGCGTGGACCTGGTGGCGAGCTACTGGGACGGCGAGAATATCGCCCACATGCTCGTCAGCTTTGGCTTCGCCAATGGCGAACACCTGATCTGGTCGGCTGAATTGCGGCGCGTCGAGGGGCAGGTCTACGAGACCGTTGCGAGCATGTTCAAGCTCTCCGAGTTGATCATGGTGGCGGCCGACGAGCGCGATCTTGTGGGCGTGCGCGCGCGCAATCGCGGCGAGGATGTCAGGCTCTATCCGCTCAGCTTGCCGCCCGAGGCGGCGCGCAAGCTTCTCCTCGCCTATGCGCAGGCGGCGAACGAACTCGCTGCGCACCCGCGCTGGTACAACGTTCTGACGAACAATTGCACGACCGTCATCCTCGACCTCGCGCGGACGCTGGACCCGGGCGCGAGCTATGACTGGCGCGTATTCCTGCCGGGTTACTTCCCGCAATACGCCTGGGACCACGGCGCGCTCGACCGTTCCGTGCCCTTCGATCAATGGCGCGCCCGCGCGGGAATTTCCGCACGCGCCCAGGCGGCCGACATGCTGGACGGTCGCGCCTTCTCAAAGCAGATCCGGGACGTAAGCTCCGCCCGCTGAATTTTGCGGCAAGGCTCAAGGCAATCTTGTCGCGAAGAGGCAAGCATCGGCGCTTTCTTGAGCGGGGCTTGATCGGGACTGTTCTTGGCCTTTCCAAGCATCTCAGCCGTCAACCGAGTACGGATGTGCGAATTTGCACAATAGCGTGTGCGGCCGCATTTATGGGCTGCGCAATCTAAGCTTGCAGGTAAAGTGAGGCCGAGCGCCGAGCGGGGTGCATCTGGTTGATCAAATTCTGGACATGAGCGGAAGCGAAATCACAAGCACATCGTTTCTCACCGAAATCGGCACGGCGACACCGATGAATGCGAACGCCTTGAAGGGCCGCCAAATTCTCCTCGTCAAAGGAGACCTGTTCGCGGCTGATGAATTGCTGGCCGCCTTTCAGGAATGCGGGGCGAGGATCCTCGGGCCGGTGGGCGATGTCATGGACGCGCTCGAGCTGATCGAAAAGACCTCCAGCCTCGATGGCGCGGTCCTCGACATCGACGCCCAGCGCGAAACAGTGGTTCCGCTCGTCGATGAAATGACCCGCCGGCAGGTTCCTTTTGTTTTCTCCACCGCCACCCATGATGGAAATGGCCAGCTTGACGGCGAATTTGCGGATGGCCGCGCGCCGCTCGACATCGAGCAGGTGCTGGTCACGCTGGCGACGCGGATCGCACTTCAAACCGGGGGGGCCGCGGAGCTCAACGGCAAGAGCCTTTCGTTTTCGCGCAGCAAGCTTCTGCAAATGATGCCGCCCCAAAGCTTCGAGGCGCTGGCGCCGCACCTGACGCGCGTCGAGCTCAAGCCGCGCGAGATCATGATCAGGGAAAACCAGTTGATCCCGGCTGTCTGGTTTCCGGAAACGGCGGTGATTTCCATCCTCGTCGCCACCGAGGGCGCGCGCTCGATCGAGGTCGGCATGATCGGCGCGGAGGGCATGACTGATCTCGTGCTGCATCCGGGCGATCTCTCGCCGATGCGCACCTGCGTGCTGATTCCCGGAACTGCGCTGAAGATCGATGCGGAGCATTTCGTCGCCGCCATGGCGTATCCTGCCTTTGACAGGTTCGTGCTCGCCTACAAGGAAGTGCTGGCGGTGCAGTTCGCCTATGCGGCGCTGTCGCATGGCACCTCGACCATAGACGCGCGGCTCGCGCGCTGGATCCTGATGCTGGACGACCGGGTGGATGGTGGCGCGATTCCGGTGGTGCACAACCACGTCGCAGACCTGCTCGCCGTGCGCCGCTCCGGCGTAACCACCGCCTTGCATGTTCTGGAAGGCATGGGCGCCATCAAGTCCATGCGCGGCATGATCATGGTGCGCGACCGCTCTGTCTTGCAGCAGCTTGCGGCCGCCACTTACGGCGCCCCGGAGGTCGAGTACGCGCGCCTGATGTCCCGCGTCCGCCGCGTCGCGCCTTGAGCGCGCGGCTTGCATTCCACCACGTTCCGGCCTAGCAGGATCGCCAGTTTCGCCTCCTTCGGAACGGTGCGTCCATGGTCCGACAGATCGATCCCGAGCGGTTGCCGGCAGGCACCTACCTGAACACGGGCGAGTCCGCCAACCGCGCCTTGCGCGTCAATCGGCTATGCTACGACCTGAAGGAACCCGCGAACCGCGTGGCCTTCGAGGCGGACGCCGAGGCGCAAATGGCGCGCTACGATCTCGACGAGGAAGACCGCCAGCTCATCCGCAATCGCGACTGGCTCGGCCTCGTGCAGCGCGGCGCGAATGTGTTTCCGTTGCTGCGTCTCTCGCAATTGTGCGGGGACGGCCTCGCCGGCACGGGCGCGCAGATGCGTGGCGAGACTCTCGAGCAATATCTGGCGACGCGCCAGGCAAAAGGGAGCTGACATGGCCAGGATCATCGGCGGGCTCGGCTCGCCCCACGCGCCCTCCATCGGCGCGCTGATCGATCAGGGCGGATGGGAACAGCCCGAATGGAAAAAGCTGATGGACGGCTATCGTCCGATGCAGGACTGGCTCGCCGCACACAAGCCCGACGCCGCGATCCTGATCTACAACGATCATGTCACCAGCTTTTTCTTCGACCGCTATCCGACCTTCGCGCTTTCGGTCGCGAGCGAGCACCCGATCGCCGACGAGGGCTTCGGCCCGCGTCCGCTGCCGCCGGTGCGCGGCGATTCCGATCTCGCGTGGCATCTGGCCCATTCACTCGTCGAGGATGAGTTTGATCTCACGATCTGTCAGGACATGCCGCTCGATCATGGCGCACTGACGCCGATTTCCGCGTTCTGGCCCAACCACGAAAACGGCTGGCCGACGGCCATCGTGCCGATCGCGGTCAACGTGCTGCAATTTCCGGTGCCCTCGCCGCGCAGGCTCTACAAGCTGGGACAGGCCTTGCGCCGCGCCGTCGAATCCTGGCCGCAGGACAAGAAAGTTGTCGTGCTTGGCACCGGCGGGCTTTCGCACCAATTGCACGGCGAGCGGTTCGGATTCAAGAACGCCGATTGGGACCATGAATTCCTGTCGCTGCTCGAGACGGATCCCGAAGCGCTCGCCTCCTTGCGCACGCAGGATTACATCGAACGCGGCGGCGCCGAGGGCGCTGAAATGGTCATGTGGCTCGCCATGCGCGGCGCGCTGTCCGACAAGGCGCGCAAGCTGCATGTCAATTATCACGGCCCCCTGCACACCGGCTTTGCGCAAATCCTCTTCGAGGAGCCGGACGCGGTGCCTGAGAAAGTTTCGATATGAAAAAAACGACCTTGATGCTCCTGCCGGGCCTGCTCTGCGATGGGGCGACTTACGCCCCGCAGATCGCGGCCTTTTCTGACGAATACGATGTGCGCGTCGCGGATTTCTTCGGCCTCGACAGCATCAACGCGATGGCGAAGCGCGTGCTGGAGACGGCGCCGAGCGATTTCGTCATGGCCGGATTTTCGATGGGCGGACGCGTCGCGTTGGAGGTGATGCGCATCGCGCCGCAGCGTGTGCAGGCGCTGGCGATTTTCGATACCGGCGTGCATCCACTGAGCCCCGGGGAAGAAGTGAAGCGTCAGGCGGTGATCGATCTCGCTTATGCTGAAGGCATGGAAGCGCTTGCGGCGCGCTGGCTTCCGCCAATGTTGCTGCCGGCCCATCTCGCAAATGAGAAACTCATGGCGGACCTCACCGCCATGGTCTGTCGCGCGACGCCCGAGATTCATGAAATGCAGATCCGCGCGCTGATGTCGCGGCCCGACGCGGAGCCGGTGCTGCGCACCATTTCCTGCCCGACCATCGTCTTGTGCGGGCGTCAGGATCTGTGGTCGACGCCGGAGCAGCACGCGCCCATCGCTGCCGCGATTCCCGGCGCCAAGTTGGTGGTTGCAGAAAATTGCGGACACTTCCTCCCAGTCGAGGCGCCCGAGGTGCTGAACGGCGCCTTGCGCGAACTTCTGGCGCGCGTCTGATCGTCAAGCCAGCGCGCGACGGAGGAGGCTCTAGATGCCGCCGCCGTCGGCGTTCTGTTCGGGATCAACCTGCCGCAGCGCCGTCGCTCGTTTGAAAGCGTCGCGATGCGCGGCGCGCAACACCAGACGCAAGGCGAAATCAGCCGCGCCCGCGAGCAGCGCGATCCATGCGGTTTGGGTGGCGACTGCAGCGAGCAGAGTCACGATCAGCGCCGACACGATGCGCCATGACAGGGCTTCCGCGAGTGTTTCGCTCGAGCTGTCCGCAGGCGCGAGCAGGCGTCGCCAGAGGTCGGGCGCTTTTCGTGCGACCGCTGCATGGCCTTGCGGCAGGTCCGCCGGATTGACTTCATCGATGACGCCGAGCGCCACCGTTTCATTGGTGAGGCGATCGATGAGGGTGAAAGCGCCGAGCGTGCGATCTTGCGAATAAGTCGCCAGCACCAGCGGCTTTTCCGAACGGATGCGAACGCGGCCGATGCCGTTGACGGGTAGGCTGTCAGTCGGCTGTTCAGCGAAAGTGTTCACGTCGATCTGCGTGCGGATGCTGAGCGCGGCGTTCGCGGTCGTCATGCCCTGCTGCACGATCAGGCCCTGCCCGGATGCGGCGCGTTCCGACATCCACAACAGTCGCCCGTCGAAGACGCGCGCCACCGGCGCTTCGTCCTGCGCGGATACGATCACGTCGCCACGCGACGCGTCGACTTCATCTTCCAGGACCAGCGTCACTGCTTCGTCCTGTTGCGCGGAGGAGTCCTCGCCCAACGCCGTTACTATGCTGGCGATGCGCGTGCGCCGGCCGGACGGCAGGATTTTCACGTCCTGCCCGACATGCGCCGCTCCAAGCGCAATCGTGCCCGAGAAGCCGCGGAAATGCGCATTGGGCCGGTTCACCCATTGCACGGGCATGCGCAGCGAGGCGGGATCGGCGGCGAGCGCGCTCACATCCACTGTTTCGAGATAGTCAATCAGAGCGCGACCGCGATACCAGGGCGTGTCCGCCGACAGGCTCGCGATATTGTCTCCGCGCAAGGCGGAGACCGGAATGAAAACGATCTGCTCAAAACCGAGATGACGCGTGGCCGCGCGATAGGAATTGGCGATGGCGGTGAAGACGCCCTCATCGAAGCCGACGAGATCCATCTTGTTGATCGCGACAACCACGCGGCGCACGCCGACCATCGACACGATGAACGAATGCCGGCGCGTCTGCGCGAGCACACCCTTGCGCGCATCGACGAGAATGATGGCGAGATCGGCGCCCGACGCGCCGGTCGCCATGTTGCGCGTATATTGCTCGTGGCCGGGCGTATCCGCGACAATGAAAGCGCGGCGCGGCGTTGAGAAATAGCGATAGGCGACATCGATGGTGATGCCCTGCTCGCGCTCGGCTGCAAGGCCATCGACGAGCAGCGCCAGATCGAGCGCATCGCCCTGCGTGCCGAAGCGCCGCGAGTCTGCGTGCAGCGAGGCGAGCTGGTCATCCGGCACGGCGCCTGTGTCATAAAGAAGCCGGCCGATCAGCGTTGACTTGCCATCATCGACCGAGCCGCAGGTGATGAAGCGCAACAGCGCGGCGGGCGCCGCGATGGGGAAAATGTCGGCGGCGGGTAGGTTGAGGGGCGCGTTCATCAGAAGTAGCCCTCCTGTTTTTTCTGTTCCATGGAGGCGCCGCCATCATGATCAATGAGCCGGCCCTGCCGCTCGGAGACGCGCGAGGAGCGCATTTCGGCGATGATTCCGGACAGCGTTGACGCATTGCTCTCGACCGCGCCGGTGAGCGGGTAGCAGCCCAGCGTCCTGAAGCGCACGGAGCGCATCTCGATTTCTTCGCCGGCGCGCAACGCCATACGCTCGTCGTCGCGCATGATCAGCATGCCGTCGCGCGCGACGACGGGCCGAGGCTTTGCGAAATAGAGTGGAACGACGGGGATCTTCTCAAGCGCGACGTAATCCCACACATCCGCCTCGGTCCAGTTCGACAGCGGAAAGACGCGGAAACTCTCGCCGGGACGCTTACGGGTATTGAACAGACGCCAAGGTTCCGGACGCTGGCTTTTCGGATCCCAGCGGTGCTCGGGGGAGCGCATGGAAAAGATGCGCTCCTTGGCGCGCGATCGTTCCTCATCGCGGCGCGCGCCGCCGAAGGCCGCATCGAATTTATACTTGTCGAGCGCCTGTCGCAGCGCCTGCGTCTTCATGACGTCGGTGTGCAGGCGCGAGCCTGAGGCGAACAGATTGACGCCAGCCGCACGGCCCTCTTCGTTGGTGTGCACGATCAGTTCGAGACCGAGTTCCGCAATGCGCGCATCGCGAAAGGCGATCATCTCCCGAAATTTCCATGTTGTGTCGACATGTAGGAGCGGGAACGGCGGCTTGCCGGGCGCAAACGCTTTCATGACAAGATGAAGCAGGACAGCCGAATCCTTGCCGATCGAATAGAGCAGAACCGGGTTCTCGCACGTCGCCGCGACTTCGCGGATGATGTGGATCGCCTCGGCTTCAAGTTTCTGCAAATGCGTGAGCTGGATCATGCGTGGGCCTCGGCTGCGTTGGCGCGCTGCAGCCGCCCGTCCGGCCCGACATGCAGGCCGCATTCTTTCGCGCTCTCCTGTTCCCACCACCAGCGTCCGGCGCGCTCTGGCTCGTCTTCCGCAATGGCGCGCGTGCACGGCGCGCAGCCGATTGACGGAAACCCCTTCGCATGAAGGACATTTACTGGCACGTGATGTGCGTGCGTATAGGCGACGACCTCGTCGCGCGTCCAGTCATGCAGCGGATTGGCTTTCAGAATGTCGAAGCCCGCGTCATGCGCAAGGAACGGCGCGGCGCTGCGGGCGTCGGATTGCTCGGCGCGCAGGCCGGTGATCCAGAGCGCCGCTCCGGCAAGCGCGCGTTTCAGCGGTTCAACCTTGCGGATGTTGCAGCACGCCTTGCGCGCCTCGATTGCGTGATAAAAGCCGTCTATGCCTTGCTCGGCGACGAGGCTTTCGACGCGAGCAGCGTTCGGATTGAACCCGCGAATGCGCCGGGCATAACGCGCTTCCGTTTGCGCCCACAGTGCATAGGTTTCTTGAAACAGGCGCCCAGTGTCGAGCGTCACGACCTCGATATTATAATCGCCTTCAAAAATCGCATGCGCGATCGCCTGGTCTTCGATTCCGAAGCTCGTCGTGAAAACAGCGCGACCAGGCGTCGCGGCGCGCGCTTCGGACAGGCGATCGAAAAGGTCGGCGCGCACAGGGCGCGCTGCTGTTGGGGCGGGGCTGATCATGGCTGCACAATAGGCGCAGCGCCGGACGCGTTGATAGGCGTTCAGTTTTCTTTTTTCAGGACCGCTGCCGGAATAAAACCATTGCCGGAACGACCATGCGGAGCATCTGTTGCTAGCGCCGCCTGTGCACGAAGCCAAACGCCCACATGGCGAGGCAAGCGAGTGCAAACGTCCCGAGCACGAGCCGGATCGCGTCCGTCATCGTGAAAAACTGGCAACCGGGCACGCCCCAAATTCCGCAGTAAGCTCGTACGAAATGTTCCATGCGTTCGCCTCCCGAAGTTGGCGCGCCTGCGACGATTCCCATTCCTGCTGGCAGCATGGCTGAAACTTCCTGAGAATTTCTTTCTTATGATGTAAACAATCGAACGGAATCGGAGCATGTGCGTGCGCGACAACCAGGATGCCCATCGCTTTGAGCTCGACATCGATGGCGGGATCGTTTTCGCCAATTACCGGCGCAGCGCCGACCGCGTGCTCATCACCCATGTTGAGGCGCCGGTGCATCTGCGGGGAACGGGAGCAGCCGCGCGGCTCATGCAGGACATCGCAACGGATGCGCGTGAAACCGGGGTGAAGCTCACGCCTTTGTGCAGCTATGCGGCGGCCTGGTTCCGGCGTAACCGCAGCTTTGCCGACGTGCTCGCGTGACGCCCCTGCGTCAAAATGGTTCTAGGTAGAGGTGGGATTTTTTCGCCTGCTCCGCTCGCATTTCGGGCCCCGGATCGCCTATTCAGTCGTCATGGAGCGACCGCGGGAAACGATCCTGTCGGGGAAGATCGGCGACGGCCAAGCTGTCATTGAATCAGCCGCATCATGCTCCCTGACATTGAGGATTGTTGATGAACATGCTGCTGCGCTGCGGCTTCGCCGCCCTTGCCGCCGGAACCGCCCTGCAAGCCGGCCCTGCCGCTGCGTCTGGTTATGATGGAAAATGGTCTGTGTCGGTCGTGACCGAACAAGGTTCCTGCGACAAGTATCGTTGGGATCTCGGCATTGCGGACGGACGCATCAATGAACGCGGGCTTTTGGCGCAGGCAAGCGGCCACGTCGATCAGCGCGGCGCTGTGCGTGTCGTGTTCACCCGTGGATCCGACCAATTGGCCGCGACCGGCATGCTCACGAACCTCGATGGCTCGGGCCGCTGGAGCTTGCCGAACCGTCAGTGCTCGGGCCGCTGGAGCGCCGAAAAGCGGACCTGAAATCAGCTGGCTTCCGCCTGAATCTTGGCGGGGGGCTCGTTGGCGTTGGCGATCAGCTTTTCGCGTGGAATGCTGATGGTCACGCTGACGCCTTCGGGCGAAAAGACGCGGGTCGTGCTGGCGCCGAGCTGGGCGCCAATGACCCGGTCCAGCAATTGCGCTCCAAATCCGCGACGCTCGGGCGGCTGCACCAATGGTCCCCCGACTTCGCTCCAGACGATCTCGCCGCTCTCGTCGGTCAACGCGCAATGGACGCTGATGCGGCCCGCGTTATCGCGCAGGGCGCCGTGCTTCAGCGCATTCGTGGCGAGTTCATGCATCGCCATTCCGATGGGCACTGCGAGTTCGGATGGCAGCAGCAAATCGCCGCCTGTCAGATCCAGCCGCTCGGCCATGCCCAACGCCTCGAGTTCCTGCCGCACGAGTCGTGACAGCGTGG
>JANXTB010000148.1 GCA_025356415.1 Hyphomicrobiales bacterium
AGCCATCGGGCGGCGAGACGGTGATCTGCCGCGCGGCCGTGCTGCCGCCAGCGCCATCCATGTTCTGGATAATGATATTCTGCTTGAGCCGCGGCCCGAGTTTGTTCGCGATCATGCGCGCGACGGAATCAGCAAAACCGCCGGCGGAAAATCCGACCAGAAACGTCACGCGTTTCGTCGGCCAGGCTTCTTGCGCCACCGCGCTCAAGATCGTCTGGAGGGCCATGGAGGCCACCAAGGCTAAGATCCACTTCCGGGAAAACTTTGCCAAGCGCACCTCCCCATCGAATTTTTATTTTTGGTCTTCTGAACGCCAAGTTGATTAATTGCTTTATCTTCTCGATGCTAGACGGGATTCAATCGGCTTGCAATCTTCGGGCCGATCAGGTTATCGACATCGCTTATTCAAAAACAGGCAAGCACATGCGCCCCAAGGACATGCACCCTTTGTCCATTCGAGAGGCCGACGTGGCCGAACTGGTCACGATGAAGGACGCGCTGGATGTTCTCGCCGAATGTTTCGCCGCATGGCCGGAGGTGCGCGCGCAGAATGTGGCGCGTCAGCGCATCAAGATGCCCAAGGGCATGTTCAATGTTCTCGGCGCAGGGTACAGCCCCAAAAACGTGTTCGGCGTTAAGGCCTATTTCGCTTCGCCTGCCGGCGCTCAATTCCAGATCCTGCTGCATTCAGCCGATAATGGAGATCTGCTGGCCGTGATCGAAGCCGATCTGCTGAGCCGCCTGCGCACCGGCGCGGCGTCGGGTCTGGCGACGCGCTTGCTCGCACGTGAGGATGCAAAGGTGCTGGGCATAATAGGATCGGGACAGCAGGCGTTCACGCAGGTCGCGGCCATCGCGGAAGTCCGCGCGTTGGAGCGTGTTCTCGTCTTCAGCCGGACCGCCGACCACGCCAGCGCCTTCGCCGCGCGGATCGAGAATGAGCTTGGTCTGTCGGCCCAAGCGATGGCGAGTGCAGAGGCCTCTGTGAGACCTGCCGACATCGTGACGACCATTACGAAATCGCCTGACCCGGTTTGCTTTGGCGATTGGCTTCAACGCGGCGTGCACGTCAACGCGGTGGGCGCCAATGCGGCGGCGCGCAGCGAACTTGACGAGACAGCGACGCTGATGGCGACGTTGCGCTGCACGGATTCCATCTTGCAGGCGAGGGAAGAGGCCGGCGAATTCGTATCATTGGTCAAAGAAAACAAGATGAAGTGGAGCGATGTGAGCGAGCTCGGCGACATTGTGTCGGGCGTGGCGCCATCCCGCTCGAGCGAGGATGAGATCACCCTTTTCAAGTCGCTCGGCATCGGCATCGAAGATGTCGCCTTTGCCGAGCTGATCTATCGCAGGGCTCGCGCCGCGGGAGTTGGAACACAGCTTGCTATTTAGGTCACATGGATAGTCCCGTCGCCTCGACCATGATCGCCCAGCGGCCGATTTCGTCCTTGAAAAAGGCGGCGGTTTCCTGAGGCGAGCGCGTCGTTGTGATGAGGCCGAGGGCGTCCATTCTTTTCCGGACGTCCGGGTCTTTCATCGCCTCGTTGATTTCGCGATTCATGCGGTCGATGACGGCGGTGGGCGTACCCGCACGGGCGAAGACGCCGGTCCATGAACTTGCGACGAAGTCCTTGTAGCCGAGCTCGGCGAAGGTCGGCACGGCGGGCAGGGCGGGATCGCGCTGCGGGCTTGCGACGGCGAGGCCCACAAGTTCGCCGCTCAGGACAGGCGGAATTGTGGATGCTGTCGCCGTACTCGCGAACAGATTTATATCTCCGGCCAGCAACGCCTGCATCGCGGGATTTCCGCCCTGAAACGGAATGTGCTTCACCTCGATCTTGGCGATCTTCTTGAAGAAATATTCCGCGGCGATATGCGAGCCGCTGCCGATGCCCGGCGTGCCCATGAAGGCGTGGCCTTCTTTCGCTGCGGCGATGAGGTCCGGGAACGTCTTGATGCCCGACTTCGGATTCGTGACGAGCGATTCCGGCGCCGAGACCGGAATGGCGATGGGGATCAGGGAAGCTGCGCTGAATTGCTTGTTCTTGTAGAGCGTCTCGTTGATGGCGAGGCCGGTCGTGGTGATCAGAAAAGTGTAGCCATCGGCGGGCTGCAAACTGACGTGACGAGCGGCCAAGTTGCCGCCGGCGCCTTCCATCGTCTGGATGATGATGTTTTGATTCAGGCGTTCGCCAACCTTGTTGGCGATGATGCGGCCGACTGTATCGGCGAAGCCGCCGACGGCGAAGCCGATGACGAACGAAATGCGTTTGGTGGGCCAGGCCTCCTGCGCCTGTACGGCGCCATTCAGGCCGACCATGGCCGCAAGGCCCAAAGCAAGACAGATTGCGCGTGTGGTTTTCGACATTGTTGTCCCTCCCGTTGATCTGTTTCGCCGTCGGACTTCTGCGTTCCGTCAGGCTGCGACGATGTGGTTTTTCAGAATGCCAATCCCGGTAATCTCTATTTCGATGTCGTCGCCGGGTTTCATGTTCCGCGGCTTGTCATCTGTGCCCAGCCAGACGACATCGCCGGGAAAGAGCGTGTTGTATTTGGAAATTTCGAGGATGACTTCCGCCGCGTCGAACAGCATGTCGCCGGTCGGGAAATCGTGCACAGTCTCGCCATTCAGCCGCACGAGCGTGCGCATCTGCGCCGGATCACCGCCTTGTATGATCCACGGCCCCATTGGCTTGAATGTGTCGCAATTCTTTGCGCGGATGTTGGTCTGGTCATTCTTCTGCCAGACGCGCTCGCTGACATCGTTGCCGATCGTGTAGCCGAAGATGGAGTCCTGCGCCTGCTGCCGGCTCATGTTGCGGCCGCTCTTGCCGATCACCGCGACGAGTTCCGCTTCATATTGAAACTTGTCGCTGGAGTCAGCCGGTTTTACGATAGCGCCGCCATGCGCGAGCAGGGCGTTGTTGGCGCGGTAGCCGACGCGGGGGCGTTCGTAGAAGACCGGCTCGCGCGCGGCCGCTTCCGCCATCTTCAGCACGTGCCCGCGATAATTTGAACCGATCGCGTAAAAGACCGGCGGGATGACGGGCACGAGAAGTCTCGCGCTCTCGAGCGGCAGGCTTTGTCCACTTTTCCGCCAAGTCTCGAAGGGGGAGCCTTCGACCAACTCGATCGAGCTGTCGCCGACAATCCCGTAACACGGCCCGGCTTGCGCTTCGACGCGACACCATTTCATGGACGCCCCTCCGATATTTAATTCTTGTTCTTATTTGCGGCGGATCATGCGCTCGTCGTAGACGCGCGTGTCTTGCCCGCGAACGGGATTTGCGATGGCGTCCTCGAGGCTGCGCGCGCCTTTCCATTCATGCGGCGGGCGCATGACGCCGTCGCTGCCAATCTGGTCGAGACCCCAGTAGATTTCGAGCATGTGGCCGTCAGGGTCACGGAACTCGACGGCGATCTGCACGCCGGCGCGGCGGCGGCCTTCGAAGACGAGCGGCACATTGTGTTTCGCGAGATGTTCGCGCGCGCGGAACACTTCATCGAGTGTCGAGACCGCGAAGGCCATGTGATGCAATTCGTCGTTGTTCTTGTTTTCGGGCAGGGCCCCGATTAGCGCGACGCCGTGGTGATCGGCGTTGAAACGAAGAAACACCATGCCGCCCGGCACCATATTTTCCTCGTAGATGTCGGAGATCTTGAAGCCGAGCACATCGGTGTAAAACTTCGTCGAGCGCGCCAGATCACTCACATTGAGAACGACGTGGCCGATCTTCGTAATGGCGAAGGGCGTGGCCGAATCGATTGGCAGCGCTCGAATCGTGTCGTTGATTTTTCCTTCGCTCATCGTCTCATCCCTGTTGTTCGTTTTTTATTCCGACAGATTGCTTCGCAACCTCTGGAGCAAATTGAGAAGCGTCACGATTTCGGTGACGCTGAATCCGCGCAGCGCCTTGGCGTCGACCTGCAGCGCGAGCCGCGTCGCCTTGGTGCGCACTCGGCGTCCAAGCGCGGTGAGGTAGACGCAATAGGCGCGTCCATCCGTTTCGGACCGCTCGCGGACAACGAGGCCCGCGTCCTGCAATCCATTTACGAGCCCAACGATGGCGGCCGGCGTCAGACGAAGCTTGGCCGCGAGATCGACCTGCGTGCGCCCGTCTGCTTCCCACAGCGCGCGGAGGATGAACCACATGTTCAAGGAGAGATCGAGCTCGCGCATGTTGTCGGCGACCGCGCCCGCAAAGGCGCCGAATGTTTCGCGCAGCGCCGTTCCGACATGCTGATCGGCAGAGAATTCGGGCGTGAACCCCGTAGCGAGATCGTCAGGCGTCCAGGCCGCACGGCCTTTCGCATCTGAACGCAGCGCCTTCGTATTCCTGGCCATGCTCACCTCAATCAAGGCGCATACCATAGCCAGCTTCAATCGGCTTGTCACCTGCTTGACTAATTAACTTATTAACGAATACGGTCGCGTTGTGCCCGGTCGCGGAACCAGTTTGAACGCGCCGCGCAATCAAGCGGGGACGCGTGTGAACGGCGAAAATATGGAACGGCATGAGGCGGATGTCCTCATCATCGGGGGCGGCTTTGCGGGCACATGGGCCGCATTGCGCGCGGCGGAGGTCGGCGCCAGCGTCATACTCGTCGACAAGGCTTATGTCAGCCGCAGCGGCGCCTCGACCATGTCGGGCGGCATCACAACATGCCCGCTCGACAGCGACGATCTCGATGTCTGGGCGGAGGAGTTCATCACGCGCGGCGGATATATGTGCGACCAACGCTGGAGCTATCAATTGCTCGAGGGCCAGCGCGAGCGCGTGAAGGATTATGAGCGCTGGGGCGTGCCGATCTCGAGGGACGACAAGGGAAACATCCGTCGCTTCGCCAGCCGTGGCATGATCAATGTGCGCGGCATGCAATATCAGCCGAAGGCGGCGATGCGCGAAATGCGCCGGCGCATCACGGATCTCGGCGTGAAGATCATCGACCGCGTGTGCATCACTGATCTTGTCACCTCGGACGGATGCTGGCCGACGCGCGGCGCGGCGGCGGGCGCCGTGGGCTTTCACGTGCACAGTGGCGTGTTCGTCGTGCTGCGCGCCAAGCGCACGATCGTCGCGACTGGCATGATCGCCATGAAGGGCACGCATCGCGTCGACAATGACACCGGCGATGGCCCGGCCATGGCTTTTCGCGCTGGCGCGCGGCTAATCGATATGGAATTCACCTTTGGCGGCACGTTCAATGTGCTCATGAAGCGCTACGATTTTCCAAGTTACAATGTCGCCATTGCGCACGGCGCGCGGTTGATCAACTCCAAGGGCGAGCGCTTCATGGAGAAATACGATCCGGTGCGCCTCGAGCGCAGCGAATTGTCCCATGTCGTTGCCGCTTTCGCCAAGCAGATTATCGATGGGAACGGGCCGGTCTGCGTCGACTTGCGCCACGTAGACGACACCTATTGGCCCGACATTCACAGAATTCATCGAGGTGGCGGCATTCTGCTATCCGAGCACGTGCCTGACCCGACCGTGACGCCGCTGCCGATTGAGCCGACGTGGGGCATGTGGGCGAGCGGCCGCAGCGGCCTTCAGATCGATCTCAACGGACGCACCAACGTGCCGAGACTGCTCGCTGCAGGCTCGGCGGCCAAGAATGATGCGACAGGGACACACGCCAGCGCGGGCTCGCCGACGGCTTTCTGCAATGTTTCTGGCTGGCATGCGGGCGATTGCGCTGCGCGTGAAAGTCTCGAAGAGCAGTTGCCTTTCGTGCCCGAAGAAACGCTTTCAGCCCTGCGGGACGCGGCTTTCGCGCCGCTTGGCCGCAAGCCAGGGGCGAAGACGCCGGATCTGCTGCATGACGATCTCGCACGGCTGGAAGCGAGCGTTGTCGACGGCATGGTGCTCAGCGGCGAACGGCTGCAAGTTATGCTGGCGGTCACGGAAGACGTTTCGCGCATGACCTGCGAAATTCATGCGCAGGACTTGCACGATCTCGTCAAGGTGCATGAGGCGCGCAACGTCGCCGAATGCGCGGGCGCGGTCTATCGCTCGGCGCTCGACCGCACCGAGAGCCGCGAGCAATTCTTCCGCCAGGATTATCCCTATACCGATCCGTCATGGTTCTGCTGGCACGGCATTCGCCGCGGCGAGCAAGGTTTCATCTTCGAGCGAATCGACTTCCCGACTGACGGCGTGAAGTTCCCGATCAAGAATACCGAAGCTGGCCTTGGCCCGATCGGCGCCATCATTCGTGGCGAAGCGCTGCAGAAAGAACACGCATGAACGTCGACGCCAGCATCAAGGTCACCATCGATCCCGCCACCTGCACGGGTTGCGGGCTCTGCATCCTTGCCTGTCCCGTGGACGTGATCCGTTTCGACGAGGCCGCAGGGAAAGCTTATGTCGCGTACGGCAAGGATTGCCAGGTCTGCTATCTTTGCGAAGACGATTGCCCGACACACAGCATCGGACTCAGCCACGACATCAGCAATTCGCGGCGCTACAGCGTGTATGACCAATTCGGGATCGACTTCTGATGCCAGGATCGCACAGATGACGTCCGGGAGCGAGACCGCGCGGCTGCACGCAGCTGTTTCCGCGCACGGCCGCAGCGTGTCTGCTTGCGGGACTGGACGAGGGGCTCGCGTCGTCCCTCGAGATCGCCTACGGGCCGCATCCACGGCAGGCGTTGGACATCTACTGGAACAGGGCTCAGGCGCTCGCGCCGGTCCTCCTCTATGTGCCCGGCGGCGGCTTTGTCGGCGGTGACAAGCGGATCGATGACACCTACCACGGCAATGTTGGACGATGGGCGGCGCGCGCCGGGCTTGTCGGCGCGGTGATGAATTATCGGGTCGCGCCCGAAGCGACATGGCCCGAGGCCGCGCAGGACATTGCCTCAGTTTGCCGGTGGATCAGGGCTCACGGAAAGGAATTCGGCGGCGATGGCGAGCGGATTATCCTTTTCGGTCATTCCGCAGGCGCCACGCATGTCGCCACCTATCTCTTCGATCCCGAAGTGGACGTTGGCGATAATGTGCGCGCGGCGTGGCTTTCGAGCGGGCAATATGCGTTTTCCGCCGATGAAGCACGGTCCAATGTGCTCGACTACTTCGGCTCGGAAACGGATCTTCTGGTCCGGCGCTCACCGCTCACGCATGTCGCGCAAAGCCGCACTCCAGTCGGCGTCAGCGTCGCGGAATTTGATCCGCCGGCCTTTGTTGCATCCGGCTTCGAACTGGCGAAGGCGATTTGCCTGCGCGATGGCGGCAGTCCCGCATTCGCGATGCTAGAGGGTCACAATCATTTTACGTCTTCGTCGAGCCTGGGTAGCGGCGACGAAAGTTTTGGCGCGCACCTTCTGCGCTTTGTGCGAAAACATACGATCTGAAAAGCAGCGCGAGACACGACCAGTCGCCCCGACCAGCGTTGCGACAGTAAGGGCGAACGCGCGTCCAATCATTTCACGACCTCTCGGGCGCGCGCGACCAGTTCGGGCCGCGTCGCAAAAATCTTGTCGACGAGTTCCTGAAGTTCTTCGCCGGTGCGCGGATCCATTTCGAGGTTCATGCGCTCGGCGTCGGCCTTGAACCCAGGGTCGTTGAACGTGTCCTGGAACGCCTTTCGAAGGGCCGCGACTCTGTCGATGGGCACCCCCGGGGGCGCCACGAATGGCCGTCCGAATTCAAGCTGACCGAAAATGAGCTCAAGCGTCGCGCGATCGTCCTGCGTTTTCACAAAATCCCAGATGGTCGGTATCCCTTGACGGCTCATGTCGTCGTTCGGACGCATGCCGAGCTGCACGATCACTTTCGCCTGTCCGTCGCGAAGCCAGCCGGGAACTTGCATCAGCATTTCCGCATATTGAAGTCCGCAGACGGCCTCGATCTCGCCGCGCTCGAAAGCCTGCAGCGTATCGGGGCTACCCTTGTAGCCGGCGACGATCTTGAACTTCGTCTTGAACATGCGTTGCAGGATGACAGGCATGTCGCCGATCGCTGCGCCGCGCCCGGCTGCGCCGACGATCAGCTGCTGGTCGAGCGCCTGCCGGAAAGTCTGCACCTTCGCATCGGGGCGAACGAAACATGTGCCGCCATCGGCGGTCGCCGCGCTCGCGAGATACTGGAACTTGCGCGAGTCGAAACGCGCCGCGTCCGCATTGCCGATCAGCGGTTCGACGATCGCGCCGCGAAAGATTTCGCCAATGACCGTGCCGTCCTGCGCCGAATTGTTGTAAAGCGTGCGCGCCGCGATGAGGCTACCTGCGCCGGGTGAATTGACGACGACGATGGACGGCTTGCCGGGAATGAAATTCGGGATGCGCTGCGCAATGGCGCGCGCATAGACGTCGTAGCCGCCGCCGGCGTTGCCGCCGACGATCAGCGTGATGGTCTTGCCGCGATAAAAATCGGCGACGTCCTGCGCGGCGAGCGGCTCGGCGGCGCCGCACAGAATCAGCGCCGCGGCGAAAAGCCAACCCCACGATGCGGCTGCAGACTGGGCCCGCGAACCGGTCGGCATGATTTTCCTTTGCATCGGAGTCTCATCTCATCTGGTTGCTGGCTTGCTCGCGCGAGCGATTATTTGGCCCGCTGGGTCGTGGTGGCCGCCGCGCCGCGTTCTTCGCCGGGCTCGACGTGGACGTCGATTACGCAGACGCCGCCCGCTTTCAGTACATCGACGCCCTGGCGGATCGCGTTCCGCAGCGCCTCGATGCTGGTTACCGGCCCGATGCCGACCGCACCCTGCGAATGGGCGAGTTCCGCGATGTTCACTTCGGGATCGGCGATGCGCTGACCAATCCAGCGGTTCGACGCAGGCCTGTTGCGCCGGCGCGCGACCGCGTCCTGATGCATCTCGTCATTAAAATAAGAGCGGTTGTTGTTGACGATGATCAGCGTCGGGATGCGCGAGCGGGCGGCGCTCCAGACCGCTGAGGCGCCCATGCAGAAATCGCCATCGCCGACGATCGCGACCGTGTGCCGGCCGCGTGTATGCAGGGCGAGCGCCGCTCCCACGGCGATGCCGGGACCAGACCCGAGTCCCCCGCCGCCATCGCGCCCGAGATACGAGAGCGGATTGTGAAATGGCCAGATATCGCTCGGCCAGGCGCGGCACAGGACGGCGATGCTGACTTTGTCCGGATCCTCGAAGGCCGCGCGCAGTTCGCGTGCTATCGCCACCATGGTTGGCTTAGTGTCGGGCGCGTGCGGCTTCGGCGCGGGGCGCTGGCGCCACGGTTCGCGGACGCCCGGCCCGAGCGCGTCATTCAGATCAGCCACGAGCGCATCGGCCGACGCGGAGATGGGAACGTCGACAGGCCCGAGCCGCATGTAGTTCATGTGCGCGCCATTGTGCAAGATCGGATCCAGCGTGGCGCTGATCACCTTGGCGCGGGTGGCCGGGATATCGTTCTCGCGGTTGGTCGCGGTGCCAAGATCCCACCATTCCAGCGCGAGAATGACATCAGCGTCGTTGATGACGTCGCGCACTGCCGGGCCGATCTTCTGGTGCCCCGCGGGCGCGAGCACATGCGCGGGATGGTCCGTCGGAAACACAGCGCGATTGCGCAGGTCGGTGAACACGACGGCGCCCAGCCGCTCGGCGAGACGCACGCGCGCATCCCACGCCTCCTGCGAAATGTCGCCGCGGCCAGCGAGAATCAGCGGACGCTTGGCGTTGCGCAGGAGATCGACGGCGAGGGCCAGCAACTCGCTCGGCGGACGCGGCGGGGAGGGCGCCTGGAAGCGCGACATGTCGGGCAGT